>NZ_DS560019.1:600000-970000 GCF_000154825.1 Anaerofustis stercorihominis DSM 17244 | reverse complement strand
TCATAAAAACTTGCAGTTTTTTTCAAAAAAATTATTTTATATTTTTTTATATTTTATCGTGTATTTAATAGTTCACTAATAATCATTACCCTTAATTTAGTTTTTTATACATAGTTTCAATATAAAAAAATAAAAAAAGGATCTATTAAAGATCCTTTTATAATTAAATTTATTCTACCGGTTTCATTGTCGGGAATAAAATCACGTCCCTTATAGAACTTTGATTGGTAAGAAGCATAACCAACCTGTCTACCCCAAAACCAACTCCTCCCGTAGGCGGAAGTCCAACTTCAAGTGCATTAATAAAATCGGTATCGTAAGGATGAGCTTCATCATCCCCTGTTGCTTTCTTTTCCATTTGAGCCGCAAATCTTTCTCTTTGATCAAATGGGTCGTTAAGCTCACTAAATCCGTTACAGTATTCGTGACCTGCTATAAAAAGTTCAAACCTTTGAGTGTATCTGTCGTCATCCATACACTTCTTAGCAAGCGGAGAAATTTCCACAGGATGATGTGTAACAAAAGTAGGCTGTATCAACTTTGCTTCACAATGCTCTTCAAACACTTCTTCTATTATTTTACCAATACCCCATTCTTCTTCAGGTACTACATTTAATTTTTTAGCTTCTTCTCTTGCTACTTCTATATCTGTTATTTTATCAAAATCCACACCGGTTTCTTCGGTGATAAGGTCAACCATTTTTACTCTTCTGAACGGTGCTTTAAGTGATATTTCGTTATCACCAAACTCAACACTGGTTGTACCCAAAGTTTTACTTGCAATATATTCATACATTTTTTCGCTCATATTCATTACATCATTAAAATCCGCATATGCCTGGTATGACTCCATTGTTGTAAACTCAGGATTATGTGTTGCATCCATTCCTTCATTTCTGAATATCCTGCCGATTTCATATACTTTATCAAAACCACCTACTACCAATCTCTTTAAAGGCAGTTCGGTAGCTATTCTCATATACATAGGGATATCCAATGTGTTGTGATGTGTAATAAAAGGTCTAGCATTAGCCCCTCCCGCCAAAGTGCCTAAAACAGGAGTTTCAACTTCAACAAATCCTTCTCCGTCCATAAAATCTCTCATACATTTAACGATTTTTGAACGCATTAAAAATACATCTTTTACTTCAGGGTTCATTATCAAATCAACATATCTTTGCCTGTATCGGAGTTCAGGATCTTTTAATCCATGAAATTTTTCAGGTAAAACTTGTATTGATTTGCTAAGTAATATGACTTTTTCTACTCTAACGGAGATCTGACCTCTTTGAGTCTTGAATACTTCACCGTCAACGCCCAGAATATCTCCAATATCATATGCTTTTATCAAAGCATATTCATCTTCGCCTACCACATCTTTCTTTATGAACAGCTGAATTCTGCCGCTTGAATCCATAAGGTCATAAAAACCTACTTTTCCCTGACCTCTTTTGGACATAAGTCTTCCGGCAAGCTTTACTTTCTTACCTTCATATTCTTCAAACTTTTCATTAATATCTTTACAGTAAGCATTATATTCAAATCTGCTTTCTTTATATGGATATTTGCCGTCATTGGTTAATTCATTAAATTTATCAATTCTTACTTTAACTACTTCAGGTGCGTTATCATAGAAATCACTCATACTTTTCCCCTACCTTATTATTTAACTTCCAATATTTTTAAATCCACTATACCGTCAGGAACTTGAACTTTTGCAATTTCACCGACTTTTTTACCGAGAAGAGCACTTCCGATAGGTGATTCATTGGATATTTTGTTATTGTCCAAATCAACTTCTTCACTGCCTACAATAGTATAAACAACTTCCTCATCAAAGTCAGTATCATATACTTTAACATCGCTTCCGAGAGAAACTACACCGCTTGCTTTATTGGCATCATCAAATATAACCGCATTTTTAAGTTTATATTCGATTTCTCTTATTTCCCCTTCTATAAAACCTTGTTCCTGTTTTGCTTCATCGTATTCGGCATTTTCACTTAAATCCCCGAATTCTCTGGCAGCTTTTATCTTAGATGCTACTTCGTGTCTTTTTACATCTTTTAGATAATTCAGTTTTTCTTCTAATTCTTTATATCCTTTTTTTGATAAAATTACTTCTTTATCAGCCATTTTGATACCTCTTAATTTTTATTTCTAATTCTCAATCAATCTGTATATTATAAATACTAAGGACATTCCTGTCAAGTATTACTCTTCATTAAAAAAAATCATTTTAAAACATTTTTCATATAAATATTTATCCATATCTACATTTATTATGTCATTCTTACTTTTTACTACTTTATCCTCATACATAAGAGCTTCCACGAAAGATAATTCTAAATTTTTAACATTGCTTCTTTCAATAATAATATTTGGGCATCTAACTTTTACATTATTGATTTTTCGTTTTGCCTCTACTATCTCTTTATTTTTATACAGTGAAATATAATTATCAGTTTTTATAATGTTTATTTTATCACTGAATGTTTCACTGCTTAAATCAAATATCAACTCGCAGCTTTTAGAAGAATTTATATCTTTACTTACATATATACTGCTTCCAATATCATTTAAAATATTACCTGAGATATTATCTCCTAAATAAGGATTATTAACAAAGAAAATAACAAGTGGAAAATATTCACAAATCATTTTGATGTATTCATAATTTGACTTGCCGTCTATCATTAAACCAATTTGAGTTTTATCGGGATACTCAATGATCTTTTTTGCCTTTTCAAATAAGACTTTAAAACGAAGTTCCATTCCGTTTAATATCATCAAACTGATATCTTTAAATATTTCCGAGTCAACATCACTTTCCAAACAAAGGAATTTTATATCTTCTTCTTCGATTAATTTATTAATTCTATCCAGATTACGTCCTTTTATTATTTCGTCATTACTGACGAACAAACTCTTTCCAATCAATTTAAAGCTATTATCTTTAATATCCGAAGGATCTATCATTTTAGAATATCCAAAAAATAGTTTATATAACTTGTTTATAAATAACTCTTTTTTAGTCAAAACAAAATCCTTTTTATATATATCATAATTAAAAACATAAAAAAATTTCATATTCACTCCCTGTAACTACTATAAATCATATTATTTATATCTGTTTTAATGTTATGTTTTTTGTGATAGAATAATCACTGAGAATATTTAAAAATTTTACATAAAGAGGTCATATTTTAATGAATAAAAATCAACCTATAGGTATACTGGACAGCGGAGTGGGTGGACTTACAGTCTTCAAACAAACCGAAAGACTTTTGCCTAATGAAAATATAATATATTTGGGCGATACAAAAAGAATGCCATACGGAAACAAAAGCGAAGAAGAAATAATAATACTTGCAAATAAAATGATAAGTTATTTGGAAGAACAAGATGTAAAGGCGGTCCTGCTCGCCTGCAACACGATTTCTTCTCATATCGAAAAACTTACTTCAAAAGTCCCTATATTTAGTATAGTAAAAGCGGGAAGTGAATTAGCAACAAAAAAATCAAGTGAAACAAATGTTGATTTAATAGGACTTATAGCAACAAAAGCAACGGTAAACAGCGGCTCATACAATAAAGAGATACATAAATTAAATAAAGATATAAATATAATATCAAATGATTCTACGAGACTGCCAAAAGTAATAGATAGTCAAATAGAAAACAAACCTCTTTTAAATCAGCTTATCAAAGAATGTATAGAACCTATTATTGATAAAGAGAAAAATGTCAAAAATTTGATATTGGGCTGTTCCCATTTTCCTATAATAGAAAAGGAAATAAATGATATATATAATGATTTGACCTTACTTGACCCTGCAGAGCAAATGGTGGAAAACGTAAGGAAATATTTAAAAGATAAAGATTTACTAAAAGATAACGGAACAAGTCATAAGACCCTTTATACTACAGCTGATATACTGGAATTTGTCTCTTATATTAAAAGACTTAAAATCAACATCGACAAACTTGAAAAAATAAAACTCTTTGAAAATGATTAAGGATAACGATAATGATAAAAATCATACTAAGTTATATTGAAGAAAAAGCTTTTTTTAAAGCAAGCAAAGATATCAGAAATGAACTTGAAAATCAAAATGTGAATAAAATATTTTTCTTAGTCCCCGAACAATTTACCGTAGAAGCAGAAAGAATGCTTACGGATAAACTAAGTGCAAAGGGACTTATTGATATTGAAGTACTTAGTATAAAAAGGCTTACAAACAGAATACTGTCAAAGACAAGAAGCGAAATGCCTCCCGTGCTTGATGACAGCGGGAAAAGTATGATAATCAAAGTTATCTTAAATAAATTAAAAAACGAACTCACATGCTTTAAATCTTTAACAAACAAAGCATCTTTCAACGAAAACTTAAGTGAATTATTCAGCGAGCTAAAAAAGAGTAATGTGGCAAGCGAAGATTTAAACCCGGATAATTTTAATAATAAAAACGAAGAAGATTACTTTTATAAAAAGTCTTTGGATATACATAAAATATATAAAGCTTATAATGATTTCCTATCTGATGATTTTATTGATTTTGACGATATAACTTTATATGCAAGTTCCGTACTTGATAATGTAAGATTTTTAGATAATACCGGTATTTATTATTTTGGATTTGAAGGGTTTGACAGAAACGTGTATAGCCTTATTGAGGCTATTTCAAAGAAGAACATAAATCAAACTTTTCTTTTTACAACCAACACGAAAGAAGATACCAATAATGAATCATATAGAATAATTGATGATACATTATACAAATTAAAAAAACTTGCAGAAAATAACGATGAAGAAGTTGTCACCGAAATAGATAAAGAAGACGAGAAAGAAAAAGATATTAAATTCCTAGCAGACAATATATTTTCATACGACACAAAAACCTTTGATGACGAAATCAATAATATAGAAATTTTTAAAGCTTCCACGATATATGAAGAAGTTGAGATGACAGCTCTTAATATACTTAAATTGATAAAAGAAGAAAATGCGGACTTTAAAGACATTCAAGTACTGCCTTCTGATTATGATACTTATAAAGAAATAATAAGCGAGACATTCAAGAAGCATAATATCAGCTTTTTTCTGGATAATACGACCAGTATAATGGATACCAATATACTTAGAGGCATTTTAAAAATATTAAATATAGTAGAAGGAAACTTCAAAACACACGACATTATATCCTTTTTAAAGACAGGCTTGACAGACTTATCCAAAACCGATATAGAAACTTTTGAAAATTACGCTCTCGAATTCGGTATCAAAGGAACTATGTGGACAGCTGATTTTAAAAGAAATAATCCGGATAATGAATATGACTTGGCTTATTTGAATGAAAAAAAAGATGAATTGATGTTGCCTTTAATTACTCTGAGAAATGATTTAAAAGATAAAACATCGGTCAAAGAAATAACAAATATCTTTTATGATTTCCTGGAAGAATTCGGGTTATATGAAAAAATCATTACTCTCGTAAACAAATTTAAATATAAAGAGGACTTTGAAAATGCGAATAAATATGCTCAAATTCACAACAGTATAATTACCGCACTGGAACAAATTTATGATTTCCTGGGAAATGAAGAACTCTCATTAAGCGAGTACACCAAAGTATTGGAAAGCGGATTTAACGCACTTAAAATAGGTATCATCCCCTCGACCATCGACAGCGTAAATATAGCAAGCCTATCGAGGAGCAGGAGCAGTGAAATCAAATATTTATTTATTTTGGGAGTAAATGATGGAGTGCTTCCAAGCAACTTCTCAAATTCAGGAGGTATCTTCTCAAACAAAGAAAAACTTAAGGCTATCAATGAAGGTATTAATTTAAGGACTACGGAACAGTACAAAATAGATGAGGAAAGATATTTTTTGACAAGCGTAATATTAAAAACCGAAAAGAAGATTTTTCTTTCATATCCTATTACCGGTTCTAACGGAGACGAACTCCTTCCAAGTTCCATTATCTTTAAAATTCAGGATACAATGCCTAAACTTAAAGTTAAAACTCTCGATAAAAACAACTTTGAAGATAACTTAAGTTTAATATCCAATTATGAAGCAACATTTAAATATTTACTAAACAATAAACTGCATAAAAACAGCAGTTATAAAGTAAATACTCTATGGGATACATTGTATGACTTATATAAAGAAGATGATAAAGGCAAGTACTTGATAGATATTATGAACAGTGCATTATCCTTTAACAACAAAGCCGTAATAAAAAATAAAAAATTAATAGATGAAATATATAAAGGTGAAATAGTAACAAGTATAAGCAGACTGGAAACCTATGCAAAATGTCCTTTCAGTTACTTTGTTTCTTATGCACTTAAACCTAAAGAAAGAAAGAAAAATGAAATAAATAAACCGGATATAGGAAATATCCTCCATGAAATCATATCGGAATTTTCGAGAAAGATAATAGATAAAGAAATAAAGCCGGAAAATATAGAAAAAGCAGAAGTTGAAAAAATCTCTTTTGATATAACAAGTGAGATAATAGATAAGTATTCTTCCGGAAAGTTTAAAAATATAATTAACAGTGCTTACTTTAAAAATAAGCTTCTTCGTAATGCTTCTTACTCTTTAAATACTATTATATCGGAGCTTAATAGGAGTAACTTTAAAATAACATCTACGGAAAGCAAATTCAGCGAAGAAAATGAAGGAGCAATAAAAATCGTTACAAATAAAAATCACCTAATGACTATTCACGGAATAATAGACAGAGTAGATACTTACGAAGACGATAAGGGAAGATATGTTAAGGTAATAGACTATAAAACAGGAAATGCCACTTTTGATTTTATAAAAAGTTACTATGGCATAAGTATGCAGCTGCCCATATATTTGACTGCCTCAACAAATAATGATGACAAAAAACCTGCAGGGGCTTTCTATTTTAAAATCACACCTCCTATAGAAAATATAAAAAACTCATCTTCATTTGAAGAAATAAAAGAAGCGGTAAAAGAGAATAAACTTGACGGAGTAGTTTTGGATGATAAAGAATTAATGGATAAAATCGATAATAATAAGAACTCCATCAAGGTCAACAGAGATAAAACAAACATGCTTTCAAGCGAGGACTTTTCAAATTTAATCATTCATACAAAGAACAAAGCAAAGGGAATAATAGACGACATAGCAGAGGGTAAAATAGAAATTCATCCTTATATGGATAAAAACAACTCTACACCTTGTGAATGGTGCAAGTATAATAATATTTGCAAATTTGATACATGCTTTAAAGATAATAACTATAATAAACTTAGCAATTTATCTAATAAAGAAATAAAGGAATTATTATCAAAGGAGGCAGAAAATGAACTGGACTAAAAGCCAAAGTGATGCTATCAACACAGATAATAAAAACCTCCTTATAAGTGCAGGAGCGGGATGCGGAAAAACAGCGATCCTTACTAACAGGATAATAAGGTTGATGTTAGAAGAAAAAACAGATATAGATAAATTTCTTGTAGTTACCTTTACAAATGCAGCGGCAAGCGGAATGAAAGAAAAAATAAGAAAACTTCTTTATTCCAAAATAAAAGAAAAAAACAATGATAAAAGATATCTGTTTGACCAAATTTCAAATCTTGAAAAAGCCAATATATCTACTCTCCACTCATTTTGCATAAGCGTAATAAGGGAGTATTATCACCTTGTGGATGTAGATCCGGCATTCAAAATAATAGATTCAACCAATGCAAATATACTCATGGATGAAGCATTTGACATGCTTTTTGAAGATAGATACAAAAAAGAAGATAAGGATTTTATAAATACTTCCATATCTTATTCCTTTAATGCCGATGAAGAAGAATTTAAAAACATTTTAAAAGAAATATATTTCTTTATATACAACAGACCAAATCCATTTAAATGGCTGAGAGAAAAAGTGGATTTATTTAACGATGATTTCAATGATATAGAAAATAGTATGTTTATAGACATAATCAAAGATAAGATAAACGGATATTTATCTTTGGCACTCAATTATTCATCTAAGGCTAAAGATAAAGCAATTAGATATGAAGCAAATGACGATTTACTGGAAATTTTAAATATGGATCTGGACGGGCTTAAAAACACACAAAATCTTTTGATAAATAATTTAGAAAAATTTATCACCTTAAAACCCGCCGATATATTTAAAAGGTTTAAAGCGGGAGGATTAAAAGGAGAAGAAAAGGCAGAAGTTCAAAATCTTAGAAACGAAAGTAAGGATATACTAAAAAAAGCATTAAATATTTTAACTTTTAATTATAAAGATATTATAGATGTAGTTCATGAGCTTTATCCTCATATGAAAACCATTGAGCAGGCAATCATTGATTTTGATGCATATTACTCCCATTTAAAATCCGAAAAAGGAGTCCTTGAATTCAAAGATACCGAGCATTTATGTCTTAAAATACTTGAAGACGAAAAAGCCAGAGAAGAAATATTATCAAAGTTTGACTATGTTTTCGTCGATGAATATCAGGATACAAACCTCGTTCAGGAAGCTATAATCAATAAGGTAATAAAAGAAAACAATCTATTTACCGTCGGAGACGTGAAACAAAGTATATATCGTTTCAGGCAGGCAGAACCGGAAATATTTTTAGATAGAATAAAAAATTATAAGAAAGATGAAAAAATAAACAAAACCGTTTATATGAATACCAACTTCAGGACAAATAAAAATATAATAACCGGTATAAATACTTTATTTGAAAAGATAATGTCTAAAAAAACAGGAAAAATAAACTATGATGAAAATGAACGGTTAATAGCCGGCAGAGATGAAGAAATAGAAAGTAAAATCGAAGTTCATCTTATCAATAAGGATACAGCCGGTGTTGACTCCTTTGACTCAGAGTTAAGTGAACTCAGCACAGAAGAAAACGAAATAACCTATATCGCATTGATGATAAATAACCTTATCGGTACCGATATCTACGATCCCGAATTAAAAGAATACAGAAAAGTTAAGTTCAGCGATATATGTATTCTTCACAGAAGTGCAAACACACGAATTAAAAACGTTAAAGAAATATTCAATAAATACTCCATTCCGGTAACGAGCGAAAAAGAAATAGAATATTTTAAGACCCTTGAAATTGAAACTATCAAAGACTTCCTGAGCATAATAAACAACTTTAAAGATGACATTACCCTTCTTTCAGTAATGAGAAGTCCGATATTTAATTTCACAGTAGACGAATTGTTGGAAATAAAAATTTCCACTAGAGAAAGTCATTACTACAAAAGCATAATGTCTTTTATAAATAAAGAAAATGTAAATATAACTTTAAAAGATAAAGTAAAAAATATGCTTAAAGTAATAAATGATTACAGTGATAGAAGTCTATATACATCAGTCCCGGATTTAATATCAAACATCTATGAAGAAACAAATATAATGGATTATATGAGCGCTCTTCCCTTCGGAAATATAAGAGTCAATAATATGAAGACACTGCTCATAAAAGCTAATGAATATGAAAGTTTTTCAAATGAAGGATTATATGGATTTATCAACTTCATGGACTACGCCAAAATTCAAAGCGAAAGCGGATATGCTTTCAGCGAAGACAGCGAGAACAGCGTAAACTTTATGTCCATACACAAAAGCAAAGGTCTTGAGTTCCCGATAGTCATTTTAATGGGATGTCACAAAATGTTTAATATGCTTGACACAAAAAAACCTATAATGTTAAACAAGGATTTGGGAATATGCCCTTCGTTAATTGATTTGGATAACAAGTATAAAGTAGACAGTATATTTAAGATTTGTGCAAAAATAGTTGAAAACAATGAAATATTAAGCGAAGAAATGAGACTTTTATATGTTGCTTTAACAAGAGCTAAAGAAAAACTGATACTTACCGCATATTCAAAAGACACAAAGAAACTCATTGATAACCTGCCGAGCAATATAACACCATACTCCGTAGAATTTTCCAATTCGTATTTAGAATGGATAATGCAGGGGATCTTACCAAATAAAATATACGAAGAAGAGAATAATATCATTTACGAAGATAATAATTTCATAGTATATAATAACAAAATAGAAGACTTATTAACAGAGTTATCAACAAGCTATATTAATCAAAAAGATGATGATTTTTATTTAGATGATAAAATTATAAATAAAATCAAAGATGATTTAAACTTCAAGTATAAAAATATAGTAAATACCACTATCCCAAGAAAAGCAGGAGTGAGCAGTCTTAAAAACGTAGATTTGCTGGAAGTGGGAAACAATGTGATAAACTTAAGTGAAGCACCGAAATTTAAACAAGAAAAATCGGTCCTTTCAAGTGCAGAAAAAGGAAACATCATCCATTTTATATTCGAAATAATTGACATAGATAAACTAAAAAAAACTGAAAATATAAAAGCAGAAATAGATACTCAAATCAGAGAATTTATAAATAAAAAAATGATTAAACAAGAAGAAGTCGATAATATAGACATCAATTATATTTATAATTTCTTTGATAGCAATATAGGAAAAGAATTGATACACTCTAAAAAAATATACAGGGAACTTCCGTTTAACTTAGCCTTAAAAGCAAAGGATATATCTGAAAAGTGGAAGGATAGCGAAGAAGAAATTCTTGTTCAGGGAATTATAGATTTAACGTTTGAAACAAAAGACGGAGCTATGATACTCGTAGACTATAAAACAAATCATTACAATAATGAAAGTGAGAAGAAAGAACTTCTAAAAGGATTTGAAATACAGCTAAACTATTATAAAAGAGCTATATCTACTTTGATGAATAAAAATGTAAAGCACAGCTACATATACTTTTTAAGTAAAAATGAAATAGAAGAGGTTTAACATGAAGACTGTCGGAATAGTCAGTGAATATAACCCTTTTCATAACGGTCATAAATATCAGATTGAAAAGGTAAAAAAAGAACTGAATGCGGATAATGTAGTTTGCATAATGAGCGGCAACTATACTCAAAGAGGAGAGTTATCGATAATCGATAAATATAAAAAATCGGAAATCACCGTTAATAACGGCGCCGATTTAGTTATTGAGCTCCCTTTTGTTTATGCATGCTCCACAGCAGAAATCTTTTCTTCTTCCGCAGTCAGGATTTTAAATAGTTTAGGTATAATAGACCATTTATGCTTTGGAATGGAAGACAGTGAAAAATTAAAAGAAATAATATCGGTCTGCAATTTTCTTTTAAAAGAAAGTGAAGAATATAAAGTTAAACTTAAAGAGTATTTAAACAAAGGATATTCTTATATATTATCCAGAGAAAATGCGGTTAAAGATATATTGGATATTGACACTTCTTTTATGAGTTCTCCCAACAATATTTTGGCAATGGAGTATATTAAAGAACTTATAAAGCTAAAATCAAATATAAAACCTTATCCAATAAAAAGAACTGCTTCATACAAGAGTACAGACAGTAATAATCAGTTTCTGAGCGCATTTGGGATCAGAGAAAAAATACTATCGGGAGAGGATATAAATAGTTATGTTCCCGGTAACTCTATCAAATATTATTTAAATCTGAATAAATCTAATTCTAAAATCATAGATGATTGTTTTATCACTATAAAAAACATTATTTTATCAATGGACAGTGAAGACCTATATAAATACGCGGATATGGAAATAGGTCTTAATAACAGAATTTATAAGAATATTTTTGATAGTAAAAATGTAAAAGACTTACTCGACAAAGTATCTACCAAAAGATATACAAAGAACAGGATAAGAAGGATTTTAATCCATATACTTACAAACTACACCAAGGATGAACTTAATAAATATAAAACCCATACTCCTAAGTTTATTAAAGTATTGGGGTTTAATGATAACGGAAGAGAATTATTAAAACAGATAAAGAATAATGATATAAAAATATTTAATAATTATAATAAAGATATAAACAAATTAAATGATGTGGATATTGAAATAATCAAGAAAAATATTAAAGCGGATAATATATATAATGTAAACCACGATAAATTTAATCTTGACTTTTATAAAATGGCATTTTATAAGGACAAGTAACATATATTTAAAATATGAAAAAGAAAAATTTTTTATATTTTATAATTTTAATGACGATTTTAATATATTTATTTATAGAAACAAAAACAGCTATGGCTGCGGTCAAAGAAGGCGGTCTGCTGTTTTTTAACAGTGTACTCCCCTCTTTATTTCCCTTTCTTGTACTTTCCAATATGTTTTTCAAATTAGACTACGCAAAATATATGGCAACGATATTCTCTCCGTTCATGTCTAAATATTTTAAATTAAGCGGTAAAGGTGCATATCCTCTTATTACAAGCATGATTTCGGGTTATCCTATAGGGAGCAAAACAGTTAGTGAAATGTACTTAAATAATCAGCTTTCATATAACGAAGCAAATAAACTTATTTCAATTTGCTCGACACCGGGACCTATATTTGTCATTGGAACGGTAGCAACCGCATTTTTAAATCTTCCAAAAGCCGGTCTCATAATACTTCCAAGCATTTATATGGCACTGTTTATATATGCTCGATTATTTTTTAAAAGAGAAAATCATACCCTTTTAAGTTCAAATAAACAAACATATAAAAAGCATTATAACATCGGAAAGATATTTGCAGAAAGCGTAAGCAACAGCATGGATACCCTAATAAACGTACTGGGATACATAATGTTTTTTTCTCTTGTTATAAATCTAATGGATACTACTCTACTTACTAATCTGGATATCCTTCCTTTTAAACTCAATATGTTTTTATCTAATTTTATTAAAGGCATTATGGAAATGACAATAGGTATCAAAGGACTGAGCGAACTTAATTTTATCTCTGCTCCTATTATGATAGGTGTAATAACTTTCCTTTTGTCATTTGGAGGCTTATGTGCGAATATGCAGTGTATTTCATTCATTTCAAACACTGATTTAAGCATAGGCAAATATCTATTATCAAAGCTATCCCTTGGTTTGATATCGGGAGGAATATCATATTTATTGAGCTTTATTTTCATTAGAGATACAACACTTACATTTAATATAGGAATGAAAATACCATTTATGTTTAACTTAACATCTTCGTTGATATTTGTAACGGTATATACTTTTACTTTAATAACCCTTATAACTTTAATAAAAAAAGAGATATGATTTCATATCTCTTTTAAAGTCTAATTATTTTTCTTCTCTTACTTCCGGCGGTCTCGAATTTGTAGCAGATTTTCTAAGTTCTTTAAGCTCTACTTTATTATCTTCCACTACATTGATCATATCCCTTAATTTATCTTGAAGATCCTTAAGCATTGCGGCAGAATACTCTATGGAACCTATCCTCATGTTAAGCGATTCCGTATTAGCCTTTTTAAGCATATCTTCTGCTTTATTGTATGCACTTCTGGTAATTTCATCAGAATCGATAAGCTCTTTAACTTTTCTTTCTGCGGCATTCATGATTTTGTTTGCTTCTCTTTCCGCATTGCCTATAATCATTTTTTCTTGTTCATTTATTCTTATTGCGTCTTTTAAATCTCCCGGCATTTCAGCTCTGATTTCATCCAATAAATCAAGGACCTCATCTGGATCCACAATAATCTTTGTAGAAAAAGGAACAGTAGCACCATTTTCAACTAAATCTTGAAGTTTATCCAATAATTCCAATACTTTCATATTTACTCTCCCTTATATTTTTCTATAAGTGCTTTATTAACACATTCAGGAACCATAGTAGAAACATCTCCTCCAAATTCCGCAATCTGTTTAATATTACTTGAAGAAACATATGTATATTCATTACTTGCAACAAAAAATACACTTTCTACTTCCTTGTTGAGTTTCCTGTTTATGGTCGCCATTTGAAACTCATATTCAAAATCCGTTAAAGCCCTAAGACCTCTTATTAAAATATAAGTATCTTTTATATTGCAGTAATCAGCAATAAGACCGGTATAAACATCGACCTCAACTCTATCTCCCAAGTCTTTTATACTCTCTTTAAGAAATCTGACTCTTTCGTCAAGCGAAAACAAATGAGATTTTGTGGTATTTTCCATAAGTACCACATATATTTTATCAAAAACTTTTGCCCCTCTTTTTATTATATCAACGTGACCGCTGGTAATAGGGTCAAAGCTTCCTGCATATATTGCTTTCTTCATTTAATCCTCCGTAACAAAAAAGTCAATACTTGTAAGAGAATAAGACTTTGTTTTTATATTAACCAATTTTTCAACCGGCTCAAGAGGTATATTTTTATCATGTTCGACAATCAATATCCCATCTTTACATAGTATATCACATTTAACGATATTTTCTATCAAATTTTTTAGTTTTTCATAATTATATGGCGGATCCAAAAATATGACATCAAACTTATCCTTTGTGGTATTTACAAAGCTTATGGCATCTTTTTTTATTACGGTGCTCTGATCTATGCACTTAGTCTTTTTTATATTTTTCTTAATCAGACGAAAGCTGTCCATATTATTATCTACAAAAATACTTTTTTTACACCCTCTGCTTATAGCTTCTATTCCTATTGCTCCGCTTCCGGCAAATAAATCCAAAAATAAGCTATCAGGTATATAAGGCATGATTATATTGAATAAATCTTCTTTTATCCTGTCTGTGGTTGGTCTTACTCTTCTGTCCTTGGGATTTTCTAAATTGGTCCCTCTCATTTTTCCTGCTATTACTCTCATATTTACCTCTAATTCCACGTAATATCTTTTGTAACATTATTATACTTATTTTTTATATATTTCAAATAATTTCGGTTCACTTCATTATCATCATTCAATATTTTATCCATTGCCATTTTGGATTTATTGAATAATTCGCTGTTTTCGATTAATTTATATATATTATATCCGCCCTTACCGCTTTGTCGGTAACCGAGGATATCTCCGCTTCCTCTCGTTTTTAAATCAAACAAGGCGATTTCAAACCCGTCATTATTTTTTGATAGGAAATTAAGACGTTCAATACTTTTTTTACTTGGATTTTCGCTTAAAAGTATGCAGTAAGAATCTTTATCATTTCTTCCCACTCTCCCTCTCAGCTGATGAAGTGACGCAAGCCCGAACCTGTCAGCACCTTCTATTATTATAAGTGTTGCGTCTTTACTGTCGATCCCTACTTCTATTACGCTTGTAGCGATAAGAGCACTTATTTCACCTTTATAGAAATCTTCCATTATTTTTTCTTTTTCTTCTTCATCCATTTTCCCATGTATCAAAGCAGCATTTACATTTTTAAAGTATGTTTTTTTTAATTTTTTATAAGTTTTTTCCGCTGCCTCCAAATCATCACTGTCTATTGAAGGGCATACAACATATACTTGATTTTTTTTAGCTATTTCCTTAAGTGCAAATCTATATATCCTGTCATAATATGAATAATCTTTAAAATACGTTTTTATTTCTTTTCTGTTTCCCGGTTTTTTATCAATGATACTTACATCCAAATCCTTATATATACTTAGCGTAAGAGTTCTAGGGATTGGAGTTGCACTCATAACAAGAGTATGCACACTCTCTCCTTTTTTATCTAAAAATCCTCTCTGTGCCACACCGAACCTATGCTGTTCGTCTATGACCGCCAACCCCAGATTATTATATTTTACTTTAGTTGAGAATACCGCATGAGTCCCCACTATTATTTTACTTTCTCCACTCTCTATTCTCTCATAAGCTTCCCGCTTTTCCTTAGCCGTCATTTTGGAATGTAATAATTCAACATTAACATCAAGTTTATCAAATATCTCTTTTATACTTTCAAAATGCTGCATTGCAAGTATTTTGGTTGGAGCACAAAAAGCTGCCTGATAACCATTTGTGATAGCCAAGTATATTGAATATAGAGCAACTATTGTCTTTCCGCTCCCAACATCCCCTTGAACCAGCCTATTCATTTTAACTCCTGACATTAAATCCTCTTCGATTTCGGAAATTACTTTATTTTGCGAAGGAGTCAGTTTAAAAGGAAGCAAATTCATAAATTTATCTTTATTTATTACCTCAAATATTTCTCCCTTTTTACCAAGGTTTAAATTTTTATTTAAAATAATAGATAAATTAAATCCGCAGAATTCATCGAAAGTCATTCTCTCATTGGCTTTTAAAGTATCTTCCAGTGTTTTGGGTTCATGAATATTTTTATATGCTTCATCAAGCGAAATAAGACCATATTCCTTTTTTATATCATAAGGAATATAATCTATGATATCTATTTTAGTCAGGGCGGATAATATGAACTTTTTAAAATCTTTATTCGTAAGTTTATTTTTTGCAGATAGTGGGTAAATCGGATTAAGTCCGTTTTTGATCGAAACATTATCTTCTAATTTCGAATACTTTGGAGATACTATTTCAAGGTAATTTCCGTTCCTCTCTACTTTTCCATATAGTTTATACTCAACATCTTTTTTAAAATAAGAATATATATATGGATTATTAAAGAAGGTAGCATAAAAAATACTACCTTCGCTTAAGAATTTAATCTTTGTTATTTTTAAATTTTTTCTAACTATCCTGGTTTTAAGAGCTTCCAAAAAAGTACATTTTACCAAAGCTTTTGTTCCGGGTCTTACTTTACTTATAGAAGTTATATCACCTACAACTTCATAAGTCCTGGGATAATAGTCGAGTAAATCTTCTAAGGTATAAATCCCCATACTATTTAAAGCTTGTTCTTTTTTCTCTCCAACACCCTTTAAATCGCTTAATTTATAACTCATTTTTATTCTACGCTAACAATATAATAATATAAAGGCTGTCCTCCGTATGTTATTTCAACATCTAAGTCGGAATATTTTTCTTCAACCAATTTACCTATTTTTTCGGCATCTGCCTCTTTTACATCTTCTCCGTAATAAATACTTATAAGTTCGCTGTCATCATCTACCATTTCATCGATCAAACTTAATGTCGCTTCACTTATATCTTTTGTATCGGCAACTATATCTGAACCTAATATACCTAAAATATCACCTTCGGATATTTTCTTTTCGCCTATGCTCGTATCTCTTACAGCAAAAGTTACTTGTCCCGTTTTTACTTCTTCCATAGCCTCACTCATATTTTCTGCATTATCTTCAATACTTGAGTCAGGTTCAAATACCATGAGAGCTGCTATACACTCCGGAATGGTCCTTGTTTTAACAACTTCGATATTCTTTTCGCTTATTTCTTTTGCCTGAGTTGCCGCCATAATGATATTCTTATTATTAGGCATTAAGATATAATTTTTACCGTTGGTGTTATCTATTATATCAAGGAAATCCTGAGTTGAAGGGTTCATTGTCTGACCTCCTTCGATAACATAATCCATACCAAGGTCTTTCAAAATTTTACTCATACCGCTTCCCGCAGCGACACCTATAAAGATATAGTCTTTTTCTTCCGATGAATATTTTTCTTCTTCTTTTTTATTCTCTTCTTCGCTCTTAACGATTATTTCATTATGCTGTTCACGCATATTTTCTATCTTTATCTTGGAAAGGTCTCCGCATGTTGCTGCCATTTTCATCGCATTCCAAGGAACATTTGTATGAACATGGATTTTTATGATACCATTATCGTGAACTGCAACCAGCGAATCGCCGATAGGAGTCAATTTATCTTTTAAAGCTGCTGTCAAAGCACTTTCATATTTTAAGTTTTCTTTATGAACTTTAATTAAAAATTCAGTGCAGTATCCGTATTTTATATCGGAAGAATCGATTTCAAAACCCTTTACTCCGCTTTCTTCCTTTTCTACTTCTTCAACGTCAATGAATATAACTTCCTCGCCTCTAAGTACCTTTAATGCACCTTCAAATAAACAAAGAAGCCCTCTTCCTCCGGCATCCACAACTCCCGCTTCTTTTAAAACAGGTAGTAAGTTTGGAGTATTTTGAAGAGATTTTTCTCCCGCATCGAGTACATGAGAAACAAATTCTTCCACATTGGAATAACTCTTTCCATGTTCTTTTGCAAATTCATTCATTTCTCTTGCAACGGTAAGTATCGTTCCTTCGGTAGGCTTCATAACAGCTCTGTAAGCCATTTTAGTAGAAAGTTCAAATGCACCTATCAAAGAATCGATATCTATCTCTTTAACGTCTTTTAAACCTTTGGCAAAACCTCTGAAAAGCTGAGATAAAATAACTCCCGAGTTTCCTCTGGCACCCATAAGAGCACCGCTTGACATACTTGCGGCAACATCTCCTATTTTATCGCTCGTTACTTTACTCATCTCTTCTACCGCTGTCTTAACGGTAAGAGACATATTCGTTCCGGTATCTCCGTCCGGAACAGGGAAAACATTTAGGTTATTGACCATTTGTTTATTGTTTTCCAAATTGGCATAAGCGCCTTTTAACACTTTTTTAAACATACTTGCATCTATCATATCCTAAAACCTCGTAGTTATTTTATTGATTAGCTCTTACGCTTTGAACGTGAACATTGATTTTCTTGATTTTTAGTCCCGTTTGTTTTTCTATATTATATTTTACAGTATCTATCAAATTTTCAGCAACAGTAACAATTTTCACGCCAAATTCAACAATAACATAAATATCAACAACAAGTCTTCCGTCTTCATCTACTACCTTGACACCTTTTCTAAGGTTTTCCTTTTTTAACAGTTCTATGATCCCGTTGGTAACGCTTCTGCTTGCCATCCCGACAATACCGAAACATTCCATGGCACAAAGCCCAACCATTTGTTCAATGATTTCTGTAGAGATATTTACATCTCCTATATTATCCGTCATTTTAGCGTACATTAAAATTATCTCCTTAATTAACTATATTTACCTTTATTATATCATAATAAGATTTTAAAAAAATTAAACTTTTGTTATTTTTTTATTTATTTCAAAGGTAATATATCATAACATAGACAATTAAACAATAAAAAAGAAGAGGAAATCTCTTCTTTTGATAAAATATACTTTATTTTGCAAAATTCAATAAAGATAATAGATATGTTATTAAAACGATGGTAGATATAACCGAAGGTACATGCTGAATAAACATCATTAGAAATTCTGATACTTTAAGTTTAACCAGCTTAACGCTTCTTCGTCTGCTCGGAAGATCCGATTCGGATACCTTCCCACCTATTATGGCATATATGAAACATAAAATATAAATAAACAAACCGAGCACCGTAAAGCTTAAATTACTCTCACCCGTTAAAACACCTATAAACCCTACGCCCATAATACTGCATAACTTAGGAACTTCAAATATACATCCTATAGCTAAAATCAAGAAGCCCAATAACATTACCACATTTACTATATTATTTATTCTTGTAAATCTGTTATCGGCAATGCTTTTAATAGAACCATATTTAACTTTGGAATGAAGATAACTCATAATTATCAAACTTACAAGAAGCAATGCGGAAGATACCGCAAAGTATCCGTAAATACCTCCGATTGAATCTAATTGCTGTGCAGTAAGAGTACCAAAGGTTGAAGGTCTTGAAAATAATATCAAAGATAATAATGCCACTACTCCGTAAAATAAACTTGATTCTTTAAGAAATTTCTTCATAAATTCGACTCCGTTTTCGTAAATTATCTTAACTATTATATAATAAAATATAATTTAATCAAATATTATATTTAAAATAAGTGATTTATTTTTTGTTGATTATAAGATATTTGAGATTAAATTAAAAACATCATAGAAAATAATAAAATTATCTAATTAAAATATGATTTTGAAAATCCTTGTTTCAGTTTTTATTATCTATTTTTATAAATATTTCGACTCTTTTTCACAGGCTTTTTAAGAAAAAAAATACATATACCCAAATGTCCTTCTTGAAACTATTAAAAAAGTTTAAAATACGGGCTTTTATGAGCTAAAATACTAGCAAAAAAAAGCAATATATGCTATAATATTTTTATAAAACCTAAAGGGGTTTTTTTATATGTATATAGAAAATATTGAGATCACGAATTTTAGGAATATAGAAAAAATAAATACTTCCTTCAATAAAAAGTATAATATTTTTTATGGGAAAAACGCACAGGGCAAAACTAATTTTTTAGAAGCCCTTTCTTTAACTTTAAACGGAATGTCTCACAGAGAGAAAAACACCTCCAATTTTATAAAAAACGGAGAAGACTTTTCCCTTATTTCTGCTAAAGTCATAAAAGAAGACGATATAGATACTTTTATCAAATGTGTAATAAAAGATAAAAGAAAATATGAAATAAATTCTTCGCCCATAAAAAGCAGGACAGAACTTTTACGAGAATACAACCTGGTAATGTTTACTCCCGAGGATCTTAAGATCATAAAAGGGTATCCTGCGGACAGAAGAAAGTTTTTAAATGAAAGCATAAGCCATATATTCCCAAGTTATCACAGTGCTTTAAGAAAATACAATAAAGCACTCAAACAGAGGAATGCCATCCTTAGGGATTATTCAAAAAGGAACATAGCGTCCAGCTTACTTGAAGTTTATGATGAGACTTTATATACAATCGGAAGCGATATAATAAAAATCAGAATAAACGTATTAAAAAAAATAGAAAAAATCACCAATGAATTAAATAAGGAAGTAAGCAAAGATGAAGAAGTAAGATTTTTTTATTCTTCAAATGTACTTGAAAATGCAAAGGATTTAAAGGATATAAAAAGCTTATATAAAAAAGCATTAAAGAATTCCAGAAATGATGACTTGATGAAAGGCTCAACAACCATCGGCGTTCATCATGATGATATAAATATATTTCTAAACGACCTTGATACAAAAAAATTTGCTTCTCAAGGTCAGCAGCGAAGTATTTCACTCTGCATGAAATTATCTTTAATCAAATTATTACATGATAAATTTGATGACTATCCTATCGTCTTACTGGACGATGTGATGAGTGATTTAGACAAATTCAGACAAAAACAAATCTTAAACTTAATTAAGGACACACAATCATTTATAACTTGTGTCAATTACTCTTTTTTAGAAGATATAGATGATTATAAAATATATAAAATAGAAAAAGGGAATTTAATGGGAGGTAAATAGTGGCTAAACAAAACAGCAATTATGATGCTAGTAAAATCAAAGTATTAGAAGGCTTGGAAGCCGTTAGAAAAAGACCCGGAATGTATATCGGCAGCACCGGGGAAAAAGGACTTCATCACTTAGTTTACGAAATAGTAGATAACAGTGTAGACGAAGCTTTAGCCGGATTTTGTAAAAATATAGTTGTTACCATCGGAGAAGGTGACACGATAACAGTAGAGGATGACGGTAGAGGTATCCCTACGGGAATGAATGAAAAGTATAAAAAATCTGCCGTGGAAATAGCGCTTACGATGCTTCATGCCGGAGGTAAATTCGACTCGGGTACATATAAAGTATCAGGCGGTCTTCATGGTGTTGGGGTATCTGTAGTTAATGCTCTTTCAGAACATTTAACCGTAAATGTTTATCAAAACGGACAAGTTTACGAGCAGAAATACGAAAGAGGAAAGCCTATTACAGGACTTGAAGTGGTAGGGAAAACAAAAAGAACAGGTACGACTGTATTCTTCAAGCCGGACGGAGAAATATTCAGCGAACTTGTTTTCAATTATGACACTTTAAAACATAGGATAAGAGAACTTGCATTCTTGAATAAAGGTCTTAATATTACCTTAAAAGATACAAGAGAAGGTAAAGATCAGGAAGAATCTTTCCACTACGAAGGCGGTATCATCGAATTTGTAGATTATGCAAACAGAGGCAAAGAAAAATTAACCCCTGAAGTGATTTACTTCGAAAAAGAAAGCGATGTATGTATGCTGGAAGTTGCCATGCAGTTTTCCACAAGCTACTCCGAAAGTATTTATTCATTTGCAAACAATATAAATACTGTTGAAGGCGGTATGCATGTAAACGGATTTAAAACAGCTTTGACGAGAAGTATAAACGCTTATGCAAGAAAATATAACATCCTTAAAGACAATGAGGAAAACCTATCCGGAGATGATATCAGAGAGGGGCTTTGCGTAGTAATAAGCGTAAAACTTGCTGACCCTGAATTCGAAGGACAAACAAAAACAAAACTCGGTAATCCGGAAGTAAGAGGATATGTTGATACTACAGTAGGAGATAATATTTCATCTTATCTCGAAGAACATCCACCGGTAGCAAAGATTATCGTTGAAAAAGCGTTGACGGCTCAAAGAGCAAGAAAAGCAGCAAGAAAAGCAAAAGACTTGGTAAGAAGAAAAAGTGTACTTGAAAGTACCGCTCTTCCGGGTAAACTAGCAGACTGCAGAGAAAAAGACCCTTCCAAATGTGAAATCTATATAGTCGAAGGGGATTCAGCGGGAGGTAGTGCAAAGCTTGGCAGGAACTCAAAAACTCAAGCTATCTTACCTCTTAGAGGTAAGATCCTTAACGTTGAAAAAGCAAGACTGGATAGGATTTTAAATACAGACACGATTCGTTCCATGATCACTGCTTTCGGTACTGGAATATCCGAAGAATTTAATATCGAAAAAGCAAGATATCATAAAATCGTAATAATGACCGATGCCGATGTCGACGGTGCTCATATCAGAACATTATTACTTACTTTCTTCTATCGTTATATGAGAGGACTTATCGATGCGGGATATGTATACATCGCTCAGCCGCCTCTATATAAACTTGAAAAACAAAAGAAAGTATGGTACTTATACTCCGATGAACAGCTTGAAGAAAAGCTTCAGGAAATCGGAAGAGATAAGATAGGTCTTCAAAGGTACAAAGGTCTTGGAGAAATGAACGGCGAACAGCTTTGGGATACAACTATGAACCCTGAAAACAGGACTCTTCTTCAAGTAAGTATCGATGACGCCGCATATGCGGATGAAATATTCTCTATTTTAATGGGAGACCAAGTACAGCCAAGAAAAGACTTCATAACCGAAAATGCAAGAAAGGTTCAAAACCTAGATATATAGGAGGTATAAATAATGGCAAAAAAAGAAGAAATTCAAGATATACATGGAAGAATAGAAGACCGTGACATAGTCGAAGAAATGCAAACCTCCTATATAGATTATGCCATGAGCGTAATCGTAGGAAGAGCCCTTCCCGATGTCAGAGACGGTTTAAAGCCGGTACATAGAAGAATATTATATTCTATGTCCGAACTTAATCTATCATATGATAAACCTTACAGAAAAAGCGCCAGAATCGTTGGGGACACAATGGGTAAGTATCACCCTCACGGCGACAGTTCGATATATGATGCAATGGTTAGACTTGCACAGGATTTCTCAACGCGATATCCACTTGTAGACGGACACGGTAACTTCGGTTCCATTGACGGTGACAGCCAGGCTGCCATGCGTTACACCGAAGCTAAAATGACCAAAATGACAGGTGAAATGCTTAGAGATATAAGCAAAGAAACCGTAGATTATGCTCCTAACTTCGATGAAACATTAAAAGAACCGGTTGTTCTGCCAAGCAGATTTCCTAACTTACTGGTTAACGGTTCAAACGGTATCGCAGTAGGTATGGCAACAAACATACCTCCTCATAACTTACGAGAAGTTGTCGATGCGATAATTGCTTTAATAGAAAATCCAAATATTGAGATAAATGATTTGATTAAATATGTCAAAGGTCCGGACTTCCCCACAGGCGGTATCATAATGGGTAAAACAGGCATATATAATGCCTACACTACGGGAAGAGGAAGAATTAAACTTAGAAGTAAAACTCATATAGAGGAAATAAGCAAAAAAAGACAAAGAATAGTAGTAACAGAAATACCTTATATGGTAAATAAAGCCAAAATGGTTGAAAAAATCGCTGATTTGGTAAGAGATAAGAAAGTAGTCGGTATTTCAGATATCAGAGACGAATCCGACAGAAACGGTATAAGAGTTGCTATAGACTTAAGAAAAGATGTAAATGCTTCTATTATCTTAAATCAGCTATATAAGTATACTCAGCTTCAAGATACGTTCAGCGTAATAAACCTTGCACTGGTAGACAACCAACCTAAAGTACTAAACTTAAAAGAAATATTAGTACATTATTTAAATCATCAAAAAGATATAATCGTAAGAAGAACAGAATATGATTTAAAGAAGGCAAAAGCCAGAGCACATATAGTTGAAGGTCTTCTCATCGCTCTTGATAACATTGATGAAATAATCAAAATTATAAGAGCAAGTTATAACGACGCAGAAGAAAAATTAATGGAAAGATTTGATCTTTCCGAAGTACAGGCAAAAGCTATCGTCGACATGAGACTTAGAAGACTGCAGGGCTTAGAGAGAGAAAAACTTGAAAATGAATATGCAGAACTTCTTAAAACAATCGAATACTTGGAAAGCGTTCTTGCAAGTGACGAACTTGTAATGAGCATCATCAAAGAAGAACTTAGCGAAATAAAAGATAAGTACGGAGATGAAAGAAGAACGGCATTTGAAGTAGACGATGAAGACTTCGATATGGAAGATTTGATAGAAGAAGAAGACATAGTAGTTACAATAACTCATGTCGGATATGTAAAAAGACTTCCTGCAAGCACTTATAAGACTCAAAAGAGAGGCGGAAAAGGTGTTACGGCACTCTCTACTAGAGAAAACGACTTCGTTAAACATCTATTCTTTACAACTACACATCACTATATAATGTTCTTTACGAACAAAGGTAAAGTATACAGGCTCAAAGGTTATGAAATACCTGACGCATCAAGGATAGCAAAAGGTACGGCAATAGTAAATCTGCTTGCGTTGGATCCGGGAGAAAAGATAACCGCAGTTATACCTATTAAAGAATTCAAAGATGACGAATACCTTGTAATGGCAACCAGAAACGGGGTATTTAAAAAGACAAGCTTAACAGAATATGATTCTTCAAGGAAAAACGGTATCGTAGCAATAAACCTTGCAGAGGACGATGAGCTTATTGGAGTATCTTTAACAGACGGCAATCAAAACATAATCCTCGGAACACATAAAGGTCTTGCCATCAAGTTCAATGAAGCAGATGTAAGAGCTATCGGAAGAGTATCCAAAGGAGTTAAAGGTATAAGTTTAAAAGACGATGATTATTTAATAGGAATGGATATAGCCACCGATAATGCTTATGTACTGTCTGTTACAGAAAAAGGTTACGGAAAAATAACAAAAACCAACTTATATCCTACACAAGGAAGAGCGGGAAAAGGTGTTCTTAATTATAAACTCACAAAGAAAACCGGAGCACTTTCAGGAATGTGTGTAATAGAAAAAGAAAAAGACGATATAATGGTTATAAGTATAGACGGAACTGTAATAAGAATAGATACAAGCGGGATTTCCCAAATGGGTCGAAGTACATCCGGAGTAAAAGTTATGACTCTTGATGAAGACGTAAATATTTCAACTATTGCTAAAGTTCCTTCTCAGGATGAAGAAATAGATGATCCTGATGAAGAATAATTAGGAGATGAATAAAATGGATTATAATGAAAGTATTAAAAAAATAAATAAACAAAAAATACTTACGACTATTGACGCTCTTAAAAGAAACAACATGGACGCAAGATACTTTGAAAGTAAAGAAGAATTATTGAATGCAGTAAAAGAAATGGTTCCCGAAGGTTCCACTACTGCCCTCGGCGGTAGTTACACGATCAAACAGATCGATGGATTGACAGAACTGATCAAAAGCTACGACTTTAAAGACAGAAAAAAAGAAGGCTCTACCAAAGAAGAAAAAAGACAGATAGCAATGGAAGCAAACTTTGTTGATTACTATTTCATGAGCTCTAACGCCATAACAGTAAAAGGAGAGCTGTATAATGTTGACGGTACGGGAAACAGAGTATCAGCACTTATATATGGTCCCGACAATGTGGTGGTTATAGCGAGCCCAAACAAAATAGTATCGGATGTCGACGCAGCTATAGACAGAGTTAAAGAACAAACCGCTCCGATGAACTGTGAAAGACTGAATATGGATACACCATGCAGGAAATTAGGCAGATGTGCTAACTGCAGGAGTATGGATAAGATTTGTATATTCTATACACTTACAGGTTTCCAAAGAAACAAAGACAGAATAAAAGTATTCTTCGTAAACGATGATAGTTTGGGACTATAAAAATAAAAAGACCTTTTAAAAGGTCTTTTTTATTTATAATTTATTTTGGACTCCCACTGCATTAATATATTGTCATTATTTTGTATCAAATTAAAAAATCGTTTATAATTAATATAAAACTTTTTAATCTTAAATATTATATTGTTACCTATATACATTTTCATTTCATCCTTACAAACCACTACTTTGGTAAAATCAGATATTTTATATATTTCATCCTTTAGAGCTGAAGAGTAATATATAGTATATTTTTTTTCATTTATTTCCCATTTTTTACTTATATACATAAGTCCGAAAATGAATGAAGCAAGTGCTAAATTAAAAGATAACATCATAATCAAAGTTTTATTAAGCACTACAAAAACAAGACCTATAAGGATACATGTAAATGATATCGCATAAAATAATTGCATTTCGGTTTTTGGAACTTGAACATAGAAAATATCTTTGGATATTATATTTTTACTTTTCTTTTTTATTTTCGATTTCTTGACTTTAACTTTCAACAATATCTCCTTAATTTAAGAAAGTGCCTACAATTGTAAACACTTCTCATAATATAACTGATATTTTTTATTCTTCTTCATTAGTACTTTCATCTTCATAGGATTCATCTGCAATAAACTGCTCCAAATCCGTAAATTCCTCTTCCATTTCAAATAAATCAGAACTTAAAATTGCATCCCTAATGATTTCTATTTTACCCTTTATCATTGCCCCTTTATCGATTTTAATATTGGAAGCTTTTAGATTACCGAGTAAAATTGCATTGCTTTCAAGATTTATAGAGTCTTCTGCTTCTATATCTCCCTTTATAACCCCGCCGACTTCTACATTTTTAGTAGAATTGATGGAGCCTTTTACGCCTCCCAAGACGGTTATATCATCTTTAGTATTTATCGATCCTTGAACGATTGTATTTTTTGTAATCAAGTTTCCCTTAATAAGACCTAAAAAACTCTTAGCCTTGCCGCTGTCATTATTACTGAGTTCTTCTTGATTTTTCCCTGAGAAAATACCCATAGTTTACTCCCCTTATGTTATTTATTATTACCTAAAAGTTTACTTTTTGTGACAATCATGATATGATGATTTCATAATCAAAAAGTGTATAAAATGACATTAAAATACTTAAATATATAGATTTATACTTAATTTTTTACCTGTTACCAAAAAGTAAACAATTTTTACCAAAATATTTATAAATTTTTATTTGCATATTTTATTAATAAAAAAATACATGGATCTAAAATTTATAAAACAAATAAAAAAAGACCCTTAGGTCTTTAATTTATATTAAAACTATTTTTTACATCATTCCAGCTTTTCCCGGCATATGATAAATCAATATTCTTATAATCCAAAAAACGTTGAAGTCTTAAATCATTACCGGTTCTATATAATTTCATTTCAGCAAATTCATAATCCGGCTTTTCTCCGTTTTGCCAATCCGAAGTATCATAACTTACAAGTAATGTAATTTCATTACCCTTTTTTTGCATACTGCTTACATGCCCGCTGTAATTTAGACTATCTCCGGTCTCACCAAAAGAATAGCTTGCTCTTCCGTAGTTGTCATAAAAACTCAATACCAGATTTTTACTCTTGTTGATATACTTTCCTTCAAGTCCTTTTATTTTTTCAATTGCAATATAAGGCCTTATTACCTTTATTTCCATATCCTTTATTGCTTTATTCCCGCTGGAATCTTCGGCAGTAACTTTAATATTATACTTACCTATTTTAGTCGTATCAACATTTCCCTCTACTTTTATTTTATCCTCGGATAACTTCCCGTCTATATTATCTTCAGCTTCGATGAATTTAGTGATATTAAATTTGCTTTTAAAAGGAATACTGAGTATATCTAATTCTTTTATTACGGGAGGAGTCGTGTCGACTACATTAAAATCAACTTTTACCTCTTCTTTGTCTGTACTTCCTTTTTCTCTTAATATATAACTTATCGTTTTTTTACCGACTTCCAAACAGTTTACTTTTTTATTCAAAGGTTCTATTACATATGTATCTTTGTATTTATCTTTTAATTTTACAAACTCGGAGACATCTATGTTTTTTCCTGCTTCAATATCCTTACTTACAATTGATATTTTTTCTTTTCCATCTTTTTTAAAGCCGATGAATATTAATAAGACAAAACAAATTATAACTATACCTATAATAAGTTTTTTATTATTATTCATAAAATCTTTTATGTCCATATTCTATTTTCACCTATTATTAAATATTAAATTTCTAATTCCGTCTATTAATTATATAAAATTACAGAACTCAAAATTTATTTTAATTATAATCAATAAATATATCATATATTGTCAAATTACTAAATACAAACCGTAAAATTGAATTTTTACTCACCTAATTCTTTTAAAACATTTTTCAAGTCCTTTGGTAGGTCACTATAAAAAGTTTTATCTTCCGTAACGATCTCTTTATATTTTTCACTATATTTTAATGTCAGTTTGTAACAATGAAGAAATTGTCTGTTTATTTTAAAATCATCTTTATTCCCGCATTGTTTGGATTTATTATATTTCCTATCCCCTACTACCGGAAAACCCATTTTATCCAGCTGGGAACGTATTTGATGCGTCTTTCCGGTAATAAGCCTTACCTCAAGCAAAGTATGATATTTATATCTCTTTTTTATTATAAATTCTGCACTTACTTCAAAAGAACCATCAACCTTTTTATTTCCAAGGATCAATTTATTTTCTTTATTATCCTTAATCCCATAATGCGTAACTTTACCTTCTCTGTCAAAGTCACCCCGTACTAAGGTTAAATATCTTTTATCGATCAATTTATTTTTAGACATCTCATTTAAAAGCATTAAAGCTCTTCTATTCTTTCCCGCCAGTACTATACCGCTTGTATTTAAATCAAGCCTTGTAACAATACCCGTAGATTTTGAGTTTAAATAGCTAATAAGATTACTCACAATATCTTCTTTACTGCTTCCGTCTGCTTGTGAAAGTATACCTGATGGTTTATCGATAAGTATAATGTTTTTATCTTCATATATGATATTTAAATTATTAGTATTTAATTTACTATGTAAATTATCTTGTTTAAATACTTCATCAGATAAAAAGAACTGGACTTTATCCAGTTTCTCGGTTCTATAGCTGCCTTCTTGCTTTTTACCATTAACTTTAATATATTTTTTTCTTAACAGTTTTTGAATCTCGCCCTTTGAAAGGGTCGTTACTTTGGATATAAACCTATCTAATCTCATATCCATAAATTCTTCGGTTATGATTATTTCTCTCATTTTATTCTTCCGTTACACCTTTAAACCCTTCTCCAAGAACCTCACTGACTTCAGCCAATATTACGAAGGCATCAGGGTCAATATCGGAAATAAGCTCTCTTAAGACCGCAACTTCCATCCTGCTTACAACACATAATAATATATCTTTATCTTCATTACTGTATCCACCTTTTGCTTTAATAAAGGTAACCCCTCTGTCAAGGGTTTCAAATATGGCATTTCTTATGCCTTTAGGGTCTGAAGTAAAAATATAGAAAGCCTTTGTATAACTTGTACCTTCTTGAATAAAGTCGATAACTTTCGTTGCAATAAATATATTTATTCCCGAATATACCATTATCTCGAAATTCCTAAAAGCAATCCCGGCAATTAAGACAACCATTCCATCTAATATTAAAATCAAATTACCCATAGTAAAATGCGGAAATCGCTTTTGAATCAAAAGAGCTAATAATTCTGTCCCACCGGTCGTACCTTTAAACTTAAATAGAAGTCCGACACCGACGCCGAAAACTATACCTCCAAAAACTGAAGCTAAAAATAAATCATTTGTAATATCGAACTTACCTGTCATTATATCTATGAAAAATGAAAATGCGAAAGTCCCGTAGAGAGTTTTAAGAAAATTAATTGCACCCATATCTTTGTAAAGTATTACAAAAAGAGGAATACACATAATAAAAGAAACGGCTCCTACCGGAGCCCCTGTAAATGAATAAATGACAGTGGCAAGCCCTGAAAATCCGCCGGGAGCAATATCAAGTGGAATACAGAATGCAGCAAATGCAAATGCCATTATCATACATGCAAGTGTCACAAAAAACATATCCACTAAAAATTTCAATATATTGCCCTTCTTCAAACCTTTTTCCATATCAAGCCTCTGTCATTTCTGTTATATTTTAATATTTTATATTAGTTGATTTTATACAAAATACCTCTTGAAGCATCTAAAGTAACTTTTTCTTTATCTTCATATCCTTCAAAAGACTCAACACCAACCAATGTAGGGATATCAAGTCCCTTTAATTTCATTTCAACTTCATTAGGGAAAGCCTTTTCGCTGTAAACTACACCGCCGGCTTTTTCTATTAAATCCATAGCTTTTGAATCAAAAGAAGTTAATGCTAATATCTCTCCTTCTTTGAAGTCAGATAATCCTTTATTATAAATCCTTAAGCCGCTTCTTACTCTGCCTCTGATCAGTCCTGCACCTTTAAGTACATGTTCGCCGACAGTTTCGATCCTTATAGAGTTTGTTGTTCCTTTTACCCCCAAAGGAATACCCGCAGTAATAACTACCATATCTCCGTTTTGAACGTGGAAATGATCTTTTGCACTCTTGATAATAGTTTTATAAAGTAATTCCACATCCGAGAACACATCTATCTTATAAGCTTCAACACCCCAAACAAGAGATAATCTTCTTTGTACATATTCTTTATCCGTATAAGCCACTATATCACAGTTAGGTCTGTATTTTGAGATCCTTCTTGCAGTATAACCTGAGCTTGTAGGTGTAAGTATTGCTTTTGCATTTAGAGAATCAGCGATTTGTACTGTTGATAGACTTACTGCACTGGTCATACTTTGGTCATTTATATATTTACTTCTGGTTCTGAAATCACTAGCTAACTTACCTTCTGCCGATTCAGCTATTATACCCATAGTCTGAACAGCTTCAATAGGATATTTACCTGCCGCGGTTTCTCCCGATAACATAATTGCATCCGTACCGTCAAAAATAGCATTGAAAACATCCGTTACTTCAGCTCTTGTTGCTCTAGGGTTGTTTATCATACTGTCAAGCATTTGAGTAGCGGTAATAACAGGTTTGCCTACGTAGTTACATTTCTTGATAATATCCTTTTGAACTATAGGCACTTCTTCAGCAGGGATTTCAACGCCAAGGTCACCTCTAGCAACCATTATTCCGTCACTGGCTTCAATGATCTCATCTATATTGTCTACACCTTGCCTGTTTTCGATCTTAGAAATTATATGGATATCTTCTCCGCCGTTATTATTAAGGACCTCTCTTATAGCGAAAACATCTTCTTTACTTCTAATGAAAGAAGCAGCTACAAAATCAACATCATTTTTTATACCAAATAATAAGTCATTCGTATCTTTTTCGGTAAGAGCGGGAAGCTTGATATTAACTCCCGGAATGTTGATACTCTTATGATTTTTAACGGGACCGCCGTTATCTACTCTAAGGATTACGTCTTTACCTTTTATTTCTCTAACAGTTAGTTTAATTAAACCATCATCAATAAGTACTACATCGCCTTTTTTAAGCTCTTCAGCTAAATGATCATAAGTCGTGGAACATTTATTTTCATCTCCGAGTTCATCTCCGACTGTAAGAGTAAACATGCTGCCTTCTTTTAAAAATACTCCGCCGTCTTTAAATTTTTTAGTCCTGATTTCAGGACCTTTTGTATCAAGCAAAATAGCTATAGGCTGATTTAATTTTTGTCTGATTTCTTTGATAGTATCAATTCTTCCTTGATGTTCTTCATAATCTCCGTGAGAGAAATTAAGTCTTGCAACATTCATTCCCGAAGCGATCAAATGTGTCAATACCTTTTTATCTTCGCTTGCGGGACCGATTGTACAAACAATTTTTGTTTTTTTCATAATTTATGATTATCTCCTATTTCAAATCTATATTATATTGCAATCATTTCTGCAATTCTTTTAGCTTCTTCGTCAATACTGTATGGCATAGATAAGGCTTCTTCGATTTCCATATCTAAAAATCTTCCGTGCTGATAACACATACATCTATTCGTCTTACCGTCTTTCAAGCACTCAACCGCCATAGCTCCCATTTTGCTGGCAAGCATTCTGTCAAATGCAGAAGGAGAACCACCTCTTTGTATATATCCAAGGTTTGTTCCTCTTGTTGTTACACCAGAGTATTTTTCTATAACATCACAAAATTCTTCATAATGTCCCACACCTTCAGCCAATATTACCAATCCGTAATATTTACCGAGAGCAAAACCTTTTTTGATCCTGTCACAAACAACATCTAAATTAAGTTCTTTTTCTGGGATCAAAATAGCTTCGGCACCCGCAGCAATACCAGCATATAATGCAATAAACCCACTGTTACGGCCCATAACTTCCACAACATTTACTCTGTTATGAGAAGAGGATGTGTCTCTGATTTTATTTATCGCGTCTACTGCCGTATTAACTGCAGTATCAAAACCTATAGAATACTCCGTGCAGGATATATCGTTATCAATCGTTCCGGGAATACCTATAACATTAATCCCGGCTCTGCTCAACTTTTGTGCCCCTCTGTAAGAACCGTCTCCTCCGATAACTACCAAGCCTTCAATACCGTGTTTATGTAATGTATTGACTGCTTTATTTAAACCTTCATCTGTTTTCATCTCCAAACATCTTGCTGAACGAAGGAATGTACCGCCTCTTTGGATTTTATCCGATACAGAATATTCGTCTAATTTTTCTAAGTCATCTTCAATTAATCCTTTATACCCTTGGTAAACTCCATAAACTTCAAAACCATAGTATATCCCGGCACGAACAACGGCCCTTATAGCCGCATTCATTCCGGGAGCATCGCCGCCGCTAGTTAAAACTGCTATTTTTTTCACTTCTATAATCTCCTTTTATATAAATTATTTAAAATATTATTCTAAGTTTTCACTAAACTTCATTATACTATATTCTGAAAAAAAACATTATAGTTTTTTAGTAAAAATATGAAAAAATTTTCATATTTTTCATTACATTTGTAATATTAATGTACCTGCTGTTACTTTAAGTACATCCCCTTTTATCTTCTTTATTTCACCGTCTTCTAAAAATTCATAATTCAATATTTGCACTTCGTCATTTTCTTTTAAATTCAGCACCTTTTTCTCTGATAAATTAAGTTCGCCTCTGGACATGATGACACCTTCTATATTGATCTTACCAGTTGCAAGTTCTTGTTCAAAACGCAAACTTGCTTCTTTACCATTATATATTATAGGAGCAGTATAGACATTTAATTTTCCTTTTGAATATATTTTTTTTACGCTTAATATATCTTTATTTAAATAAAAAGGTTTATTTTTCTTTTCATTATTTAATTTTATTTCATATATGATATTCTTGCCATTTACAGCTTTTATATCATATAAATGACTTACTTTTTTTATATTTTCGTTATCAATATAATTTTTTAAAAATTTATAATATTCATTATCTAAACTTAAATAATGATACAACTTAAGCTCATAAATAGCTTTATTATTATAATTGAGCGGAAAATATACTGACAGCCCGCAGGCATCTTTATTTATATATCCATTTTTATTATATAAAACCACATCATTTATATTTTCAGCTAATTCTTTATTATCACTTTTATTAAAAATATTTTCAGCCAAGGAACTTAAATCGACCATATTACTAAACCCTTCTTCTTTTGTTCTTCCCCCAAAAGCAATTGAATTCAGCATTTTATTATTTAAATTTGAAGTATTTTTATAAATATCATTTTCTTTTAATTTTTCATTAAAGTTATTATATAATTTCCTAACCTTACCTAAATCTAAAAAAGACATAGTTACGATATTATCTTTTTTCTTATTTTTACTTTCATTATAATAAGTATCAACAAATACTTTACCTATATTTTCCATATTACTATTATTAAAATTCCCAACTATTTTTTTATAGTCAAATCCGTATCCCAAAACAAGCTCTTCACTTGCAACCATATACTTGGAATAGTCTTTAATAGAATTTGCGGTTTCCAAGGAAGACATCAAACAAGCATCAAAAACTACAAGGTCCAGTTTCTTTTTTGTCTTTTCGTATGCAGTTTTAAATCCCTTTTTTAGTTCATCCAAAAGCAGTGTATCGCTTTTAAAGTTCTCATCTTTGCCAAATCCGACGATTGCCCCTCCTCCATGGTTCCATAAAACCAAAATATTTTCTTTGCTGTTTTTATAATTTAAAGAAAAATCAATAAAACTGCTTAAAGTTCTGCTGTCTCCCATACTTTGTTTTGGCATTGTTTTTAGAAGATTTAACTTCCCATTTTTTATTTCAAAAATTTGATTGTGATTTTCGCTTATATTTTTATTATGCCATTTTTTTGTCCCTCCGGTTTCTACCAATATTGTCATCCCCTTCGGTATCTTTGCTGACATTAATTCTTGTAAATCCTCACTTGCTATTTTATTCTCGCTTTCCAAGTCGGAGCCATTCATATAAATCATCAATGTTCTTGTTGTTATTTCGGATTTATAATTACAACTGAATAAACTAATAAATAAAATAAAAATAATACTAAATAAAATTCCTTTTTTCATACTATTATTATTAGGATAATTTTGACTTTTATGTAAATATAAAATATGATAAAATAAAATACTTGCTTATATATTTATTATTTAATATAAAATCGGTTTAAGCTAGGAGTAAATCATATGAAAAAGAAATTTAAAATCATTTTATCATTTATAATAACATCAATATTTATCATATTTTTAGGTATGTCGTATTATATAGGAAATCAAGTATTCTTACAATCTACACAATTGACTACTTGTGAAAGCACAAAGGAAATAATAAATAATTCCAGAAGACATGCTAAATATTATAACAAAATTTCATCAAAATATATTATCGAACCTATAAATATCATTTCATCATTAGATAAACATAAAATTCCGGCTGATTATATTTATGCAACAAAATTAAAAAATAAAAATAATAAAACGATTATATTAGTTCATGGACTAGGCGGCAATAGATACTCAATGTACTCGATAGCAGAATATTTTCTGCAAAAAGGATATAATGTTATAAGTTATGATCAAAGAAGTTCTAATGAAAATATAGCTAAATACACTACTTTTGGATATTTAGAAAAGTTTGATTTAATTGATTATATAGACTATGTAAAAAAAGAAGCACCTAATAAAACTCTTGGAGTTTTTGGAACATCATGTGGTGGTGCAACCTCAGGATTGGCTATAGGTTACAAAGACACAGATGATAAAGTAGATTTTTTAATTTTAGATTGTCCAGTCAGCAGTATGGAATGGATGATAGAAAACGAAATAAAAAAAATGAACATTGGAATTCCAACATCGTACATTATGTCTTGCGGAAATGTTGTAAATAAAATCAAGTTAGGATTTTATTATAAAGATGCAGAAGTTCCAAAGTCAATTTCAAATATAAAAACGTCTACTTTAATAATAAACAGTAAAAAAGACACTACAACACCTTATTTTATGGGAAAAAATATTTATGATTCAATTAAATCTAAAAACAAGAAAATTTGGACAGTAGACAACAGTGAACATACTAAAATATGGTTTGAACATAATAAAGAATATAAAAATAAAATTAATAAATTTTTAAAATAAAAATAAAGAAAAAGCCTCTGATTACGTATATCAGAGGCTTTTCAGGCTTTTTTACTAATTTTTCAAACTCATATCTTTAATTTCACTTGCAGCTTCTTTTGCAGCTTTCTCAACCGCATTTTTCATTTTCTTAACAGGTTTTCTCATTTTCTTATTTGTAGCCATATATGAAGTCATACCAACTCCTGCGATCAAGCCTGCTGTAATACCAGTTAACATAGACATAGTTGTTCTTCTCATTTTTTTACTTCCTTTCTAAATTTTATTCTTAATTATTGTTCCAATTTTGCTTAGCTATGATACAATAATTAATAAATAAATCAAGGTAAAAAAAGTTAAGGTAAAAATTATGAAAACAAAAAAAGAAACATTGGAAATAATAGATATTTTAAGTAAATATTACGGGGAATATAAATGCGGTCTTCATTTTAAAAGTCCGTTTGAGTTACTGATTGCAACTATCCTTTCTGCACAATGTACCGATGAAAGAGTTAATATTGTTACCGAAAAATTATTTAAAGAAGCAAATACTCCTTCGGAAATATTGGAAATGGGTGAAAAAGAACTTTTAAAATACATAAAAAGCTGCGGACTTTCCAATACTAAATCAAAGAATATCATAAAAACTTGTTTTACACTATGTAATGAATATAATGAGGAAGTTCCCAAAACTATGGAAGAGCTTATTAAATTAAACGGAGTGGGAAGGAAAACAGCAAACGTTGTATTATCAAATGCTTTCGGAGTTCCCGCTATAGCAGTTGATACACATGTCCAAAGAGTATCAAACAGGATAGGACTTGCAAACAGTGATGATGTTTTAAAAACCGAACAATCTTTAATGAAAAAAATCCCTAAAGAATATTGGTCCAATGCACATCACTGGATTATATGGCATGGAAGAAAAATCTGTACGGCAAGAAACCCTAAATGCGAAGAATGTCCTCTTAATAGTCTTTGTAATTTTTATAAAAAAAATTCAAAAAAGAATAAAAAGAAAGAAGCTGTTATTTAACAGCTTCTTTTAAAAATTTTTATATTTTACACTTCCGTCAGAATAAGTTATCACATAATACCCATGCCCAGAACCATCACAATCATATACTTTTTGCCTGGAAACTTCTCTCGGCCCGGTGGTATTATTTCCGGTATTACCTTTATTTTTGGGAGGATTATATTTTTTCTTCGTACCTATTATAACTATTTCACTTTTAGGATTTTTTAAAACTTTTTACCTATAACTTTTTTTTCTTTTAAATATTCCGTTTATGTACTTATAATAATATGTTATTACATATTTACCGTTTTGTACCTTTTTGCTCTGTTTTACTTTCTCCTTCATAAAGTTCTGATGAATATTTAGTTTTCTTTTTTGAATTTTTATTTTTTTCGTTCTTTTGATGTTTCTTGTCTTTATTCTGGTTATAACAATCTTATCTCCGTCACTTATAGGACTATCAAGAGATAAGGATACTTCATCATCTTTACCTATTTCTATATCATTATCTTCAAAGAAATCTCTTACTGTCATTTTATTTGTAGTATAATCCGTTATCTTACCATTATCCTTTAATTTTATATTTATTTTTGTACATGAAGTTAAAAATAAACAAATAAATATAATAAATAAACAATTGATTAATATTTTAATTTTTTTTCCCATATCTACCTCTAAAATTTATCAAATCCTATAGCATCTTCATATAAAATGTTTAAATATTTTTTTTGTTTACCCATTACTTCTATAAAAGCATTTTCATAATTTACCTTTGATTTATCTAAATAAAGTGTAAAACCGTAATCATTATTATTTACAGTAGACAGAAAAGTTTTATATACATTTAATTTTTGATTATCTTCATTGGTTATTCTGATATATATTTCGGAATTACTGTCTATCCAGTCTTTATCGATAATTCCGCTAATTTTAATATAATTTCTGTTTTCTTCGGATAATGAACATTCTAAAGTTGTATTGGTATAGACTTCTCTTTCTTTTCCTCTTATATTAAACTTTAGACCCTCTATAATCGGAGGCATATTGCTAAATTCATCAATATTTCTTTCTACTTTTTCGATAATAACAACATCCGCTTTACTCGATTTTAAATCTTCCGTTATATTATAAGGAACCAGCTTTGAGTAAGTAGCATTTTTAAAAGCACCTGACATAAAAGGAATTAAAGTATTCCCAAAAGAATCCCTGTACATAAGCAAATTATTTTTTCCATAAGATGACTTTGTTTTAATAATTGGTTCCTCAACACTTTTTGTATCGGTCACATATTTATATTGCTTATAATCATAATAATAATTTTCTTCCGGAACACTAAATTTAGGATATACCATTAAATTTAAATCCCCGATGTAATCATTTTGTTTATTAGGTTCGTTTCCGTCATAATAATAATGCTTTATATTTTTTTTATTTAAAATGCTATTGTATGCCAATAATGCACCCTTGTTATTCCAATGTGAATCCCGTTTTAAATATAAAATATTTTTATTTTTTTCAAATATCGATTTTAAATCAACATAATTTATATTTTGACGTTTTATTTCTTTATTTAAGTTTGATAAGTTATTATCATTACTTACTTTTTTATAATAGTATGGCATATTTTCATAATATAAAGAATTTTTATTTGGCACAATAGTAAATATAAATTCTTTATTTTTATTCTGAACATATTGCTGCATAATGGCTATATTATTAATAACATTGAATATAGCTCGGTCTGACATTATGTCTTTACCAATATAATCATTTAATGAATCTTTATAATAAAGCCAATTATTCCTGCCTGCAATAACATTGTCTGTATTTGAAACGTTGAACAGATTTGTATATAAACTGGAATTTAAAGATACCAATTCCTGTCTGTATGCAAAATGCTCAGTAAAATAATCTCCCAGTTCAGGCAAATATCGTATGTTAATACTTTCTTCTTTTTTAATTGAAGGGAATTTAGATAGTTCTTTCTTTTCAGTCGTAACATCCGTCTTATTATTTATCATTCCAATTAATGGTATGCTGCATATAAAAAAAGCAGATAATTATATAAACTAATGATTTATTTTTATTCATTTCTTTCTCCATTCCATTAATATCTAAAATCTAAAATAAATAAAAGGATTATATGTACTTCCTGATAGATTAATAATACAAATTAATAATAAAACAATACTTAAAATATAATAAACCGTCTCGATTTGTTTATATTTATTTAAGTCAACTTTATTTTTAATATACTTCTTAACAGGCAAAGAACCTATAATTGCAATAATAAGTACTATTATAAACAATGGATTCAACTGTTCATAAGCTAGACTAATTGATAGTGGAGAAAAAGAATATCCGGTAAACATTTGCTTTATAAAATATATACCTTGATAAAGCGTATTCGCTCTAAACATTACAAAACCGACTGCTACAACAATTATCACATATATATGTCTTATTACTTTTGGCATCTTTTTTATAAAATTCAAATATTCTTCCAACAGTAAAAACAAACCATGATATAGTCCCCAAACAACAAACGTCCAATTGGCGCCATGCCACAATCCGGTAAAGAAAAATACTATTATTTTATTTATACAAGTACGCACCTTTCCTTTTCGATTTCCACCTAGTGGAATATATAAATAGTCTCTAAACCATGAAGATAAAGAAATATGCCATCTTCTCCAAAAATCTTTTATGCTATCAGCATAATAAGGATAATTAAAGTTCTCTTTTATATTAAATCCAAACATTTTACCTAGCCCTATAGCCATATCGCTGTATCCGCTGAAATCAAAATATATTTGAAGCATATAAGAAATGGCACCGATCCAAGAAAGAACTATATTGATATCAGTTAGGTTATATGAATAAATATTATCCGCAGCTAAAGCCATAACATTTGAAATAAGTACTTTTTTGGACAGTCCAACTATAAATCGTCTTATCCCTTTTGCCACTTCTTCCGGGATTTGTTTTCTATTATCTATTTGTTCATTGATATCATGATATTTAACAATAGGTCCCGCTATTAACTGAGGGAAAAAAGATATATATAAAAGTAACTTAAAATAATTATTTTGAACTTTTACCCTATTATAATATACGTCTATTACATATGATAAAATTTGAAAAGTATAAAATGATATACCTATCGGAAGAAGTATATTAGGTACAGTAAAGTTTAAATTTAGAATATTATTTAAGCTGATAACGACCATTGAAGAATATTTAAATATCCCTAGCATTCCTAAGTTAATAATAACATCTAAAATTAAAAACACTTTTTTTATACGAACTTTATTGCAGCCGATTATTTTAGCAAAAATAAAATTAACCAGTGAACTAAACAGCATTAACAAAATATAAATAGGTTCCCCATATGCATAAAAAATCAAACTCGCAACGATTAATAAACCATTCTTAAATTTTAAGGACGGAATAATTGTATATAAGATAAATGTGATAGGTAAAAACGCACATAAAAACACAATAGAACTAAAAACCATAAAACTCCCTTTTCTCTTTGTATATAAAAACTATAGTATAAATTTAATACTACTCTAAATAATATCCTATAAATTTATAGGATATACTTTTTGTTTTTTTATGCCAAAAGGAGGCTTTTTATATGTTCTCTGATAAGAATTTATGTTTTTATAATTTTTTTGCATATTTGGATCGTACAAATATAATTTACCATTGGAATGTTTTATTTCAACCCATCCATGAGGAGTCATTCCGCCGCCCAATGCTACTATTTTACCGGTTACAACTCTTGCATCATATCCTAATACTTTTGCACAATATGCGAATGAACTTGCATAATTATAACAATTCCCTTTTTTCTTTTTATACATTTGGTAAGCATAATAACTTGTCCAGTTTTTCCCTTTTGAAGTAGGTTTTGCGTAACTTCTTTTATATTTATAAGTTTTATAAATATAATTATAGCAAGCTTTTAATTTTTTTGCTTTTGTATTATTCTTTTTATTTTTTGATATTTTATTTACTAACTTAACGGCTTCCATAGATGTTTTTGTTGTAATTCTCTTACCGCTTTTATTTACATAATATTTACCAACAATCGTATTAACGTTTAATATGCCTGTTGATGAAAAATAATAATAATATTTACCTATTTTTGCCCAACCTATTTTTGCACCGCTGGTAGTAAAATAGTGATTTTTGTTATTTATTTTTTTCCATCCACCGACAAAAACCGTACCATTGGAATAAATATAATAATATTTATTCCCAATTTTTTTCTTACCGGAAGTACTGCTCTTATAGATAGAATTATTACTATAAATATAATAATATTTATTATCAATTTTATATATTCCGCTTTTTGATACTTCTTTAACTATACCATCAGCCGAAAAATAATAAAACTTACCAGCTTTTAAATATATCCCGCTTTTTGAAGGAATAAATTTTAATCCTTCAATATCATTTTCATCTTTTAAATTAGGATCAAAATAATACATCTTTCCATCAATTTTTATAAATCCGGTCTGCAATATATCGTCCTTATAGTAATGACCATCTTTTTCACCTGTAAAAGGCTCTTCGGGTACAGATGGATTCTCGTTGTCTTCTGTTTCATTGTTAAATCCTGTTTCATCTATATTTTTCTTACTATCTTCAATATTCTTAACTTTACTGTCTAATATATAGATATTATTTTCTTTTTCATTTTTATTCCCCCCCTATTTTTAATTTTAGTAATTTATAGTAGCATAATATGATATATAATATTATATCATATTTCTATCATATTGTATTAATAATATTTTCATTATTTATCACATATTATTCAAATAACTACGTCATTATTACCATAAATTTATGTTTATTGACATTTTTTTATTTAAATATAAATGGTTATATTAAAGGGGTTTTACATAATGAAAAAAAGAAATTTGTCACTAAATATAATATTTATATTAACTTTTATTTTTACATGCAGCTTTAGCTTGAAAACCATAAATGCACAAAGCTACAGATATCCGCTGGAGGATACGAAAGCCCATGTAACAAGTCCTTACGGCTGGAGGATACATCCCATATACGGAACTAAAAAATTTCATGCAGGAGTTGACCTGGTATGTGACAGCAAATATATACTCGCTGCAAAAACAGGAACTGTCATAGAAACAGGATATGACAGCGGAAGAGGAAATTATGTTATTTTGCAGCACAGTGACAATAAAGACAGGTCGACATATATGCACATGAGTTCTATATATGTAAAAAAGAATCAAAGCATTAAACAAGGACAAATAATAGGATATATGGGTGCGACTGGTGCGGCTACAGGAGTTCACCTTCATTTCCAAGTAAATAAAGCACCGAACTACTCTTCAACTGCAGAAGTAAATCCGAATAAGTTAAAATATACTTATAACAAAAATCATACTCATGTTTATAATAAATACGGAGTACAAGACACTAAAAAACATCCCCATGTTTTGATAGGAAAATGTATCTGCGGAAAACTAGCAAAAACTACTGCAAGCACAGAAAAAAAATACGGACTTGCAAAAGGATGTAAAAAATGCCTTCCTGTAATAACAAGCAAATACAAAGCCAAAACAACATCAAAATCAATGAAAGTAAAATGGAGCAAAGTAAAAAATGCAAACAGCTATAAATATTATTTATACTCTGTACCAAAAGAATATGCAACTTTTTTCCCAACATTAAGCGGAAGCACAACAAAAAATGAAGTTACGTTTACCAATTTATTACCCGGGGAATATAAAGTATTTATACAAGCGATAGACAGCAAATACGGGACAAAGAGCAGTGCAAGTGCACAAACAGTATTTTATGTAGATTTACCTAAATATACACCAAAGAAATCAATCATTGCAGATAATAAAATTTATTCTTTATTTGAGGTATCTTCATCTTGGAAATATTCAGAAAACATATGTAAGAGGCTTGGAGGTCATCTGGCAATATTGAGTAACAGCACCAGAAACAAATCAGTAATAAACATGATAAAAAAATACGGCAAAAAGGATTATTATTTCATAGGTGCAACCGATGAAAAGAAACAAGGGACATTTAAATGGGTAGACGGAACTAAATTCTCTTACAAGGCATTTGCAAAGGGACAGCCTTCAGATGAATATAAAGACAGACCATATATAAGAGAAGATTATTTAGCGATAGATACCAATAAAAATTACGGTTGGAACGACTTATCAAATTTCAGCACAGCAGAAAAAAAAGCCTCGACGGCAAATAAAGGGTTTATATTACAAACAGATATACCCAAAGCTCCGGCTGCACCTAATATACGATTAGAGCAGCAAGGTGCCGATAATATAATAATCAGCTGGAATAAAGTAAATGCTAATAAATATCTGGTTTATTATTCAGCTTCTGAAAATGGGAAATATACTAAACTCGGAGAAACGACTTCAACAAATATGACTGCAAAAAAATTAAAATTTGGTCAAACGTACTACTTTAAAGTTATCGGATATGCGACCAAGTTTGAATTCTCTGCAAAGGGCAAATACTCTGGGGTAAAAAACATACAAATAAAACCAAGTAATATTACAGCTCTAAGCATAAAAGATTCACCCGGAAGCAACGTTAATATTAAATACAATAAATCATACAATGCTACGGCATACGAAGTATACAGATCTACGGTTAAAGATAGAAATTATAAGAAAATAGGAGTAACGAACAAAGACAATTTTACGGATAAAGTAAAAAAGGATAAATTTTATTATTATAAAATAAGACCTTATTATAAGAACCAAAATACTATTATATATGGTAACTACAGCTATGCAGTATGTATTAAATACATAAAAAAACCTTCTACCGTAAAAGGTATAAAAATCACTAAGGGTAAAAATTATGCTGTGAAAATAAAATACTCAAAATCATCTTATGCTAAAGGATACCAAATTTATCGTTCCAATTATAAAGATAAAAAATTTAAAAGAATTGCAACCACAAGCAAATTGTCCTACATAGATAAATCGAAAAAGAAGAAAAATAAACCTTATTATTATAAAGTAAGAGCCTATAATAAAATAGAAAATGTAACTTCATATGGTAATTACAGTAAAGTTAAAGGAGCTAAATTTAAATAAGAGGTGAACAATGAGAAGAAAAAATATAATATTAATCACATCAATAATCATTAGTATATTTATACTTGGAGGATGTTCTAAAGGTCCTAAAATATCACTGAAAAATGAAAGCATAGAAGCCAATAAAAACGCAAAATTGATGGATTTGATAAGTATAGAAAACGGAGAAGGCTATACGGTAGAAGCTTTAGAAAATGATATTGACCTTGGGAAATGCGGAGAATATACGATTCACTACATAATAAAAAAAGATAATAAACAAACAGATGAACAGGAATTGACTTTTAAAGTTATTGATACTACAAATCCCGGCATAAACTGTGATGAAACCATAAAAGTTGCAGCAAGTAATAAAACATTCGACATAAATAAATATGCTACCATTACAGACAACTCAAGTGACAAATTAACAATTACTTTAGACGGAAATTATGATACAACAAAAACAGGCTCATATGACGTTACAATTACAGCAAAGGACTCCTCAGATAATCAGGCAATGAAAAGTATCACTTTAGAAGTAATAGGCGAAGATGAAGAAGAAATTTATCACACAAGTTATTTGGAAAAAGAAAAAGCGGTAATGGGATACTGGGTAAACAAAAAGGATAATAAATTAATAGTTGTAAAGGATGACGGAAATGGCTCAAGTGTTCAGCTAAAACTGGTTGTATCTTTATTAAATAGCGGACCATCCGGTTCTGATGCAGGTGGGAATATCACATCCATATCAGAAATCGGAGAAAATAAATATAAAGTAACATATAAGGATTATGAAACCAATAATAAAGAAACTTTAACATTTACTATAAATAATGATAATAAAATGACACTAAGCAGTAAGTATAAAACTATAAACGGAACTTATGAAAAGTGGAGCGAACAAAGAATAAATGAATATTGGAATAAATAAAAAAGAAGATATTAATCTTCTTTTTTATTTTTGTATAACATCGAAAGTTATCATAAAAGTCGTTCCGGCATTATAAACCGATTTGACGTCTATGGTTCCTTTATACTTGTATATTATTCTTTTAACTATCGAAAGTCCAAGTCCGGAACCCTCTACTTTTCTGTTCCTGCTCTTATCAACTCTATAAAATCTTTCAAAGATATGTGGAAGATTTTCTTCCTTTATACCTATACCGGTATCTTTTATCGTTATATGGACTTTTCTTTTTATTTGTTTTATATCGATATAAATCTTACCGTTATCTTTATTATATTTTATTCCATTTTCTATCAGATTTATAAATACCCTTAAAATATCTTCATGCCTCGCCATTATATATCCGTCTTTTAAATCTAAATCTACGGTTATGTTTCGTTCATATATCTTATAGTCAAGTACTTCTACTGCCTCTTTTACAACGTCACTTACATTAACTTCTTCCAATGGCATATCTTCTTCATCCACATCTTCCAAACTTGATAATTTAAGTATACCTTCAACCAAAGTATCCATCCTGATTGCTTCCCTTTTAATAGTGGTACTATACTCTATTATTTTATCTTTATCATCTATAAGTCCCGAAGAAATAAGTTCCGCAAAACCTCTTATGGACGTAATAGGTGTTTTTAATTCATGAGAAGCATTGGCAAAAAATTCTCTTTTGTATACATCAACGGCACTGCCGAAAGGTATGACAGAATCTTTTGCAAACTTTCTTGCAAATAGCCATGATATCAAAAATGAAATTACTATGGCAAGCAGGAATATACTTATCTTTGTAAGCAGATTTTCATATATAGTTCCCATAGGTACCATTACCCTTAAAATATTTTTATTTTTAAGAACCATAGCACCATACATTACTTTTTCTTTTAAAGTGGAAGAATTCCTTATTATATATCCTTCGCCTTTTTTCTTGGCATCTTTTATTTCTTCTCTGTCGGAATGATTTTCGGTTATCCCTTCGTGAGCGGAATCCGCTAAAACCACACCCTTCGGAGAAATCAATGTCACTCTGTATTTGTCGGTAGAAATGTCCTGAAGATAGTCTACATCCTTTTGATAATTATCACTAAACGCATATGTTTCGTTTACGGTATGAAGGAATCCTTCAATAGTAGTATGATAACCATTATCCTGAGTTTTCGATAAAACTATAAAAAAGGAAAAGCTTAATATTAAAGTACATACAAGTCCTACAATAAAACTACGAATAAAGACAAATCTTCTCATTTTATTAACCTAATTTGTATCCTATTCCTCTGATAGTCTTTATATACTTATATTTATCGTCTTCACTTCCTATTTTATTTCTAAGTGTCTTCATATGCATATCAAGAGTTCTGCTTTCTCCTTCAAAATCATAACCCCAAACTTCGTTTAAAAGTTCTTCTCTGGTTACGACTCTTCCTTTATTTTCAAGCATATATAACAGAATTTTATATTCTTTCTTCGTAAGGATAACTTCTTCACCGTCATGTGAAACAAGATAATTTTCCTTATCTATGGTAATATCTTTATAATTTAAGATATTATCCTCTACCTTATAACTTCTCCTAAGAACACTCTTTATTCTCGAAGAAAGTTCAAGGACCGAAAACGGCTTTGTAACATAATCATCTGCTCCGAGTTCAAGAGCATTTACTTTATCTATCTCACTGCTTTTAGCACTTAAAATAATTATAGGAATACTTTTATATTTATTACTGTTTTTTAGTAGCTTAAGAGCATCGATACCGCTCATTCCCGGAAGCATTATATCAAGTAACATCAGTTTAGGCTTTTCTTCTTTTAATGCAATCATCATATCTTCACAGTTTTCGAATACTTTGACGTAATAATTAAATGCTTCCAGTGAACATTTTAACAGTTCACTTATATTATTGTCATCTTCAACTACATAAATATAATTACCCATAATTTTTCCTTTTCTTTATAATAATTTCTTATTCTTATGTTCTCCGGTCAAATAGAATATAACCCATTCACATATATTTGTTGCATGGTCTCCGATACGTTCCAAATACTTAATAAGCATAAGCGTATCCATCGCAAGACTCGGAGAAATTTTATCCGATTTAAGTCCTTTTATTATATCATCTCTAACTTCATAAAACAACTCATCAACCTCACTATCAGTCTTTATGGTCGTCTTTGCAAGTTCTAAATTATCATTTATAAAAGCAGAAATACTGGATGCAACCATTTCCAAATCTATATCCGCCATTTTCAGTATTTTATCGTCTACTATTCTGAACGGTTCCGGATTTTTTTCTTTTTCATCATCCAAACATATAGAAGCAATGTCTGCGGCATGGTCTCCGATACGCTCCATATCGGTAATCATCTTCATTGCCGTAGATATAAGTCTTAAATCGGTAGCTACAGGCTGCTGTCTTAAAATAAGTTTTAAACATCTTGCTTCAATCTTTCTTTCCATTTCATTTATGGCTTTATCCGATTCTATTATATCTTTAGCGGCTTCCTCATCATCGCTTTCTATTGCCTTAAATGAAGTCTTTATTGCTTTTTCGATCATTGAACCCATTTCTACAAGTTCATGATGTAATAAACCCAATTCTTCATCAAATCTTCTTCTTGCACTCATTTATATTCTCCTTTTCATAGTATCAACCAAATCTTCCGGTTATATATTCTTCAGTTTTAGGATGCTCTGGATTTGCAAACAGCGCCGATGTTTTATTGAATTCGATAAGCTCTCCGAGAAGGAAAAATGCAGTCTTATCGGAAATCCTTGCCGCTTGCTGCATATTGTGAGTAACAATAACAACGGTGTACTTTTTCTTTAAATCAAACACCAATTCTTCTATCTTCATGGTAGAAATAGGATCAAGCGCACTTGTAGGTTCATCCATTAAAAGGATTTCAGGTTCGACCGCTAATGCTCTTGCTATACAAAGCCTCTGTTGTTGTCCTCCGGATAATCCAAAAGCCGACTTTTTAAGTCTGTCTTTTACTTCCTCAAATAAAGCGGCTCCCTTCAGACTTCTCTCTACGATTTCATCGAGTTCACTCTTATTTTTTATTCCATGAACCCTTGGACCGTAAGCAATATTATCATAAATACTCATTGGAAACGGATTGGGTTTTTGGAATACCATTCCTACTTTTTTTCTAAGAAGTGTTACATCTATATCTTCATCATAAATATTTTCATTATCTATTAAAATCTCTCCTGTGATTTTAACACCTTCAACGAGATCATTCATTCTGTTTATGCTCTTTAAATATGTGGATTTTCCGCATCCGCTCGGACCTATCAATGAAACCACTTCATTTTCTAAAATATCCATATTTATATTTTTTAAAGCATGGTTTTTGGAATAATAAAGGTCCATATTTTTGGTTATAATCTTTTTTCTTTTTTCCATCTTTCCTCCTACTTAGCCTCTAACTTCTTAGATAGAAGCCTTGCCGATAAATTTATAATAAGTACTATCACGATCAATATACTTGCAAGTGCAAAACAAACCGAAAGGTTTTCACCCCTTGAAGCATATAAGTATAGCTGAACCGTAAGGGTAGCACCGCTTTTAAACATATGATTTATTAATCCTCCGGTCAGCATATACCCCATTCCTGCGGTAAATATCAAAGCCGCACTTTCGCCGACTACTTTACCTACACTCAATATCACTGCGGTTACGATACCGGGCATTGAACAAGGAAGTAAAATCGTTCTTATCAAATATATTTTTTTCGCCCCCATTCCGAGAGCACCTTCTCTGTACATGTTCGGAACACTGCTTAAAGCTTCCTGCGTAGTCCTGATTAATGTCGGTAATACCATAATAGAAAGAGTAAGTGTACCTGATATGATCGACACTCTAAGACCTAGGAATATACTAAAGAACATATATCCGAATAAACCATATATTATTGAAGGAATACCCGCCAAAGTTTGAGTTGTGAATTCCACTGCCTTAACTAATTTGCTTTCTTTCCTAGCATATTCATTAAGATATATTGCACTTCCTATACCTATTGGGACTGCAATAACAAGAGTCAAAACTATCATATATAAAGTATTGATTATCATTGGGAATACTCCGACGGAACCCGTAAGTTCACTAGGCGAAGTTGTTAACATTTTTAAATCAATACTCCCAACCCCTTTAACCATTACATATAGAACAAGTGATAAAGCAAGAAGTGCCGTAAATCCCGCACTGATAATAACAAGAAACTTTAGTATATTATCTGCCAATCTAAATTTTTTCTTTTTCATCATTTCCTCCTGCTTAATCATATTTCTGGTCTGCTTTGGCTAAGAAGACATTTAATATTAAGTTTATTATCATAATAAAGATAAATAATACCAGTCCTATTGCAAATAATGCGTCTTTATGTAATCCGACTGCATATGACATTTCCGATACTATCCCGCTTGTCATAAGTCTTACAGACTGGAAAATGTCCGGCATATTAACACTGTTACCGGTAACCATAATAACTGCCATAGTCTCCCCTATGGCTCTGCCTATACCAAGTACTATACTCGTTGTTATACCGCTTCTTGCAGCAGGGATCAATATTTTAAATATAGTCTGCATTTTTGTAGCCCCTAGTCCCAACGAAGCTTCTTTATATTCGCTTGGAAGAGATCTTATACTGTTTTCGCTTATAGTTACTATTGTAGGAAGTATCATTATCGATAATACGAGCATACCTGTAAAAAGGTTTGCTCCGTAAGATAGATCAAATACTTTGGCAATAAACGGAACCAATAATATCAGACCTACAAATCCATATATAACAGAAGGAATTCCGGATAGTATTTCTATAAAGGGTCTAATAAAATTAGCAACTTTTTTATTTGCTATTTCACTCAAAAATACTGCAGTCAATACTCCGATAGGAACTCCTATAATAATAGCACCGAATGTAGCACAGATACTTGAAAGTATCATAGGAAGAATTCCGTAGCTGGGATTTGCCCCTGTCGGATTCCAAACAGTACCGAACAAAAAGTTAAAAAGACCTATCTCTTTAACAGCAGGAAATCCTGATATAATCATATATAAGCTTATAACAACAACACTTATAATAGAAATAACAGCGCAAAATAAAAAAATCTTTTCAAATATTCCGGATACTCTATCCTGCTTAGTTTTATTTTTTAATTTCATCCGCTTACCTCTTAAAATGTAACATTAATGCACCATAAGGTGCATTAATGTATGTAAATTTATTTATTATTAAATCTTATTTTACTTTTACAAAGTGACTGCTTTCAACGATACCTTGTCCGTCAGCACTTAACATATATTCAACAAAAGCTTTTACTTCACTTGAAGCATCCCCGCTTGTTACAACGATAAATGGTCTTTGTACTTTATAGCTGCCGTCTGAAACCGTACTTTCACTTGGTGCTACTCCATCAACTTTTACAGCCTTTAATTCATCATCTACATAACCAAGTGACATATAACCTATAGCGCCTTTTGTTGAAGCTACTGTTGATTTTACTTGACCTGTTTCATTAAGTTCTGCTTTATATTTGCATTTTTCTTCAACATCAAGGATACTTTCAAAACCGTCTCTTGTACCGCTGCCTGCTTCTCTGCCTACAACCACGATTTCTTCGTCAGCTCCGCCTACATCTTTCCAGTTTGTGATTTTACCTGTGTAGATGTCAGCAATTTGTTTGCTTGTCAACTCTTCAACTTTGTTGTCTTTATTTACTACTATTGCTATACCGTCAATAGCTACTTGATATTCTGTTAAGCCTTCTTGTTTTTCTTCATCTTTAAGTTCTCTGCTTAACATACCAACTTGAGCACTTTCGTCTTTTACGCTTGTAACACCCGCTGATGAACCTCCGCCCTGAACATCGATAGTCACATCATTATTTAATTGATAAGCTTCACCCCAAGCTTTTGCAACGCTTTCCATAGAAGTTGAACCTGCCATTGTTATTGTTCCGGAACCTGAAGCTCCGCAGCCGGCAAATCCGATTAGGCATAATGCTGCTAAACATACAGCTAATAATTTCTTTTTCATTTTTTCTTTTCCTCTCTTTGAAATGATATTTATTATGTGGTAATAATATATCAATATCATTTTTTCAGAAATCATACTTTGGTAAATATAAAGTAAAAAAAACGTAAAGTGGTAAAAAAATAAACATGAAGAAATTTACTTAATCCATGTTTATTTTTCTTACAAATATTGAATTTTAAATTGTTATAATTATTTTTACCTAAATAAATTTATATTTTTAAAAGTAAAATCAATTTATTTTTTTATTAAATTATCTTCGCATTTTTTCATAAGACCATCGCTGTATCTTTTAATTTTATAATCCAAACGTTCCAATGTGCTTTGCATTTCGGAAATCTTTTTACTAAGCTTTTCTCGTTCTTCAAGCAAAATTTCTTTTCTTCCTTCAATAGTCTCATCACCTTGCTGAAATAAACTTACATATTCAACCAAGGATTCGATAGACAGTCCGGAACCTCTCATACACCTTATAAATTCGATCCAGTTTAAATCTTCATCTCTGAATTCTCTTATTCCTCCGCTATTTCTCGGAACATGAGGAATTAAACCTATTCGCTCATAATAACGTATAGTATCCTGGGACACATTTAATTTTTTACTTACTTCAGCTATTTTCATGATCAAATCCCTCCGTTAATCGTATAATTATACTTCATTAATAAAATGCTTTTATATCTTTATATATATTATATAACTTGGAGTGAACTCCAAGTCAAGTATTTAAGAAAATAAAAATAATAATAACTTATGTACCCAAGATATCATGAAAATACACACTTGATTTATTATATTAAACATTACTTTATACCTCACTCACTATTAAACGATTTATATAAAAATTAATAAAATATGAATTTTACTTCTTTAAATATTAAATCCCATTCGATAAGCTTCTTCAATAGTCTGATTTTCATTTATGTCTCCCATGTTCCAAGCACTGTTTGCATAAATTATACCTTTTTCCACAGGATTTATAAGGCATGAAGTAAAACCTCTGAAACATTCTATACTTCTTATCAAAGACTCCGGCCTGCTGTCTGCGGCAGTTAAAATGAAATAAAATTCTTTATTTTTTATTTGTCTATGTTTGGCACAAGTCCTGTCAATCAGTGTTTTCATTTGTGCGGATATAGTATAAAAATATACGGGACTTGCCATTACGATTACGTCCGCATTTATCATATTATTCACGATTTCATCAGCATCATCTTTCTGGGTACAATTTCCCGTTTGATTACAAACTCCGCACCCCACACAATAATTTATGTTTTTATCTTTCAAAAATAATTTTTTAACTTTATTACCAGCCTCTTCGGCTCCTCGTTTGAATTCATCACAAAGTGTATCGGAATTACCCCCTTTACGCGGGCTGCTTGATATAATCAATACTTTTTTACTCATATTACCTCCAGTAAATAATTTTTTTGTTTAAATATGTTTCTTTATAAATTTCATAATAAAATAACATAGGAAAGAAATGAAAAATACTATACAGAAATAATCCCCAAAAGCGACTAGTAAACTATCATTTGAAGAAGCGATATCAAAGGAATAATATGCAATTACTTTAGAAAGTATATTCCTATAAATAAATGACCTTATACCCCATATAAAAGTTAAAGCAAAAATAATGCAGAAAACGATTTTTGTCAATCCACGGATATTTATTTTATTTTTGACTTTATTTATTATCATTTCCATATGAAAACCCAGATGGAGAGATATAAAAATCAATCCTATATATGAAGATGCAGTATGAAGCTTTCTAATATTTAATCCGCCTTCTATATCGAGGAATTTAAATATACTCCTCGATATGGGGACAGCACTTATCATAAGCACACTAAAAGATATTAAAAGACCTGCATTGATAATAAAAATCAAAGTACGGTATAGGTTATATCTCCCTTTAAAAATAGATTTATACCAATTTCTATTTTTTATATTATGTAAAATGAATAACATTATAAGCCCTATACCCAAAAGTTCATGATAAAACGAACTTACAAGTCTTCCCGATATCTCGATAAGCATGAGAATAAGCATTGAAATATCCAATACAACATTAAATCCTTTTTTATTTTTCAATCAACTCTCCCGACATTTATTATAAATTTAAATTTTCTATCCACTTATTTATTTCACTATCCGTATCATCTGCATTTACATCACTTCCTCTTATGGCAAGCCCCTCTTTGATCGTTGATTTTGAACATAAACTCTTTATATCATCTTCACTTCTTCCGAGAGCACTTCCTTCATGAGTACAAAAAGGAACTATGGTCTTGCCATCTAAGTTATTTTCTTCCAAAAAAGTAAATAAAGCCATTGGCATTGTACCCCACCAATTCGGATAACCTAAAAATATAACATCATAATCATCTAAATTTTCTATTTTGCTTTTAAGTTCCGGTCTTGCATTCTCATCCTGTTCTTGCTGTGCTTTATCTACTACAGCATCATAGTCGCTGGGATAATCCTCTTTTGTTTCTATTCTAAAAATTTCAGCATTAGTATTCTTTTGAATTTTCTCGGCAACGGTTTTTGTATTTCCCGAATAAGAGAAATATGCAACTAATATTTTGTTTGTATTTCCGCTGTTTTGAGTCGCAGTACCGCTCTTTGAGCTTTGATTATCAGTATTGGAGGTCCCATTGCTGCCGCATGAGCTTATTCCTGCTAACATTATTAAAGTAAGAAATAATACAAATATTTTTTTCATTATAGTCTCCTCTTTTATATTAAATAAAGTTATAACATTATTTTAACTTGTTATAATCATCATCCGAAACAGCTTCCAGCCATTCATTGGAAGCGCCATCAGCCGGAACTTCAACAGCCAGATGTGAAAACCAACTGTCTTTAGATGCACCATGCCAGTGTTTGACTTCAGGCGGGATGTTTACTACATCTCCGGGAAAAAGTTCTCTTGCTTCCTTACCCCATTCCTGATAATAGCCTCTTCCTCCGGTTACCAAAAGGATTTGCCCACCTTTATGATGTATATGCCAGTTATTTCTGCATTTTGGTTCAAAAGTTACATTACCTATTCCTACTCTCTCGGTTGTAAGCATGTTTAAATAACTCTGTCCTACAAAATAATCCTTAAAAGCATTATTTTTGTCTCCTATAGGAAAAATCATTTCTTTTACTATTTCATTTTTATTACTCATTTAAAATACCTCTTTATTTTAGTTTTTAATTATGTTTTATTACTTTATTAAGTAAAATATCTTTTATCTTAAACATAAAAATATCATTGCTATCTGCCAGTATTAACATAAACACATTGAATTTATTTGAATATTTTATATCTAAAACCACTCATTATACTGACAATCAACCAAACACGAATGATTTATTTACCTTTTGCTTTTAAATGATTTTAATCATATTTCCTGTTTACCGACAGACCATACATGTTTGGAATTCGAAAGTTCCGGACGATTTTGAGCCATAACGCCGACCAAATCATGTGAAGAATATTTTTCTTCCAAATAGTCTATTTCTTCTGTTGTTAAAACGACATCGACAGCACTTGCAGCGTCTTCGATATGTTTCAACTTTGTAGCACCTACAACGGGAGAAGCAACTTTTGTAAGTAACCATGCCAAAGATACTTCCGTCATTGATATTTCTCTTTCTTTAGCTATCTCAGCTACCCTTTCGATTATGACGTTATCCTGCATTTTAGTAGCGCCATATTTTAATTCAGCATAACTGTCTTCTCGCTGTCTTTTTGTCCTTTCGTTAAGATTTCTCGAAAGCCTGCCCCCGGCAAGAGAGCTATACGGTGTAAGTGCTATGTTTTCTTCTTTGCAATAAGGGATCATTTCCCTTTCTTCTTCTCTGAAAATCAAATTATAATGTCCCTGAACCGATATAAACTTTTCAAAATTCTCTTTTTCAGCCAAAGAATTTGCCTTCGCGAGCTGCCAAGCAAAACAATTGGAAACCCCGATATAGCGAGCCTTACCTTCTTTTACAACATTATTAAGACCCTCCATAATATCGTGTATTGGAGTATTATAATCCCACATATGATAAATATATAAATCAACATAATCCGTCCCCAAATTTTTAAGACTTTGATTTAACATTTTTTCTATATGTATCTGTCCGCTAATCCCATTTTTAATTTCATCATCGCTTCTTGGCAGAAATTTAGTAGCAATTACGATATTTTCTCTATTTGTATAATCCTTGATTGCTCTTCCAAGATATTCTTCACTCGTTCCGCCTTGATACGCAATGGCGGTATCAAAGAAATTAACACCCAAGTCAAGTCCTTTTTTAATGATTTCTCCCGAATGATTTTCATCCAAAGTCCATGTATGCTGACCGCTCAATGGATTGCCAAAGCCCATACACCCCATACATATTCTTGATACATTCAAATCCGAATTGCCCAATTTAATGTATTTCATCAATCTTTCCTATATATTTTCTATTTAATATTTTTATAAGCCTCATTAACACAGTTAAGCGCATTTAAAGAACGGGGGTAACCTATATAAGGAAGACACTGAGAGATGATATTTATCAAAAACTCTTTATCATTTCCTATTCTCATATTTGCGACAGCATGACTTATAAGCTGAGGCTCACAGCCACCCTGAGCTGACAGAAAACAAAATGTGATCATTTCTCTTTGTTTATTATCAAGCCCCGTCCTAGTATAATAATCTCCGAAACAATTCGTCGCCAACCAATAATTTATATGTTTACTTTCTTCGGGCCCGGATTTCCAAAAATCTTTCATATGTTCCCCGAAAATATCCATTTGAACTTGACTGCCTTTTTCTCTTCTGTTTTCTTTAGTAGTTGTTGACTGACTTTGAAGAGGAAGTTCTATCCCATCCTCTTCAAAAACCTCATTAGTTGCTTTTAAAAAAGGCAGAACTCTGCCAATACCCAGATAAGCTGTAGATTGGTATACTATCTCTTTGATTTCTGTCGGAGTGACGCCTAACTCAAGAGAAACAGATAACATTATTTTATATTCATCTATACCCTGGCAACCTATCAATGCAGATAATATAGCCATAAATCTCGTCTTGTCGTCCAAATCATCTTGACTTAAAACTTCATCAAATGCAAAATTATTAAATATATCCATAAACTCAGGATCATTTTTTAATAAATCAGAGTCATATAATAAAGACATTTTTTTATAATATTCTTTTACTTTATTGCTATTTGACATATTATTTTACCTCTATCCAATTTTTTATCATTTCATCACAGCTATTTACACTATTTCCGCTTATAGGAAGTCCTTTACCTATAACTGCATTAGGACATAAATCTTTAATATCCTTTTCGCTTCTTCCCATTCTGCTTCCACCATGTGTACAAAACGGATATATTTTTTTGCCTATGAAATCATATCCTTCCAAAAAAGTAAATACAACCATAGGCATGGTACTCCACCAATTCGGATAACCGAGATAAATCACATCATACGAGTCCATATCTTTTACACTATCTGAAATCTTAGGTCTTGCGTTCCCATTTATTTCTTTTTTTGCAATTGCAACCGTCTCGTTATAATTTTTCGGATACCTTTTAATTGGTTTTATTTCAAATAAATCACTGTTTGTTAAACCCGCTATTTTTTCTGCTGCGGTTCTTGTATTTCCGCTGTGTGAAAAATAAGCTACTAAAGTTTTTTTACTGTTCATTTCTTATCTCCTTATTGATTTTCATATTTTTTATAATTTGTCTATCCAAGCATTTATTTCACTCATTGAAGTTTCCATATCACTACCGTTAAACTTTATATTTATAGCATTTTTTACTTGTGAATTATTAGCTAAACTTTTAATATCATCAACAGTACTTCCTATCCACCCTCCGTTAGTAATAAAAGGAACAATTTTTTTCCCGCTTAAATCATATTTAGATAAAAAAGTCCTTACGGCAGGTGCAAATGTGTACCACCAAACGGGACTTCCCAAAAGAATTTCATCATAATCTTTTAAATCTATTCCTATCTCTTTTATCTCAGGCATGTATCTACTGTCGGTTTCTTTTTTCCCCTGTTCGACCACATCATCATAACTTCCGCTGTATGGCTTTATTGTTTCTAACCTTACGATATCAACATCAAGGTTATCTTTTAAAATATCCACGATCATCTTTGTATTACCAGTGTATGAATAATATACAATCAATTTCTTTTTCATTTTAACTCCTTCATGAAATATATTTTTATAATTATTTCTTCACAATAAAACCCTATCACTTGGAGTTGACTCCAAGTCAAGTACTTTTTAAAACTTTTTAAATAAAAAAAGAGCATATGTAAAACATATGCTCTTTTGCATTTTAATTATTGTTCGGTACTGTATAAATATTTATGAACAAAAGCTGCAATTGCACCTCCAACCAAAGGAGCAAGTATAAACAACCATACTTGTGATAAAGCAGCTCCTCCCGTAAATATTGCAGGAGCTAAACTCCTTGCAGGATTAACGGAGGTCCCAGTCAAAGGAATACCTATTATATGTACAAAAGTAAGGGTCAATCCGATTATAAGACCCGCCATATGACTTGTTTTTTCATTATCGGTTACTCTTAAAATTGTCATTATAAATACAAAAGTAAGAATTACTTCTACTGCCAATGCTCCAATCATATTTAAGCCTACTCCGCTTAACTCTCCGTATCCATTCGCACCAAAGCCTCTAAGTCCCTGGCTTGCCGATGTTATAAAGTAAAGCACTCCGCTTCCTGCCAATGCTCCCAAAACTTGTGCTATAACATATCCTATAAAATCATTTAAGTTCATTCTTCCCGTTATAAGCATAGAAAGAGAAACTGCGGGATTGACATGACATCCGGAGATATCTCCTATTGCATAGGCGGCAGCAACGATTGCAAGCCCGAATGCCAAAGCAATAGCTACAACTCCCAAAAATCCGCTTCCCATTCCTCCTGTGAAGCCGCCTAAGACTACAGCGTTACCGCATCCAAAGAATACTAATACAAATGTTCCTATAAATTCTGCTAAATATTTTTTCAAAACTATTTCCTCTCTTTAATTATATTTATTGTGTTTTTACTCAATTGATATATTATAACACATTTAAACAAATAAAAAAAGAGAAGATTATTCTTCTCTTTAGCAATTTATTTTCATTATTTATTTAATACAGATTTATAAATTTTAACTTTATTATCTTTTTTAAGTTCAGCCAAAAGCATATTATAAGGTTCATCAATATCCTCTATCTCGACTTTTCCGTTATGTTTATCCTTGATATCTTCATCTAATTTATTTACGGCTTCAAGTTTATTTTGACTGTCCAGTTTAGATAATATAGTATCTTTGCTGTCTTCAAATTTTGGCTCTACAGTATTTTTATCATAAACATATATCACATGATAACCATATTCGGTTTTAACAGGACCCACGACACTTCCTTTTTCCGCATCAAATGCAGCTTTGGAAAAATCCTCTACCATAGAAGGATAGGTAAAAGCCCCTAAATCCGAAGCTTCCTGTACCGCTGAATTTTTTTGATACTTACTCATTATTTGATCAAAATCGGCACCTTTTTGAGTAGCTTGCTCGTATATTTCTTTTGCTAAAGATTTATCGGAAGTAAGTATATGTTTTGCACTGACAGTTGATTTATCATAAGCCTTAGTATTTTTGTTAAATTCTTTTTCTGCATCTTTTTCTGTCGGTTTATCATAAGTAACTTTTTCTTCTAACGCTTCTTTATATAAATCAGCCGTAGCGATCCATTTTCCCGCTTCGTCATATTGTTTTTTTGTGAGCCCGTAAGCATTGTAAACGGAAGTTAATGTATCACTCCCAAACATTGATGATAAAGACTCGTTTTCAGCCTTCTTAGAATTGACTTTCTTAGTATCTATTTTCGTTTTGGCTTCTTTTCCTGCAGCATAGAATGCAGCTTTTTCTTTTACCATAGCCACTGTAGATTCTTTTAATTCTTGCTGCTTCTGTTCATCGGTCTTTTGTTCAGATTCGGAGCTATCCGCTGAACCGCTGTATTGTTTTTGATATTCATTATACTCCTGTTCCATTGCCTTTTGGATATAACAGTAATAATAAATAGAAGCAGTTACTTTTATATCATCAACAGTCATATAATTTGCAGTTGCATATTTACCGCCTTGAACTTTATTTCTGAATTTTTCTGCAAACCCGGAAGTATAAGTTGAAAATTCTGCATATAGATTAACTGCATTTTCAAAGCTCTTTTCATCTTCGAAGCCGTATTGTTTCAAAACACTTTTATACTTATCTCCTTTTAAATAAGAGCTTGATTTAATAGATTTAAGAGTTTCTTTTGCCGCCTCTTTTACTTCTTTATCATTTTTTGTATATCCGTAGTCTTTAGCTGCTTTTTTAACAAGTTCATATTCAACGAGATTGTTCGCAACTTCTTCTTTCAAACTGGAAACCGAAGAATCTTCCATAGAAATTTCTGTACCAGAGTTGGCATAGTAAGATACAAGAGTAAAACCAACAACAGCATCTAAATTCATTTTGGGTATTTCGGTATCTCCCACTTTAGCGACAGCCTTATTAGCGAGCTTTTCTTCATTTACACTACAGCCGAATGCCGAGAATAATAGAGTGACTGCCATTGCAATCCCGATTATTTTTTTAATATTTTTCATAAATAAATCCTTTCTGTATTAAATGATTATAAACTATCATAATGTTATAAATTATACACAATTTAAGCTATATTATCAATTATTTTATCTATTAGTTTCATAATACTTTGATGTACGTTTCTTGTCTTTTTATATGGGAAACAAATCCTTATAAATTTACTATTTTTAATAAATTTACCTTTAAAGATTTCATATAACTTGTTTATTTTATCCATATGGATTTCTTTTTCTTTGTCAAAGTCAAAATATATTTCCCTGTTTTCTTCATTTACATTTATACTTAATATATCTTTTTTACTTGCTTTATTCCTAAGAAGAGATATATCCATTAAATTGAGTGTTTCTTTTCTTATATCTCCGTATATATCAATAAGATTTTCAACCATTTCATCTTTATCAGCTTCTGTTTCTATGCTGGCTATTTCTTTATAAGTGATTATCCTTTGCTTTTCATCTTCTATATATTTTTTATCTATATAAGCATTTATTTTAATGTTAATGGTAGTTTCAACAGGTTCTTTTTGTGCTTCTCCTTTACTTTCCTTAAGAGCTTCCTGAAGCATTTTTGTATAAAGCTCATAACCTACATTCGTAAAGTGACCGCTTTGATTTGCACCGAGAAGATTTCCCGAGCCTCTTATTTGAAGATCCCTTATTGCGATTTGAAAACCGGAACCAAACTTTGTAAATTCATTTATAGCCTTCAATCTTTTCATTGCAACTTCATTCAAAGCTTTATCTTTTTCATAAGTTACATAACAATAAGCATTTTTATTGCTTCTTCCTACTCTTCCTCTAAGCTGATACAATTGTGAAAGACCTAGATTATTACCTTCTTTTATTATCATCGTATTTGCATTTAAGATATTGAGTCCGTTTTCCACTATAGCTGTACAAACAAGCACATCAAATTCCTTATTCAAAAATCTGAACATCGTCTTTTCGAGTTCCCTTTCCGGCATTTGTCCGTTTGCAAACTCTACTTTTAATCCCGGTATCAATTTCCTTAGTTTAAGGCATGTCTTTTCCGCATTCTTTACTGAATTATAAACAAAGAATACCTGCCCCCCTCTGGATAACTCTCTGTTTATCGCGTCTTTTATAATATAATCGTCATATTCGATTACATATGTTTCGGTTTCTTCTCTTTCCTTGGGAGGCTTTTCAATCGTCGATAAATCTCTTATACCGATAAGAGACATATTAAGTGTCCTTGGGATTGGAGTTGCGGAAAGAGTAAGGGTATCTACATTTTCCTTTAACAGTTTAAGCTTATCTTTATGAGCTACTCCAAATCTTTGTTCTTCGTCAACTACAAGTAAACCCAAATCCTTAAAATTTACATTATCCGAAAGAAGTTTATGTGTCCCGATTACTATATCCACTTTCCCTCTTTCAAGCTTATCTATTATCCTGTTTTCTTCTTTCTTCGTTTTAAACCTTGAAAGCATTTCTATTTTCACAGGAAAATCTTTAAATCTCTCCACAAACGTATTGTAATGCTGCATTGCAAGAATAGTCGTCGGGACTAAAACTGCACATTGCTTACCGTCCATTACAGCTTTAAAAATTGCTCTTGCGGCAACCTCGGTCTTGCCAAAACCTACATCTCCGCATATAAGTCTATCCATAGGATAAGGCTTTTCCATATCTTCTTTTACTTCTCTTACACATCTTTCCTGATCTTCGGTAAGTTCATAACCGAAATTATCTTCAAACTCTTTTTGCCACGGAGTATCGGCTGAAAAGGCAAAACCTTTTATTTCCCTTCTCTTTGCATATAATGTAATATATTCTTTTGCAAGCTCTTTTACAGCTTTTCTCGTTTTGTTCTTGGTGTTTTCCCAAACCTGAGAACCCAATTTATTAAGCTTTGGAGGTGCGTCCGATGAACCTATATATTTACTTACCAAGTTCATCTTATTTGCAATTACGTATAATTTGTCATTTCCGGCAAATTCGATTTCAAGGTAATCATTATATAGCCCGCCGGCTTCCATATTTACCATTCCCAGATATCTTCCGATACCGTAAGTTTCGTGAACTACATAATCACCCTTAGTTATCTCACTGAAGAAAGCTTTTTCATTATGTTTATCTTTTTTAGTTCTTTTTTTCTTAGCTTCTTTTTTTATAAGTACATCGTTATAAGACAGAATAAATAATTTTTCACTTAAAATATTTACTCCGTTTCTGATATTTGATTTTACAAGTGCGACATGCCCTTCTTTAACAGTGTGAGTATAGTCTATATTATAATTACTTAAAAATTCCGAAAGATTCTTCTTTTCCTTTTCGTTTTTATAAGTAATAATAACCTTATAATCTTCTTTTAAATAAGTAACGATATTGTCAATTAAATAATTGATATTCTTTACATAATTGATATTATCACTTGATTTTACTTCAACTATATCTTTGCAAAACAAATTATTTGAAGCCATTGATAAATCAAAATAAATCAAAGAATCTAAATTTATAAACCTTTCTTCCGCTTCGGCGAATTTAAAATGATTGTTTACTTGTATATCGAGCATCTTTCCATGCTCAGCCAAATCTTTCAGTTCTTCTTTGTTTTCTTTAAAAAATCTATTGTAAGTCTTTTTTATTATGCTGTAATCGTCAAAAATAATAAGAGGGTCTTTATATAAATCAATCAATGACTTTGTTTGTTTTGAAGCATAGAATATATACTTTGTCGTATCATTTGTATCATCTGCTATCTTTTCGTAAAGTTCTCTGTAGTTTTTGTCTATTTCTTCATCTTCATTTTGAGTTATCGCTTTTTCGAGCTTAGCTCTTACTTTTTTATTGAGTTTATTTATTTCATCATAATCAAGTAAGCTTGTCTTTGCGGGAACAAGAGTAAATTTATTTATCTTTTCAATGCTTTTTCCGGTATTTTTATCGAACGTTCTTATCGAATCTATTTCATCGTCGAAAAACTCTATCCTAACGGGTACTTCATCCCCCATAATGAACACATCTACAATCCCGCCCTTTACGGAGTATGCTCCCTGACCCGTAACTTCATATTCTCTTGCATATCCGAACTTATTCAATATTTCTATAAATTCGTCTATATCTAATATGTCTTCAGTCTTCTTTGTTATTATACTGTCTTTACCCCAAAACAGACCTTTCTCGATAGCGGCATTGATAGAAGTAACTATTATTTTTTTACTTCCCATTACAGCATTTTTTATGACATTGACTCTTTTATTGGTAAGTTCCATTGAATGACTGTCGATAAACTCATGAGTTATGGGCTTTGCAGGGTAATATAAAATATCTTTTTCAGACAATATATCACTTAAATTCAAATAAGTTTCTTTTGCCGAAACATCATCCTTTAAAATATAAATGACAGGTCTTTTTTCTTTATATAATTCATGAACAGTGATCATATCTTTTAAATTAGAGCTGACTCCATGAAGAAAAATACTCCCTTTTTTATCGGCAGTATAATTTATTTTATTCAAAAACGTTGCGGCACTCAATATACTCTCAATCATTTAAAGTCCCCTTATCAATGTATTTTTATATTATAACACATTTTAAAATGTACATAGCTTTTTATGATATAATAACAAATATAATTAAAGTATAAAATGATACTCAGCTAAAAGATTTTACTCTAAAATACACAAATATTCAAATATAAATATTTATTTTAATTTTAAATTAATCTTCTTTTCACAAAATTGGATTATTATAAATAAATATAGTATTTAATATACATATTTAGAGTATATAAAATAAGGATGGTAAAAAATGAGAAAATTTAGCACAAAGGAGATATATGACAATAAAGATTATCTGACTTTATTCTCAAAGCAGTATACAAATGTATGTGAAACAAGAGCAAGGATAATAGAGCTTAACGCAAACTTAAACTTACCGAAAGGAACAGAACATTTTATAACTGATATTCACGGAGAAAACGAAGCCTTTGAACACGTACTTAGGAACTGTTCGGGAAGCATAAGAAGAAAAGTAACGGAAACTATAGGAGACAAAGTAAATGAGGAAGAATTGAACACCATAATTACCCTCATATATTATCCGGTAAAGAAACTCAAACTTCTCTCTATTGAGGATAAATTAAATAAGGAATGGTACAAGGATACGCTAAAATACCTTATTGAAATATTGGCTAATGTATCCAGTAAATCTACAAGAGAACAAGTCAGAAGAAATATAGATAAAAATTACGTAAACATAATCGAAGAATTATTATTTAAAAATGATGAAGACGAAAAAAGAGCATTATATTTTGAAAATATATTTGATACAATAATCGATACTAATGCAAGCGAAGATTTCATTGTTAAAATATGCCGTTCCATAAGGACTTTAAACTTAGATCATCTTCATATCATAGGCGATATTTACGACAGAGGCAGGGGTGCCCATAAAGCAATGGATATAATATCAAATCATTATAGCGTTGATATCCAGTGGGGAAACCACGATGTGGTATGGATGGGCGCAAACTACGGAAATGAAGCATGTATAGCAAATGTAATAAGGATTTGTCTCAGATACGGAAATATAGAAACACTTAGAGACGGATACGGAATAGGTATACTTCCTCTATCATTATTTGCTTCTGCGACATACAAAAACTCTTCAAAGGAAGATTTAAAGGAGTTCTTTCCGAGACTTAGTGATGAAGATCCGGATATTGATGAAACATTGATGGCTAAAATGCATAAAGCCATGACAATCATTCAATTTAAACTCGAAACACAAATAATAAAGAAACATCCGGAGTATTTAATGGATAACAGAGATATGTTATCCAAATGTGACTTTGATAAAGGAACAATAATAATTGATGATATAGAGTATGAATTAAACACAAAGGATTTTCCTACTATCGATAAAGATGATGTGAGTAAACTTACAGAAGAGGAAGAAAAAATAATAAAAACATTAAAGCACAGCTTTATATCCAGTGAAAAACTGAGTGAACATATAGATACACTTCTAACAAAAGGAAGTATGTATCTAACTTACAATAAAAATTTACTCTTCCATGGATGTATACCTCTTAACGAAGACGGAAGCTTTAAAGAAGTAAGGGTCGGAGAAGAATATTATAAAGGAAAAGAACTGATGGATAAAATGGAATATCATTTAAGAAGTTCCATTACCTCTGATAATAAAGACACCTCCTACTTTTGGTATTTATGGTGCTCTCCCAATTCTCCTCTATTCGGGAAAAGTAAAATGGCTACTTTTGAAAGATATTTTATAAATGATAAAGAAACACACAAAGAAACATATTTATCTTATTTTACAAAATCCAACGAAGAAGAAGTTGCCATAGATATACTTGGAGAATTCGGACTCCATGACAGCTATTCGAGAATAATAAACGGTCATGTGCCTATAAAATTAAAAGCGGGGCAAACTCCTATAAAAGCTAACGGCAGACTGTTATTGATAGACGGTGGCTATTCAAAAGCTTACAGAGATGTTACCGGGATTGCGGGATTTACACTTACTTATAACTCTTACGGGATGAACTTGATAACACATCATCCATTCAACAATGTGGATTATGCAATCAAGCATGAAATTGATATCAGGAGCGAACATAGATTTTTGTATGATAATGACAAGAGGATACTTGTTAAAGATACCGATAAAGCAAAGGATATAAAAAAGGAAATATATTATCTTGAAATGCTTCTTACTGCATATCAAAAGGGTATCATAAAGAGGACTTAAAAAAGACCCATAAGGGTCTTTTTTATTTTTAACCTAGAACACTCCCTCTTTATTCATCTCTTCAAATTCTTCACTTGAATAACCCATGGAAGTTATTATTTCTTTAGTATGATATCCGAGAGGATATCCCGACTTTTCATAATTATAAGGACATTTCGAAAGTTTTATTGGATTTCCCATTTGTTTTATATTAATATCTTCATTTTGAGAGCTTTTTACATCTACGACCATTTCTCTTTTCTTGACATGCTCATCTTCAATCAATGCTTCTTTTAATGATAATACAGGTTCCACACAAACGTCTCTGCCGCTGAATATTTCCATCCACTCATCTTTTGTTTTATTCTTTATAACATTTCTTATATCTTCTTTGACATTATCGATTTCTTCCGGACATACCGAACCTTCAATGTATTCTTCCCTGTCAATAAGTATACAAAATTCCCTCCAAAACTGAGGCTCCAGACAACCTACACTGAGGTATTCACCGTCTTTTGTTTGGTAAAAATCATATATACATCCGCCGTTAAGCCTTTGTTTTTCCCTTTTAGGCTCTTCTCCCGAAACCAAGAAACCCGCACCGTCCATTGCATTGAAAGGTATCAACCCGTCGTACATGGAAATATCTATATACTGACCTTCTCCTGTCATATTCCTGTAATTTACAGCCGCCAATATACCAACTACGGAATTCATCGAGCCCGCACAAACATCCGCAATCTGCATATTCGTAAGAACAGGTCCGATATCAGCCTTTCCCGCATGCGCCATATTTCCGCTTCTTGCAAGGTAATTTATATCATGTCCCGCATTTTGGCTCAAAGGTCCCGTCTGTCCGTATCCAGTAAGAGAACAATATATGAGATTGGGATTGATTTTCTTAAGCTTTTCATAACCCAGCCCAAGTTTATCCATTACTCCTGGACGAAACTGCTCCAAAATAATATCATATTCCATTATAAGTTCTTTTACGATATCTATTGCCTTAGGATTTTTTAAATTTAGAAATAAATTCTTTTTATTTCTGCCAAGCCAAGCTTGATTAGCTGATAAATCAGTACCGTCTACAAAAGGAGGATAATCCGCAACGATATCCGGTCTTGATGAGGAGCTTATTTTTATTACCTGCGCACCCATATCGGCAAAGACCAAAGAAGCATAAGGTCCGGGAAGAAGAGTAGAAAAATCGAGTATTTTTAAATTGCTCAATGCTCCGTTCATTCTTACTTTTTTATAATCCTTAGATTGATTATTTTCTTTTATCATATTTATAACCTCCGATATTTATTAAAGTATATCATCTTAGTAATCAAAGGAAAAGTTAAAAAATTCGTATCGTAATTAAATATTGAAATAATAAATTATTTAGATACTTAAATTTTCACACTTTACTAAATATTCTTTCAAATTATACAATTTTAATATTTCAAGATTTTCAAATAATAATTCTTTTTCTGTAATTGAACAGAATTCCAATAATTTTTTTATTTCCTTTATCGTTACATATAATGATTCATTTTCAAATTCAAGACCTAATAGATTATCCAAACTTACATTTAATATTTTGGCAATAGAATAAATAGTTGGTAATGATACTTTTGCAAGTCCATTTTCCACATGACTTAAATGACTGGCTGATAAGTCTAATATTTCGGCTAAAGTTTCCTGGGTTAAATTTTCTTTTTGTCTTGCCTTTTTAATTTTTCCACCTAACTTTTTATAATCTATTTTCATTATAAACACCATCTTTATTTAATAAATTATTTTTATAAGTTAATTATTACATAAAATAAAAAATTATCTTGAAAAATATAACGTTTGATGTATAAACTTTTTATAAAAAAAGAGCGGTAGCATTACCGCTCTTTTAAATATTTGATTTATTTCTTTTTAGCTTCTGCTTTCGCTTCGAATTTTGCTTGGTCTATTATAAATCTTTCGTGAGTACCTTCTCCCACTTTTTCTTGTTCGTCATAAACATCGACTTTAAATAAAAGTCTTCTTCTGTCTACTTCGATAAGTTCACATTCACATCTGACTTTCATCCCGAGAGGAGTTGCCGCCAAATGTTTAAAGTTTGCCGCCGTTCCCACGGTAGATTCTCCTTCGTCCAAGTATTCTTCTGCTAATTTAAAACAAGTTCCTTCCATCAATAAAAGCATATCCGGAGTGGAAAATACTTCCGCGGCTCCACTGCCTTTGCTTGAAGCAAGATGTTTTTCTTCAACTGTTAATTCTCTTTCGTTCTTAAGCCCAACTGTCAATTTACTGTTCATCTTTATTTTCTTCCTTATCCTTTGCTTCTTCCGCTTCGCCCGGATATTTGCCTGTTTCATAAAGACTTGCAAATTCTTCTCCGGTCAAAGTTTCTTTCTTTATAAGTTCGTTTGTTACAAGTTCAAGTTTATCTTTGTGTTCTTTTAAGATATTTATAGCTTTTTCATGACATTCGTTGATAATATCTCTTACTTCTTTATCTATAGCACTGGCAACTTCTTCTCCGTAGTTTTTACTTCTGAGGAAATCTCTTCCGATGAATACATCGTCCTGTCCGCTTCCTAGTCCGAGAGGTCCTAAAAGTTCAGACATACCCCATTCGGTTACCATGCTTCTTGCTATTTTTGAAGCTCTTTCGATATCGTTTGAAGCTCCTGTACATATATCGTCAAGCAAAACTTCTTCCGCAGCTCTTCCTCCAAGAAGACCGCATATCAAATCGAGAAGTTTACCTTTTGGCATATGAGAATTGTCATTATCCGGCAGAGAAATAGTATATCCAGCAGCCATTCCCCTAGGAATGATAGAAATTTCTCTGACTTCATCGCACTGAGGAAGACTCTTCATTACAACTGCATGACCAGCTTCATGAGCAGCAGTGATTTTCTTATCTTCATCGGTGATTACTTTACTTTTCTTTTCCGGACCTGCAATTACTCTCTTAATTGCTTCTTCGATATCCTTCATAGAAACTTTCTTTTCTCTTTTTCTCGCTGCAAGCAAACTTGCTTCATTCATCACATTTTCAAGGTCCGCACCCGTAAAGCCGGCTGTACTCTTTGCGATAATACTTAGGTCGATATCATCTGCCAAAGGTTTGCCTTTAGAATGAACTTTTAATATATCTTCTCTTCCCTTTACATCCGGAGGAGCAACCATTACTTGTCTGTCAAATCTGCCCGGTCTTAAAATAGCAGGGTCTAATATATCGGCTCTGTTGGTAGCCGCAATGATGATTATACCTTCCTGATTTGAAAAACCGTCCATTTCAACCAATAATTGATTTAATGTCTGTTCTCTTTCATCGTTTCCGCCGCCGAGACCTGCACCTCTGTGACGTCCCACAGCGTCGATTTCATCTATGAATACGATACAAGGTGAGTTTTTCTTTGCAGTTTCGAATAAATCTCTGACTCTGCTGGCACCTACACCCACGAACATTTCAACAAAATCGGAACCGCTTATACTGAAGAAAGGAACCTTTGCTTCTCCTGCGGTCGCTTTTGCAAGGAGTGTTTTACCTGTTCCCGGAGGTCCCACCAAAAGTACCCCTTTAGGTATCCTCGCTCCAAGGTCAATATATCTTCTAGGAGATTTTAAGAAGTCTACGACTTCCGCAAGCTCTTCTTTTTCTTCATCAGCTCCTGCTACGTCAGCAAAAGTATACTGCTTATCGGATTTTGTATAAAGCTTGGCTTTGCTCTTTCCGAAAGTCATCACTTTATTTCCTCCGCCTCCCTGCTGAGAGAAGAACACAAAAACCAAAAATCCCAGTAGACCTATGGATATAAGTGCCATTAAAGCACTGGTCCACCCCGATGGATTTGACACATCATATGTTACGTCCAATTCTCCCGGTTTTTCTGTGATATAACTTGTAATAAGTTTATCTAGCTCCGTTACGGATACATTGGATACAAGCATTGTATCCCCGCTTTTCAGTGTCGATTTGGCAGTGGATTTATTTCTATTTATAATTATACTTTTTACATTGTCCGATTCTATATTTTGTACCAATTTACTGTAAGATGCTTTTTCTGTCTTGGCAGAACTCGACAGTGGATTTAGTGATCCCGTAAGCATGCTGACAAGTAAATAAGTACCTAAGATCAGAACAATATATATAGTCACTGTTTTAAATCTTTTATTCAAAATATTTACCTATTTCCTTTCCTTTATTAATTAGTTATTTTATCATACTTATTAATTATTAACAATAATTAGCAAAGTATATAAAAAATTTTAACATTATCTTTATTTTATGAATAAACTTCTTCTTTTAGTATACCTATATACTTAAGATTTCTGTATTTATCATCATAGTCAAGTCCATATCCCACCACGAATTCGTTAGGGATATAAAATCCGTAATAATCCACAGGAACTTTTATTTCTTCTCTTCCCTTTTTAATAAGTAATGAACATATTTTCATGCTCTTAGGGTGTCTTTGATTTAAGATCCTCATCAAATAATCCAAAGTCCTTCCCGTATCAAGGATATCCTCTACTATAAGTACGTCTCTTCCTTCTATATTAGTTGTAAGGTCTTTTACGATATTTACTACTCCCGAAGAATTAGTACCTTCATAGCTCGATACAGCCATAAAGTCCATATCCACAAAGGTATCGATTTCTCTTAGTAAATCGCTTAAGAACATTACCGCTCCTCTTAAAACACATATAACAAGCGGATTTTTATCCTTATAATCCTTTGTTAATATTTTACCAAGCTCCTGAACTTTTTCTTTAAGCTCTTCTTCGGTGATCAAAATTTCTTTAATGTCTTCTTTCATGTTTACCTCTCATAGTTTTATAATTTATGCTTAATATATTTTTTGTATTTTCATCTATCCTGTATTTATTGTTTATGTCATAGCCTATAACCGCAACGATATTTTCTTCATCTACTAAAAGCGGGATAAAGTCCCTGTCTTCCTTTGGTATTTTTTTATCTATAAAATATTTTTTTAACTTTTTACTTCCGTTTAAACCAAAAGGAGAAAATTTATCTCCATCTTTTCTCGTCCTTAAAAAAAGTTTACCCCTTATTTTATCATAATCCACGTATTTATCTTCACTGTTTTTGTCTAAAACATCTTTTTTTTCTAATTTGATGATAATATCATTGTATTTGATTTCAAATTTATTTTTATTATCTACTTCCCAATTTATACTTTCTCTTTTATCTTTACTTAAATACTCAAAGTATAGTTTATCATATCTTCGTTTTGCTACAATATTATTTATTAAATTTATTTCAAAAGATGTATTATTTTTTTCTATCAAATCAACTATATTATTTATCGCCCTTGAATTTATATCTTTTTTTATACCGAGCTGATTTAACATATTGAATAATATCTGCTTTTTAACCGCAATATGAAGAGAATAATAATCTTTCAGACTTATATAAACTTTGCTATCTTCTTTGATAATATTTACTTCGGAAGCAAGCTCATTTAATAAATCGTCTACTTCTCCGGCAACACTCGAGAGCTCAAAAAAATGATTATAAACATTATCATTTATTTCCTCCAAATGAGGAAGTATGTTATGCCTAATATTATTCCTGCTGTAATCGGTATCGAAATTCGTCACATCGGTTACGTATTCGAGTTCATTTTCTTCTATATAGCATAAAATTTCTTCTTTGGTAAGATTTAAAATAGGTCTGATTATATTATCATTTTTTACGGAAATACCTCTAAGTCCTCTTATTCCGCTTCCTCTTACCATATTTAAAATCATGCTTTCGCTATGGTCAAGAAGATGATGAGCTGTTGCAGCTTTATCAATATGATTTTCTTTCATTATTTTATTTATGAGTTCATATCTTTTCTTTCTGCCTATTTCTTCCAATCCAAGACTGCTGTCTTCATGAAGCGCCGGCATATCTTCGCTTTCAAGAAATAAAGGGACGTCATAAGTTTTACATAGATCTAAAACAAACTTTTCATCTCTCTTTGCTTCTTCTCTGATATTATGATTTAAATGAAAAGCATATAAAGAAAATCCCATATCATTTTTTAATGTATTCAAGATATGAAGCAAACAAACAGAGTCACTGCCTCCGGATAAAGCAATCATCACTTTATCTTTGTTTTTTATTAAATTGTTCTTTAAAATAAAATCTTTTACTTTTTTAACAATCTTCGCTGAATTTTTTCTCATATGTCCATTTTAATAAAGTAAAAAGCAATTATCAAGGTAAATACCATAAATATTACACTTTAAAGTAAAATTATGGTATACTATCTAAAAATATAAACGGAGATAATCATGTCAAAAGTTGCATTAGTTTATTTGGATAACTATGAAATAGAAAATGTATATAATGCCCTAAAAAAGGGGATAGATTTGGTCGGAGGGATTGAAAAGTTCGTAAATAAAGACGAAAAAATCCTAATAAAACCAAACCTTCTAAAACCGAGAAGTCCGGAATATGCAGTTACAACTCACCCAAGCGTCTTTGAGGCAATGGTAAAAATACTAAAAGAAAATGATTATAAAAATATATCCTACGGAGATTCTCCGGGAAAAGGCTCGACCATATCCGTAGCAAAAGAAAGCGGACTATATGATATAGGAGAAAAATACAACATAGAATTAAAAGATTTTTCTCAGGGAAACACTGTCCATAATCCCGAAAATGATTTCGCAAAGCAATTTGAGATAGCAAATGCAGTAACCGAGAGCGACAGTATTATTAGTATTTCAAAAATGAAAACTCATCAGCTTACAAGGATAACCGGTGCGATAAAAAATATTTTCGGCTGCGTAAACGGATTTAATAAAGGAGCAAGCCACGTTAAATTCTCCGACGGAGAAAGTTTTTCAAAAATGCTTATCGACCTGGTCAAGACCATAAAGCCTAAGCTCAACATAATGGACGGAGTGGTTGCAATGGAAGGAAACGGACCGGGAAGCGGAACACCGACAAAGATGAATGTTTTGTTAATTTCCGAAGACCCTATTGCAATTGACATAATTTTTGCTAAAATGGTAAATCTGGACAGAAATTATCTTCCTTTTATAGAATATGCCAGAAAAATCAATTATGGGACTAAAGAAGAAGACATTGAAATCGTCGGAGATGATTTTGAAAAGTTTATTAACAATGACTTTGACGTAGTAAGAGAACCCGTTGGGATAGGAAAATTTGATAAATATAAAAAGTTCAGAAGATTTATTTTAAAGAAGCCTTATATTGTACAGAAGAAATGCATCAGATGTAAAATTTGTGTTAATGCATGTCCCCTTCCCGACAAAGCCATAAGTTTTAATGAAAAAGAAAACAGGATAAGCTATGACTATTCAAAATGCATAAGGTGCTATTGCTGTCAGGAAATGTGTCAAAGTAAGGCAATAGAGGTAAAAACTCCTATTCTTAATAAAATTTTAATAAGGTAATAATACTTTCATAATATAAATGTTATATTATAAATAAAATGGATAAAATAAACCAAATTTCGATTAATACGATTAAGTATTTAATTTTATACTAATATATTTAAAATGAGGTTATTATAGTATGGGTAAAATTGTAGTCAGAAGAGCTGACGGAGAAGTAATCAAAATAGATGAAAACGAAGCTCTTGGTGAACTTAGAAAAATAAGAGACAAAGAAAAAAGAAACAGAAAAAAACCAAGCAAAAGACCAAAAGGGAAAAGACCTTCTAATAATAACGGACCTAAAAGACCTAATAACAATAAAGACCCAAGGGACCATAGAAGAGAAGAGCCTGCTAAAATGACTAAAAGACCTAAGGGAAAGAGGAAAAAGCCTCAAAAACCTTGGAAGAAGAGAATCAAAAAAATTGCTGTATTCATTCTTGTTTTCTTGATTGCCGCATCGGCGTTTGCTTATTATCAAGTAAATCAAATATTCGCAAAAATGAACACCGTTGACTTTCCAAAGGGAGACAGCGAACTTGGGATATCTTCTTATGTAAATGATTATTACAGAAAAGAAAATAAATATATTAAAAATTATGCCTTATTCGGAGTAGATTCAAGAGGGAAAGAAAACGGAAGAACCGACTCACTAATGGTTTGTTCTGTAAACAGTAAGACCGGAGAAATAACTCTTACTTCAATACTCAGAGACTCCTATATAAAAATTGCACAAGTCGGAGATGAGGATTACGGTTTTGACAAAATAAACGCTGCGCATTCCTTCGGCGGTCCTATAATGACAGTAAAGACCTTGAATGAAAACTTCGACTTAAATATTCACGATTACGCAGAAGTAAACTTTAAAGCAGTAGCCGATATAGTGGATGCACTGGGCGGAATTACTGTAAATGTAAAAGAAGATGAAATCGACAATCTGAATAAATATATAAGAGAAAATAACAGACTTTTAAAAGGTGCAAAATCAAAAGAACTCACAAAAGCCGGAAATCAAAATTTAGATGGGAAACAAGCATTATCTTACTGTAGGATAAGATATGCGGGAAACGGAGATTACCAAAGGACGGCAAGACAAAGAATAGTTCTAGGAAAAATTTATTCCAAACTAAAAAGCAGCAGTCTTTTAACACAGAAGAAAGCCCTTGAATCGGTACTTCCTTATATCACAACATCTATGTCATCAAACGATATGTGGCCTATTATAATGGCATACTTAAAAGGAGACGGTGGTCCGAAATCAAAATCGCTTACTAAAAACGACCTTATGAAATCTGGGACCATCAACGGAGGATGGTGCTTGATATTTGATACATTAAAAGAAAATGTACAGTATCTTCATAAAATAATCTACGGAACGGACTATACGGTTTCTCCGACAGTGGAACAACGAAATACAGAATACGAAAATAAAACTCTGTATACAACGAAATATGCAATAGATTCAAAAGTATATACAAAATAAAAAAAGCCCAAAAGGGCTTTTTTTAATGTAAGTCACAAGATTTATTATTTACAAAATACTCGATAAAAAATCAATAGTATATAATCAAAAAGCTTAAATCACATTACTAAAAGAACAAATAAGAAATAAAATAAAAAATATCCTTTTAAATCATTAAAAGGATAATAAAATCAAATATGGCGGAGGACACGGGACTCGAACCCGCGGGGCTGTTACACCTTACTCACTTTCCAGGCGAGCTCCTTAGCCACTCGGTCAATCCTCCGTTTTTTACTTACGAATATTAAATTAACATAATATAACTTTTTTCTCAAGATATTTTTATAAAATTTAATATTTTTTATAAAAAAGTTGATAAATAAAATATAAAATATAACACTTATTAAAAAGTTAATATATATTTAAAACACTTTTTTATCAACAAAAAGTTATAAAAAGCCTTTACAAAAAGGATTTTAAAGGATATAATAATTTAACTGTGACAATTCGTCACATCCTTGGGAAAATTTAAAGTTTTCCCCATGAGTCCATAAGGAGGTGAAAGATATGCAAAAATATGAAACATTATTCGCTGTTAGACCTGACATGACTGAAGAAGAAGTTAAGGCAATGGTTGAAAAAATTCAAAACGTAATCACAAGTAATGGTGGTAAGGTTGAAGAAGTTGATGAATGGGGCATGAAAAAATTAGCATACAAAATTAACAACAAGTATCGTGACGCATACTATACATTAATTAATTTTGAAGCTGAAAAACCTTGTTTAGACGCACTAAACCATACATTCAGAATTACAGAAGATATCATAAGAGACATTATCGTAAAAAGATATTAATCTTATATTTAGGAGATAAAAATGCTAAACAAAGTAGTATTGATAGGACGTCTAACAAGAGATCCTGAAACAAGAGTTTTAACTTCAGGTTCAAGTGTTAGTACATTTACACTAGCAGTTGACAGAACATTTAAGTCAAGAGACGGAGAAAGAGGAACAGACTTTATCCCAATAGTTGCTTGGGGAAAAACTGCGGAGCTTTGCGGCCAATATCTTTCAAAAGGAAGACAAACGGCTGTAGCAGGCAGGATACAAACAAGAAGCTATGACGCAAATGACGGAAGCAAAAGATATGTGACCGAAGTCGTTGCCGAAGAAGTCACTTTCCTTGGTTCCAAAAATGATGGTATGAGAAATAATAATTCATACAAGTCTCAGGATAACGAATTCGGCGTACCAATGGACGGCTTTAGTGAAATGGACGACGATGATATGCCATTTTAATTAATTAAGTAAAGGAGAAAAGCTATGGCTATGCAAAGACAAGGTTCTAACGGCGGATTTAGAAGAAGAAAAAAAGTTTGCTATTTCTGCGAAAATAAAATAGAACACATTGATTATAAAGATACAAAATTACTTAAAAAATATGTATCTGAAAGATACAAAATTTTACCTAGAAGAGTAACCGGTACATGTGCCAAACATCAAAGAGGTGTTACACAAGCTGTAAACATCGCAAGAAACGCAGCATTATTACCATATACTACTGAATAATTAAGTAAATTATAAGGACATACATAAATGTATGTCTTTTTTTATTAATAACGTTACAATTACTAAACTTTAAATAATTTATAAATAAAAATATAAAAATAACTAATAGTTTCATTTTATTATTATTGAATGAAAACGAAAGTAAATCAAATAAAAATTATATGTATTTTTTACCTGAAATGTGATAATATATAAATAGATGTATTAAGGAGGACAGAAATTATGTCAAACGGAAAATTTTTAGCAGGATTAACAATAGGTGTAATTGCAGGTATTGCAGCAAAATATGCCTATGACAACAAGGAAGAGCTTATGGATATAGCATTGGATAATTACTACATTGCTAAAGATGAACTAGCTACTTTTGCACAACATTCTTTGGAAAAGGCAGAAAATTTATCAAAACAAGCTAAAGAAGGAGCTGACTTTGTATTTGACGCAGCAAAAGGAAAAATCGAAGAAGCAAAAAACTATGCCGATGAACAAATAGATGATTTAAAAGGTATGGTCAAATCAGCAAGCAGCGAATTAAGCGAAGATAAAAAAGAAAACGAAGATATAGACGATTTTGAACTTAAGTTTGATGAAGAGCTTATGTAGGAGAAGTAAATGAATATAAATATCAGTCCCTTAGATATGGCGTTGATTGCTCTTTGCATTGCTTTAGTAATATTGATTATATATTTGATTATAACGGTAAATAAATTATCAAAAACAATGAACGAAGTAAACACATTACTAAAAGATGTACAAACAATAACAGAAGACAATACAAAAAATATAAACTCCATTATAGAAAATGTAGAACATATCACAAGCGACGCAGTTGAGCTGACAAACAAAGTAAACAGCTCTGTAAAAGGTATAGAAACAGCTCTTAAAACTCCCTTAGATGATCCCTCCGGAATCATGGAAGGAACCATGAAAGTAAAAAAAGTATATTCTACCGCAAAAAACGTCATGTTTGCAGCGATGGTAGTAAAAGACTTTTTTAACAGAAGGAAAGAGAAAAAACTAAGAAAAAAATTATATAAACAATAATATTATGGACATCGAGGTTGTGGCTGAAAACTAAGTGTATAGCTGCGGCCTTTTATAATATTATCAAAAATAAAAGCGAAAGGAAAAAACAAAAATGAAAACTTATAAAACCAAGGATATAAGAAACATTGCATTACTTGGACATGGAGGCTCAGGTAAGACCTTGCTTGCAGAAGCTATGGCTTTGAAAGCGGGTCTTATAGAAAGACTTGGAAAGACAGAAGACGGTACTACGATTTCGGATTATGATACGTGCGAACAAGCTAAAAGTAGTTCAATTTCTACATCTTTAATTCCTATCGAACACGGCGGAGTTAAAATAAATGTACTTGATATTCCGGGTTATTTTGATTACATAGGAGAACAATGCTCTGCACTTAGAGTAGCAGATACAGCGGTAATAGTGGTAGATGCAATAAGCGGAGTTCAGGTAGGAACTGAAAAAGCTTATGAAATGGCTGTAGAAAGAGGCATTCCGGTTGCATTTGTAATAAACAAACTTGACAGAGAAAATGTAGATACTCATAAAGTCATGGAAGAACTTAGGGCTCTGACCGGACCTAAAATCGTACCTTTCCAAATCCCGATCAATGAAGGAGTAGGTTTTAACAGCGTAGCTGATATTTTTGATAACAAAGCTTATACATACGAACATGGTAAAGTAACGATTACTGACGTACCAGATTCAACAATTGAAAAATCATCTAAATATAAAGATATCATATTTGAAATTGCAGCAACTACAGATGAAGAATTAATGGAAAAATACTTTGAAGATGAAGACGGTACTCTTACGGAAGCAGAACTTCATTCCGGAGTTAAGACCGCAATAGCAAATGAAGAACTTATCCCGGTATTCTGTGTAAGTGCATTAAATGATATCGCTGTAGATAAATTCCTAGATGCCATAGTATATAATTTCCCTACACCTATCGAAGCCAAAGCGGCTAAAGTAGACCAAGACGGAAAACAGGCACAGAGACATTATGCGGATGATGAACTGCTTAGTTTATTTGTATTTAAAACAATAGCAGACCCATTTGTCGGTAAATTATCATTATTTAAAATCAAGAGCGGTATATTAAAACCGGGAATGGAACTTAATAATACCAATCAAGATAAAAAAGAAAAAATCGCTAAGATTTATACTTTGATAGGTAAAAAGCAAGAAGAAGTCATGCAAATGCATCCGGGCGATATAGGAGCACTTGCTAAACTTGCTTATACAAAAACATCGGATACACTTTGTGATCCTAAAGATAATATTAAATTTAATCCGATTGAATTCCCTCAATCAATCATATTTACGGGAATAGAACCGAAATCAAGAGGAGATGAAGATAAATTATCTACGGGGCTAGCTAAATTAAAAGAAGAAGATCCGACAATTGTAGTTGAAAGAGATGAAGAAACTCATCAAAATGTTTTATATGGAATGGGTGAAACTCATCTTGAAGTAGTAAAAGATAAACTTAAAAATAAATATGGTATAGAAGTTGTACTTACACCTCCTATTATCCCATATAGAGAAACGATTAAGAAAAAAGCAACAGCCGAAGGTAAACATAAAAAACAATCAGGCGGAAGAGGTCAGTTCGGTGTTGTAAATATAGATTTCGAACCTACATATAATTTGGAAGACGATCTTGTATTTGTGGATGCAGTAGTAGGCGGAGCAGTTCCTAGAAACTTTATCCCTGCGGTAGAAAAGGGACTTAGAGAATGTATCAAACACGGCGTACTTGCGGGATATCCCGTAGTTGGTCTTAAAGCAACTCTATTTGACGGAAAATTCCACCCTGTAGATTCAGACGAAATGAGCTTTAAAATGGCTGCAAACCTTGCATATAAACAAGGTATGGCTGAAGCTAACCCTATTTTACTCGAACCTATATATAAAGTTGAAATTACAATACCTGATGATAACACAGGGGATGTAATGGGAGACTTAAACAAGAAGAGAGGCAGAGTTCTTGGAATGGATCCTGTTGGTAACGGAAAAACGATGGTTACAGCAGAAGTACCTTTGGGAGAAATGTTTAAATATGCTACGGAACTCAGATCTATGACTCAGGCAAGAGGTTCTTTCACAATGGAATTTGAAAGATATGACGAAGTTCCTCAAATGGCAAGCCAGAAAATTATTGATGAAGCAAATGCCAGAAAAGAAGCTAAAAAATAAATATTTTAAAAGCACCTATTAAGGTGCTTTTATTTTTCTTTATATTTGTTTTCGACAATATAACAGCAAACAATAAGTCCTATTACCCATGGCATAGCAAGCAGCACACTTACTATAGAACCTAATGAATGCTTAGGTGCAAAAATCAAGGGTGACATAATAGGCAAAAGTAATAATCCAAAATAAATAAAAACTTTTCCCAGTGCTTTATTATATCCCGCTACATCATTAACGTCCGGTAATTTACTTACATTCGACATATACTGTACAGGTTTCTTGCTCTTTGAAATACTGCGTCCGATCAAGATAAAAATAATTACTACTATTATAATAACGCCTAAAGCTATAAATCTTCCCATAACCGCTCTGCTTTCTACATATTGCATTTATATGTTTTTAACTATATAATATATATTATTATACTATGAGGAGGATAATTTTGAAAGTACTACTTCATACATGCTGTGCTCCCTGCTCGATTATGTGCATAGAAACACTTAGAAAAGAAAATATCGAACCAACATGTTTTTGGTATAATCCGAATATTCATCCTTTTCAGGAATATAAAAAAAGGAAAAAGACACTGATAGATTATACCAATGAAATAGATGTTAAGTTAATAATTGAAAATGAATACGGACTTAGAGAATTTATAGATAATATATATCCAAACTTTGATAACAGATGTGGTGTATGCTATAATATGCGTCTTTTTGAAACTGCAAAATACGCGAAAGAAAAGGGATTTGACGCATTTACGACCACTCTTTTAATAAGCCCGTATCAAGACCACGATTTAATATGTATGATAGCAAAAGCTGCCGGCAAAAAATATGATATTGAATTTTTATATAGAGATTTCAGACCATACTTTAATGAAGGACAGGAAAAAGCTATAGAATTAAATCTTTACAGACAAAACTACTGTGGTTGTATTTTCAGCGAGGAAGAAAGATTTTCAAAGAAAAGAAGGAAAGAACTAATAAATAAACAAAAAGAAAAGGAACTTCTGTAGAGAAGCTCCTTATTTATTTTCTATCCTAAGCATTCTATATCCAACACCAATATGTGTTTGTATATAAATAGGATGTTCACTGTCATTTTCTATCTTTTTTCTAAGAGTTGCCATATATACTCTTAGGGAAGCAACGTCACTGTCAAAAGCCGTACCCCATATTTCATTTAAAATATATTTGTGAGTAAGTACCTTACCAACATTTTTACTTAATAGACAAATCAACTTATATTCATTAGGAGTTAAATGCACTTCTTTATCATCTACAAAAACACATCCGCTTTCATAATCTATTTTAAGTCCTCCATTAATAAATATAGGACTTTCATTCTTATTATAATTACTATTTTGATAATCAAGTCTTCTAAATGCAACCCTTAATCTTGCTAATAGTTCATCCACGCTGAAAGGTTTAGTTAGATAATCATCCGCACCCGCATCCAAAGCATCTATTTTATCTTTATCCTCACTCCTTGCACTAACTACAATTATGGGCATATTAGACCAACCTCTGATTTTTTTTATTATATCAACTCCATCCATATCAGGAAGTCCCAAATCTAATAGTATAACATCAGGCTTTCTGCTGATTGCCTCATCCAGCGCCTGTTTGCCGTTTTTGGCAGTATGAAATTTATATTCTTTACTTTCTAAAGTAGTAGATATTAAGTTTTTTACTGCATTATCATCTTCCACAACTAATATTAATCTATTCATGTAATGTGACCTCCTGTGCTTTTAATGAAAATGTAAATATAGTACCCTTCGGAGTATTATCTTTAACCATCAGTTCTCCGCCGTGTGCATTTACTATTGTTTTACAAAGATATAATCCAAGTCCCAAACCTCTTCTGCTGTCTGCTATATTTCCACCTGTATAAAACATTTTAAATAAATTTTTCTTTCCTTCATCACTTATTCCCTTCCCATTATCAATTATACTGGTATAAACGTAACCATTTTTTTTATTAACCTTTATTGTAATATCCGAACCTTCAGGAGTATATTTTATTGCATTGTCTACGATATTTATTATAACCTGCATGATAAGTCTGGAATCCATTTTTGCCATTATTAATTCATCATTATTTTCTACTTTTATATTATGCTCAACACTTTTCCTATTGATATGTTTAAGTGCTTCACCTATGACTTCACTCAAAAGTTCAGGCTCTATATTCAAATTCATGCTTCCATCTTCAATCCTAGTAACCGAAAGAAGGTTTTCTACAAGGTTTATAAGCCACATGGAATCATCATACATATCTTCGTATAGTTCATGCTTCTTATTATTATCGAGACTGTCAAAATCTTTTAATAATACCGAGGCATTTCCTGATATGCTTGTAAGCGGTGTCCTTAAATCATGTGATATTGAGCGTAACAAGTTAGCTCTAAGTTTTTCCTGCTTTGCTTCCAATAATGCTTTTTCATTCTTTTCTTCCAGATAATTGTTTTCAAGTATAGCACCGCATTCATTCACCATTGAAATTAGAAGGCTTCTGTCAAACATACTAAATTCCTCATTTTTATCTATTTTAACACCTACGACACCATAAATCCCTTCTTTACCTCTTATGGACAAATAATAACATTTTGCTCCGTTCAGAGTATTGGTGGAAGCTCCGGCATGTTTGTTATTTTTATATACCCAGAGAGCAACAGCTTGTTCATTGGCATTTATATATTCCCTTATATCTTCATTTTTATCCGCCATAAATATTTGAGGTTCCAATAATCTATCATATAATGATAAATATATAATAGTAGTTTTATCAAACAACTTAAGTATCTGTTTTCCCGTTTCCTCAATTATTTCTTCTTTACTCTTTACTTGCTGTAATTTTTGGTTTGTTTCAAGAAGAACTGTTGTCCTATATGCAACTCTTACCGACTGCTTTGCTTGCTCTTTTATTCTGGAAGTAAGTGTTCCCGTAACAAATGCTGCTATGAACATTATTAAAAAGGTTACCGGATATCCTTTGTCGTATGCATCCAAAGTAAATCTCGGTACAGTAAAAAAGAAATTAAATATCAAAACACTAAAAAAAGAAGAAACGATTGGATATATTTTCTTAGGAGTTATTACTGCAGTTCCAAGTACACCCAAAATATATACCGTTATTATATTTGCTTCACTAAAACCAAGTGTATAGAAAATAAAACCAAGTAAAGTACATAATAGCAGAATAATAATAGACTTAAATGAATCAATGAAACTAATATTTACTTGATTTTTATCAATGATATTTTTTACATTTCTTTTGCTCTTTATATCACTGTCGGGAATAATATAAATATCCAAATTAGGATATATGGAAGATAACCTATTTGCAAAAGAAGTATTAGAAGAAAAAAATCCTTTTTTATTCCCGCTTCTTCCAATAATTATTTTAGAAACATTTGACAGCCTTGCAAACTCTGCAATCTGAAAAACTATATCATCTCCATATACTGTTGTTATATTTGCACCAAGCTGTTCTGCCAACTTAAAATTTTCGTTTAATCTTTTTTCATCTTCCTTATTTATTTCTTTTGCTTCGGAAGTCTCTACATATAGTGCGGTAAATGTTCCTTTAAAAGCATCTGCCATACGAGCGGCAGTTCTGATTACTTTTTTATTGCTTGGAGACGAAGATAAACAGATTAGAATATGTTCATTGACAGGAGAAGCCTTTTTTAAAGGATTTTTTATCTTTTCCGATATTTTATTTACCCTATCCGCACATCTCCTTAAAGCAATTTCTCTAAGTGCGGTAAGGTTATCTACGGTAAAGAAATTATCCAGTGCGGTAACAGCTCTGTCCTCTCTGTAAATCTTGCCTTTATTGAGCCTGTCTATTAGGTCCGCAGGCTCAATATCAACAAGCTCCACCTGATAAGCAAGGTCAAATATTCTGTCCGGTATCCTTTCCCTTACTTCTACTCCTGTAATCGAAGCAACTATATCATTTAGACTTTCGATATGCTGAACATTTACAGTGGTATATACATTTATTCCTGCTTTCAGTAATTCTTCAATATCCTGATATCTCTTTACATGTCTGGAACCTTCAGCATTGGTATGGGCAAGCTCATCTACAAGTATTATCTCAGGATTTCTTTTAAGAGCAGCATCCAAATCAAACTCTTTAAGAACAATGCCATTATACTTTGTTTCTTTATTATCTAAATGTTCTATACCATTTGTAAGAGCCATGGTTTCGGGACGAGCATGATGCTCAATATATCCAATAATGACATCTTTCCCATTATCGATTGCTTTATGAGCAGCCTCAAGCATTGAATATGTTTTACCAACTCCAGCAGCATAGCCAAAAAATATCTTTAGTTTACCGTAATTGTTATTTATATTTTCTGTCTTGATTTTCTCTAAAATTTTATTCGGATCAGGTCTCATAATTTCTCCTAACAAAGTAAACAGTGTTAATATATTCAAATATTAACACTATTTAATATTACTTAAAAGTATTTACCGGAAATAATATTTTTAAAAATAATTTCTCTGCATTATTTTCGGATGAATAATCAAAATATAGCCTTTTATTATTTTTATCAATTACTTTAAAATTATTATCATCATATTTTATACTTATATCCATATCACTGAGTGCAAGCCTAAGAGCAAGCTCCCATTCAAATAAAGAATACATAGTATCATCTTTATATCTCTCGAAAGCATAATCAAAATCAATGGGCGATAATTTATCTTTCAAAAAGAATATCCACAACTCTTTTCTTTGTTCTATACTAAGAGAATCAATAAAGGATTCATGTTCATATGGATCATCTAATTTTATATACTTATAAAAAGTATTTTTATCTTCTTCATCCATATTATTAAACATATATTCCGAGAACTTTGCTCTATCGACTGCAATATAACTTTTCCTATAATCAAGGTTATTTAGCAACTCATAAAAACTATCCAGTAAAAATAAATCATTTATTTCTACTTTTACACAAATATCAGTCATTTCATCAAAATCTTTACCGGATACATTTTTTTCATAAGTACAACTTTACTGTCACTTAAATCATAATAAGATACAAGCGAAGCTGACTCATTATCATTTATGATCCCATAAACCGATAAAGGATATTTATTTGATATTAACCCCGCACTTATACCAAATTCATCAAAGAAACTTTCAACTGCATAACAAGCCTTTTCATAATATACCCATAAAGAATGTTCTTTTTCGATTTTATATACCTTTGGATTCATGCTAAGTTCACATCCAAGCATATAGATATAAACCATTAACAATGATTCTTCAAAATTTGGTTTAATATCTTTTAAAACATTTACTTGTTCCTTATATGCGATGACTTTGTTATGCATATCTAATCTCCTTTTACTTTAATATTCCATCTAACATTAAGTTAACTTTTAATACGTTTACTCTTTTTTCTCCAAATATACCTAAGAAACGTCCTTTGGTACATTTATCGATTATTGCTTTGACCTGCGTTTCATTCATACCATTATTTTTAGCAAGTCGCTTCACTTGATATTCTGCTGCTTCCGGAGATATTTCAGGGTCTAGACCACTTCCCGAATTTGTTACTAAATCAGGCGGAATAGGGGTATTTCCCATTTCTTTATGATTTGCTTTTATTTTTTCTACTCTTTCTTCTATAGTTTTTTCAAAATCTCCACTTGCGGGAGTTACATTTGAAGGTCCGGAATAAAGAAGAGTATTTCCGTCTTTATCTTTATATGTGGTCATATTTAAGTTCATAACACGACCCCACATATGATCTTCATCTTCATACTGCTGTGCCATAAATTCACTTCCATATTTCACTCCGTTTACTTCAATTATACTTCCGTTAGCTTTATCATGAAATAAAACCTGGCAGATACCAGTCATAACAAAAGTATATATAAGTCCGCAAAGTACAGTAGTGATTATTACAAACATTAAAGATCTTTTTATTGTACCTTTCATTTATCCTTTTCCTCCTATACCAAACCTAACGAAACGATGACCATATCTATTATCTTGATAAAGATAAATGGAGTAATAATACCACCGAGTCCGTAAACAAGTAAATTCCTGCTGAGAAGTTTTCCGGAAGATACTTCCCTGTATTTAACACCCTTTAATGCAAGAGGTATCAAAGCTACAATAACAAGTGCATTATATATAATAGCTGAGAACACAGCTGCATTTGCACTGTGAAGTCCCATTATATTAAGAGCCTGCAATCCCGGATATAATCCTATGAATAAAGCAGGTATTATAGCAAAGTATTTTGCAATATCATTTGCTATACTAAATGTTGTAAGACTTCCTCTTGTCATTAATAACTGTTTACCTATCCTTACTACATCAATTAATTTTGTAGGTGAGGAATCCAAATCCACCATATTACCTGCTTCTTTTGCAGCCTGAGTACCTGAATTCATTGCTACCGCAACATCTGCCTGTGCAAGTGCGGGAGCATCATTTGTACCGTCCCCTGTCATAGCAACAAGATGACCTTTCTTTTGAAAGTCTCTTATCATATCAAGTTTACCTTCAGGGGTAGCTTCTGCAAGGAAATCATCCACACCTGCTTCCGCAGCAATAGCAGCAGCAGTAAGAGGATTATCGCCGGTAATCATTATCGTCTTAATGCCCATTTTTCTAAGGTCGGCGAATTTTTCTTTTACGCCTTTTTTTATAATATCTTTTAAGTGGATAACACCCAATACTTTATCATTTTTAGCTACAACAAGCGGCGTTCCGCCTTGGTTAGCTATTTTATTTACAGCTTCTTCAATCTCGGTATTAAAGTTGCCGCCTTGTTCTTCCACATATTGTTTGATGGTATCAGCAGCACCTTTTCTGATTTCTACTCCATCCATATTTACACCGCTCATACGAGTTTTAGCTGTAAAAGGAACGAATTCCATATTTAATTCTTCAAGATTTCTGCCTCTTAATCCAAACTTTTCTTTTGCCAATATTACAATACTTCTGCCTTCCGGTGTTTCATCTGCTAAAGACGAAAGCTGTGCAGCATCTGCAAGTTCTTTTATATCTATTCCCCTGGCAGGTATAAAAGCATCTGCTTTCCTGTTTCCTAAAGTAATAGTTCCTGTCTTATCAAGCATCAATATATCCACATCACCTGCCGCTTCAATTGCTCTTCCGCTCATTGCAAGCACATTTGCACTATTAAGTCTGCTCATTCCCGCAATACCTATTGCAGAAAGAAGTGCACCAATAGTAGTTGGAGCCAAACAAACCAATAACGCAATAAGTGATGTTATTGATGTTGGGTTTTCAACACCTTGCTGATTTGCTGAGAATAAAGAATAGCCATATAAAGCAAGTGTTACCAATATAAATATGATTGATAAGGCTACCAAAAATATTTCAAGAGCAATTTCATTTGGTGTCTTCTTTCTTGAAGCACCCTCAACCATTGCTATCATTTTATCCAGGAAACTTTCACCTTTTTCACTTGTTACTTTCATTACTATCCAGTCAGATATAACAGTTGTACCGCCTGTAACGGCACTTCTATCTCCGCCGCTTTCTCTTATAACCGGTGCAGATTCACCTGTTATGGCACTTTCATCTACAGAAGCAGCACCATCTATGACTTCTCCGTCAGCTGGAATTTGTTCACCTGCTTTTACGATTACAATATCGTCTTTTTGAAGTTGTGCAGAAGAAATCTCTGTTATTTCTTCTTTTTTATCTATTGACGGAATTTTATATGCTTTTACATCCTGCTTTGCGGCTCTGAGGGAATCGGCTTGGGCCTTCCCTCTGCCTTCCGCAATAGCTTCCGCAAAGTTAGCAAATAAAACCGTGAACCAAAGGATAAGTGCTATTCCAAGGATATATCCCTTTGGTGCATCTTGAATGCCAAACAGAGCAGCTACAAACAAAATACTTGTAAGTATAGCCGATATGTATACAAGAAGCATTACCGGATTTTTAGCTTGTATTTTCGGAGAAAGTTTTATAAAAGAATCTTTTATGGCACGTAGCACCATATCTTTATCTTTTAAAGCGCTTGTATATTCATTATTTTTCATAATACTACTATAATCTCCTTTACTATATAATCATTTCAAAGAATTCTGCTATCGGTCCGAGAGCCAATGCAGGGAAGAAACTCAATGCCCCTACTATTAGTACCATTAGTACAAGTAAGAATACAAACATAGCATTTGATGTTGATAGAGTTCCTGCGGTTACAGCAATTTTCTTTTTCTTTGCAAGACTTCCCGCTATGGCAAGACACGCTGTCATTTGAACGAAACGAGCAAATAACATTACGAAACCTAAATTAACATTTAGGAATGGTGTATTTGCATTAAATCCTGCAAATGCCGAACCATTATTACCGCCCGCAGAAGAGAAAGCATAAATCACTTCACTGAGCCCATGAGCTCCCGCATTATTCAAACTATCAGCCGTTGACGGAAGTATAGTAGCCAGGAAGCTTCCTATAAGTATAGCTATAGGAGTAGCCAGACATACCAATACTGCCATCCTCATTTCAAAAGGCTCTATCTTCTTTCCCAAGAATTCGGGGGTTCTTCCAACCATAAGACCTGCCACGAATACCGCTAAAATCGCAAAACCTAGCATTCCGTATAATCCACATCCTACACCGCCAAATACTACTTCACCTAGCTGCATTTGAAGCATTGGTATCATTCCTCCTATAGGAGTATAGCTGTCATGCATAGAGTTTACGGAACCATTTGATGCCGCTGTTGTCCAGCTAGCCCATGTAACAGATGAGGCAATACCGAACCTCGTTTCCTTACCTTCCATGTTACCGATTTGCCCATCAACTGATGTGCTTACCGCAGGATTTGAAGTAAATGCAGGCGTAGAAGCATGTTCGCTATAGGCAGTTATACCCATAAAACCAACTAATAATATAAACATTGCCATAAATATAGCAATCCCTTGTTTTTTGTTTTTAATATCTCTGCCAAAGGCAAAACACAATGCAACAGGAATCAATAATAAGGAAAGCATTTCCAACATATTAGAGAAAGGCGTTGGGTTTTCGAGTGGGTGTGCAGAGTTAACTCCATAATATCCACCGCCGTTTGTTCCGAGCTGCTTTATTGCAACCTGACTCGCTGCCATACCTAAAGGAACGATTTGTTTTGTTACCACTTCAGCATCTTTTATCTGTTCACCATTAACATAAACTTTATTATCTTGAATTTTTGCATTCTCTATGATTTCACCTTCGGTAGTTACGGCTACAGGTTCAAGTAGGCTAACTTCTTCATGTCCTTTAAATGTTTGTACAACACCTTGTGAAGCAATACCTATCGTTACTACTAATGAAAGTGGGATCAATACATATAAAATACTTCTTGTAACATCCACAAAAAAGTTACCTAGCCCTTTACTTTTAACCTTCATTAGTCCCCTTACCAAAGCGTATAGAACAGCCATACCTGTTGCAGCAGATGTAAAGTTTTGTACCGTTAATCCTAAAGCCTGTGACAAATAACTTAATTGAGATTCGCCGCTATAAGCTTGCCAGTTTGTATTTGTAACGAAACTTGCTGCTGTATTAAATGATAGATCCCAGCTCATACCGCTGATACCTTCAGGATTTAAAGGTAAGAATTTTTGTGCACATTGAATTACAAATAGAAAAATCAATCCAAATGCACTGAATGCCAATGCACTTATTGCATATTTTTTAAATCCCATTTCTTCATCTTTTTTGATTTTTAAAACTTTATAAATAAAATTTTCAACGGGAAGCATTATTTTTGATAAAAATACCTTTTCGCCATTCATTACTTTGCTTATGTATTTTCCTAAAGGAATGGCTAAAGCAACTAAAATTACCAAATAAAACACATATTGCAAAATTGAATTACTCATTATTCTCTACCTCCCAGAAGTATAACAGCGTAGTATATAAGCATACCCACAGCTGCCAAACCGCTTATTACTATAAGAAATGTCATCTTTATATCCTCCTTTTAACAAATTAAAGTCTATCACTTAAAGAATTAAAATAGTGTTAAGGGACAAGTAATGAGTATTAAGATTGCATAAAGATTTACTATTAAAGAAAAGCAGTACAAAACTGCTTTTTGAAGTTTAAAATATAAGTAATAAATTATTTATAAGTAATAAAAAAGAGAAGTATATATACTTCTCTTTTTAAATCTATTTTACATATTTAATAGAATATTTACCGCTGCATTTTGCACCTTGCTGAACTTTAACATAATAAGTACCTTTATCTGCCTTGCCATAACTGCGACCATACGTTATAGTTCCGGTGAATGAATTTGCATAATATGGTACTTTCTTTGTAGAACCTATTTTCTTTTTGCCTTTATACACTGTTACATAAAGATTACCGGATTTAATACCTGAAGTATAAAGTTTAATTTGAGTTTTTCTCTTTTTAGTTACTTTAAATTTATACCAATCTACACTTTTCCCGGTTGAAGCAACAAAAACCGTAGATACCGATTTTTTACGTTTAATTGTTTTCGCTTTACTTTTTTTAGATAAGTTTCTATCCGTAACTTTGGTATTGGTATATTTTACGCCATATTTATACTGAGAAGAATAAGAGCCTCTTGCATCGGTTATTTTTATATAATATGTTGTTCCTGCTTTTACTCCGAAATACGCTCTGCTTGAGCTTGACTTGCTATAATACCATAGTTTAGAAGATATAGCTTTTTTCTTTGAATTATATAATGTTACATATCCCGCAGAACTAGACATACCATATTCAGTTAAAGATACACTAATTGTACCGGTTTTACTTGGTTTAATTTTATATAATAGTGAAGGCGTTGCATTTGAGCTACCTTTTACACCTGAAGATAACATGATTTTATTTACAGGAAGAGTTCTGCCTGAAGTATAAGTATATACATATCCTCGGAGATTAACCAACGCATTTTCTTTGGAATTAGCAAGTCCTATATAATACGTTCTTCCTGCTACTACATCCAAACCACCGATTCCTATATCAGTCTTACCCGCAGTTACGTATCCATAGTCATTTACAGGTGTAAACGTACTTCCAGAGAGAGTACCAACATATACTTGAACACTGCAAGGGCTTCCGATTGGAACAACTGCATCTATCCATAACTTACCCGTTGCATTAGCTTTTATAGGAAGACATAAAACTTGTGTATTTGTAGAATATACTCCGGGAATAACTCCTTTTGCATATGCAGGTTTAGCTGTTGTACTGTAAGTCATTGTCGTAGCAGAAAGACTATTAATATTAGAAAGAGCTGACTTTTTAACAATTGCCTTTAAGTTGCTTGATTTTTCTATAGGCTTTGCTGCCGTTTGTTTACTTACCTTTATATTTTCGCCTTTTTCTAACGTTGCTTGTACGTTGGCATTCTCTGCTGCAAATACGCCCGTACTGCCCAGTGCAAACATTGATACTAAAGTAAGCACCAAAAGTCTTTTTAAAACTTTTTTCATAATTAATTTCTCCTTTATATATTTATTTTTAGTAACTCTTTGTTACTATATTAAACTAATTAAGAACAAAATATTGTCTAATACACTTTTTCCCTCATAAAAAAGTAGTATCCAATAATTTTATATAATAATATTATAAAATACTTATGAGCAAAAGTCCATTATTTTAAACTTACTTTCCCTTTATTTTACGGTGTTTTATACCAAACTTTTCTTACGGTAATAAAAAAGAAGATAGCAAGACACTATCTTCTTAAATTATAACTAATAGTTTGCAACATCGGTTACATCAAAATCACTGAAATTTAAATCTTCACTGAATAACGTAGCCAGTGCAATGGCACTGTCGATTGAAGTCACTACACTTACTCCGCATTCAACGGCACATCTTCTTATCTTAAATCCGTCTGTTTCCGAATCCGAGGAACTTCCCGGAGTATTTATAATCAAATCGATCTTATGATTTTTAATAACATCTAAGATACCTAAATCCTTATGTTCTCCTTCATGTCCTATTTTATATACTTCGGTAACATTTTTAATTCCATGTCCTTCCATATAGTTCTTTGTATTTTCTGTGGCAAAGAATTCATATCCGATATCAGACATCTTTTTAAGAGAAGGAAGGAATTCCTCTTTGCTGTCATCATTTAATGAAATAAGAAGTTTTCTCTTTCTCTTACTCAAGTCAAATCCGGCAGCTAAGAACCCTTTATATAAAGCTTCCAAATAATTTTTGCTTACACCGAGGACTTCTCCCGTAGAACGCATTTCAGGTCCGAGGCTTACTTCAACGTTAGGAAGTTTTTCCGTAGAGAATACCGGAACTTTTACGCCATAATTTTCGCTGTCCGGCTGAATGTAACTTCCGTATCCCATTTCTTTAATACAAGGTCCGAACATTGACCTAACAGCCATTTCCAAAATAGGAACATTAGTGATTTTTGTAATATAAGGTACGGTCCTGCTTGAACGAGGGTTAACTTCGATCACATAAAGTTCATCTTTAAATACGATAAATTGAATATTTATCATTCCCTTTACATTAAGTTCAAGAGCTATTTTTCTCGTATAATCATATAATGTTTCTTTGATTTTATCACTTACGTGTCTTGTAGGATATAGTGTCGCACTGTCTCCCGAATGGACACCTGCTCTGTCAAGATGTTCCATTATACCCGGAACAAATACATCTACACCGTCACAAACCGCATCTACTTCAACTTCAAGTCCGAATAAGTATTTATCAATTAGGACAGGATTTTTACCGTCTTCTTTTATCGCATTAGTAAGGTATTTGATAAGACTTTCTTCATCATGACAAATCATCATACCTCTGCCGCCTAGAACATATGAAGGTCTTACAAGTACGGGATATCCTATTTTTTGAGCTATTTCTTTACCTTCTTCAACTGTGAATACACCTTTTCCTTTAGGCTGTTTTACACCTAACTTTGAAAGCATAGCTTCAAATCTTTCCCTGTCTTCCGCTTTATCGATACTATCCGGAGATGTACCTAAAATAGGAATATTTTCTCTTACACACATTTCCGCAAGCTTTATCGCAGTCTGTCCGCCGAACTGAAGAATTACACCGTCAGGTTTTTCTTTATTGTAAATATTAAGTACGTCTTCATCTGTTAAAGGTTCAAAATAAAGTTTATCGGAAGTATCAAAATCGGTACTTACGGTTTCGGGGTTATTATTAACAACGATAGTTTCTATACCCATTTGCTTTAGTGCATAAACGCAGTGAACGGAACTGTAGTCGAATTCTATACCCTGACCTATCCTAATAGGTCCGGAACCGATAACCATTACTTTCTTCTTATCACTTACCACTACCTCATCTTCGGTATCATATGTTGAATAATAATATGGAGTATAAGCTTCAAATTCGCCCGCACATGTATCAACCATCTTATAAACAGGGTTGATATTCCACATTTGTCTCATTTCATATATATCTTTTTCTCTGACGCCCATTAAGAAACTGATACCTTTATCGGAAAATCCTTTTTTCTTAAGGTCAAGCAATTCTGCTTTTGTTAAAGTTTCCAAAGTTAAAGTCTTTAAGTGTTCTTCTCTTTTTACTATTTCATTTATTTTATTTACAAAGAATAAGTCAATACCCGTTATCTTACTTACTTGAGTAACCGAATATTTAAGTCTGAGCATTTGAGCCAATACAAATATTCTTTCATCATCTGCTTTAAATACTTTATGTCTTAATTCTTTTATCGGAATATCATTTACTTTATTATGAACTAAAGTATGCTTTTTGATTTCAAGAGATCTGATAGCCTTTAAAAACGCTTCTTCAAAAGTCCTGCCTATTGACATTACTTCTCCGGTAGCCATCATCTTCGTTCCAAGGTCTCTTTTTGCACTTAGGAATTTATCGAATGGCCATTTTGGAACTTTGATAACTACATAATCAATTGCAGGTTCGAAGCATGCAAAGGTTTCTTTTGTAACTGCATTTCTGATTTCTTCCAAATGATAGCCGAGTGCGATCTTTGCAGATACTTTAGCTATAGGATAACCTACGGCTTTTGAGGCTAGCGCAGAAGAACGTGATACTCTCGGATTTATTTCTATAATCGCATATTCCATACTGTCAGGATGAAGTGCAAACTGAACATTACATCCGCCTTCGATACCTACCGCTTCGATTATATCAAGAGAAGCGGAACGGAGCATTTGACATTCTTTATCCGAAAGAGTTTGAGTAGGAGCGACAACTATACTATCCCCGGTATGGATACCGACAGGGTCTATATTTTCCATATTACAGATAGTAATACAGGTACCGTTAGAGTCTCTCATTACTTCGTATTCTATTTCTTTCCAGTTTTTAATACTCTTTTCAATAAGGATTTGAGTAGTCATAGAAAGAGAAAGTCCGCTTTCCGCAATCTTCAATAACTCATCTTCGTTATTTACGATACCGCCTCCGGTACCTCCGAGTGTATACGCAGGTCTTACAACAACGGGATATCCGATATCAAGAGCGGCTTTTTTAGCATCTTCAAGAGTATTTACAATCCTGCTTTCGATGATAGGCTGACCGATTTCCTGCATAAGTTTTCTAAACTCATCTCTGTCTTCACCTTTCATGATACCTTCAACACTTGTTCCGATAACTTTTATTCCGTATTTATCAAGGATACCTTTATTATGAAGCTCCATAGTCATGTTAAGAGCTGTCTGTCCGCCCATACCGCCGATAATTGCATCTGGACGTTCTTTTTCAATAATTTTTACAACCGATTCCAAAGTAATAGGTTCTATGTATACTTTATCCGCAGTTTGTTTGTCTGTCATAATAGTAGCAGGGTTGGAATTTATAAGAACAACTTCGAATCCTTCTTCTCTTATGGCTTCACAGGCTTGTGTTCCCGAATAATCAAACTCGGCAGCTTGTCCGATGATGATCGGACCTGAACCTATAACCAATACTTTACTTATATCGTCTCTTTTTGGCATGATAATCCTCCTACTCTATTACCTTTAAAATTTCGTCTAATACATTCCCGTTGTCAGTTGGTCCCGGACAAGCTTCGGGATGGAACTGAACAGTATATATTTTTTTATCTCTTACTCTCATTCCTTCGATACTTCCGTCATTTACATGTGTATATGTCACTTCAACATCTTTGGGAAGTTTATCAACCACATATCCATGATTTTGACTTGTAATGAATACTCTTTCATTAGCTAAATTTTTAACAGAGTGATTTCCGCCTCTGTGACCGAATTTAAGTTTCTTTGTTGTTCCGCCTAAAGCCAAAGAAGCAAGCTGATGTCCCAGGCAAATACCGAGAATAGGAAGTTTACCTATTAGTTTTTTGATTTCTTCAACACACATAGGAAGATCCATAGGGTCTCCGGGGCCGTTAGATAAAAATACCGCATCAGGGTTTATTTTCAAAACGTCTTCGGCTTTAGTGTCAAAAGGAACGATAGTTAAATTAAGTCCTTTTTCCTTAAACATATTTATAATATTGGTTTTTATACCATAATCATATATAACGATATGTTTTGCGTCTTTTTTTCCTTTGATTTCATATGTATTTGAAGTAGAAACCGTGAAAACACTTTTTGAATTATCGTGTTCATCCAGTATTTCGATAAGCTTGGTCTTAGGCATCATATGAGTGGTTATCATTCCTCTCATAACACCCTCGTTTCTGAGAACTTTTGTAAGCATTCTCGTATCTATCCCGCTTAATGCTGTTATGTCTTCGCTTTCCAAATAGTCCGGAAGTGTCATTTCATTGTTGAAGTTATTAGGTTTGTAACATACTTCTTTAACTATAAAACCTCTTGCCTTGCAGCTATCCGATTGTTCATAATCAAAATTAACTCCATAGTTACCTATAAGCGGGTAAGTCATCGTAACAATTTGACCGTAATAAGACGGGTCTGTTAAAATCTCTTGGTATCCGGTCATCGAAGTATTAAATACAACTTCTCCGATTACTTTCTCTTGGATCTTACCAAAAAGCTCACCTTCAAAGGTCATTCCATTTTCTAACTGTAAATATCCTTTCATTATATAACCTCTTTATTTAGATTTTTTAAAATCTCTGCTGCCCGGTTTTACAAGTTCGATTTTTCCTTCTTTACATAAAGGACAATCTTCACCGTCATAAGAAACTATGTTTAGTCTTATAGCAGAGTATATAGGAAGTGGGAAATTCAAATCATCACTTGTTCTGTTTACTATAGAACAAACACCAACAACTTCCGCGCCCATATCTTCAAGTACTTTAACGGTTTCCAAAGTGCTTTTCCCGGTAGTGATAACATCTTCGCTTATGAGTACCTTATCACCTTTACCTACACTAAAACCTCTTCTAAGTTCCATTTTACCGTCTTTTCTTTCGGTAAATATACTTTCTATACCAAGCTGTCTGCCAAGCTCATAAGAGACGATAACGCCTCCCATAGCCGGCCCGCATATCTTTGTTATACCGAGATCTTTTACTTGTTCAGTTACTTCTTTTAAAACTTCCGCTGCCTTATCAGGAAATCTTAATAATTTAGCACATTGTACATACTGATTTGAATGTCTTCCCGATGAAAGAAGGAAATGACCTTCTAGAAATGCTTCCGTTTCTTTTAAAATCTCTTTTACTCTTTGTTCACTCATTTATATATACCTTACCTTTCTTATACTATCCCAATCAATTCACTTATATTATCTATATTATTTCTTATTAAATATTCTTCCAAGTCTTTTTTTATATCTATCATTACTGTAGGATCTGCAAATATTGCACTTCCCACTCCGACAAGAGTCGAACCCGCCATTATGAATTCTAGTGCGTCCATATAATTGCTTACACCGCCGTAAGACAAAATAGGTATTTCTATTTCTTTAGCCACTTGATGAACCATTCTGAGTGCAATGGGTTTTATTGCAGATCCGGAAAGACCGGCATATACATTATCAAAGACAGGTTTTTTCTTATTTATATCTATTGCCATAGCCAAAAAAGTATTTGTAAGACTTACAGCGTCAGCCCCTGCAGATTCAACGGCTTTAGCAACTTCAACAATACTCGGAGCGTTTGGAGAAAGCTTCACTATGATTGGATGTACGGATTTTTCTTTTACCGCTTTTGTTATATCATAAGCACTCTTATTATCCATACAAAAAGCCATACCGCCTTCTTTAACATTTGGACATGATATATTCAGTTCAATAAAATCAAGTTCTTCTTTATTTAAAAGTTCGATACCTTCCAAGAAGTCCTCTGTGCTGTGGGCTCCGTAATTTACAATCACCCTTGTTCCAAGCTTATTCATATAAGGTAAATCCTTTATTAAAAAGCTTCTTACTCCGGGATTTTCCAGTCCTATACTGTTTATCACCCCGCTTGGAGATTCCCAAATCCTGTTTCCGGAATTTCCCGGCTGAGGTTTCAAAGTAAGTCCTTTAGAACACACTCCTCCTATTTCACTTACATCAAAGAACTCTGAATATTCTCTCCCGAAACCAAAAGTTCCGCTTGCCGCTACCAATGGATTAGAAAATTCTTTACCTAAAAAGTTTACTTTCAGTCTATCCATTTTAGTATACCTCGCTTCCCGCAAAGACAGGACCGTCTTTACAAACTTTTCTGTTTCCGCCCGAAGTTCTTACATTACACCCGAGGCAAGCGCCGACAGCACAAGCCATTCTGTTTTCGAGAGACACGATAACATCATGTCCTTCTTTACTGGCCAAATCATAAGCACTTTTCATCATGATATCCGGACCGCATGAAAAATATTTATCGTCTTTTGTAAAGTCCACTTGATGTGTAATTATCCCGCCAACATCTACGATTACTTCATCTGCTATCTTCTTAAACTCATCAACCAAATAATCTTCCTTTGTAAATCCCAAATAAACTCTAATGTATTTATTTGGATATTTATTCTTTATTTGTTTAATCAAATAATATAAAGGTGCAGTTCCTATTCCTCCGCCGATAACAGTAACGTCCTTATCAATATTTTCTATATCGAAACCGTTGCCTCTCGGACCGAACAAGTCAACTTCCATACCTTCTTTTAAAGTAGAAAAATATTTAGTCCCTTCTCCTTTTACCTGATATAGGAATGATATACCTTCCTTATCAATATCATGAATACTTATTGGTTTTGAAAGAAAAGTATTCTTGGGTTTTAACATATAAAACTGTCCTTCTTTTCCTTCAAATTTTCCTTTAAGCTTCAACATATAAATGTCATCTTTAATTTTCTTATTAAATAATACTATAGCCATTTTCCAATATCCTCTTGCATATCTTTTACTGCCTTTACGGTAAGAGTTGTAAAGGTCTCATCCTCTACTTTTCCCTTATGAGCAGAAATAATACCTCTCGATGAATTCACTACACCGCAGATATCATCTTTAAAGATTTCCGCTATATCTTTGCCCGTTCCGCCCTGCGCTCCGTATCCCGGAATCAAGAAAAATGCTTTTGGCATATATTTTTTTACATCCAAGAATTCTTTGGGATAAGTAAGTCCGACAACGGAACCTACGGCACTGTATCCGCATTCTCCGACGAAATCTTCGCCCCATTTATCAACGTACTCCGCCATTATTTCATATACTTTCTTATCTTCTTTGGTTTCCAAATCCTGAATTTGATGTCCGTTGGGATTTGATGTTTTAACTAATACAAATAGCCCTTTATCTCCATTTTTCAAATAATCGAAATACGGACTGATTGCATCAGAGCCCATATATGTGTTTATGGTAATAAAGTCTGCTTCAAAATCTCCTTTAAAGTGTCCATCGGCATACATTGCGGCAGTGGAAGAAATATCTCCTCTTTTTATATCGGCAATTACGATACCGTCATTTTCCCTTATATATTTCAAAGTCTTTTGATATGCATTTAGTCCGTCCATCCCCAAAGCTTCGTAACATGCGATTTGTACTTTATAACAAGCCACGATATCTTTTGTGGCATCGATTATAGCTTTGTTGAACAAAAAATATTTTTCTCCCAAAGAAATATCCATATCGCTTATATATTCGGGAAGGAATGCTTCCTTTGTATCAAGACCGAGACAAACCGCCATATTTTTTTTACTTCTCTCGTAAAGCTTATCTATTAATTTCATACTTCTTTTCTCCCTCCACAAAAGTCATCAACACTTTTCCGTTTATATCATATCCGTCAAAAGGTGTGTTATTGGATTTTGATATAAACTCTTCTTTTTTTATCTTACCTTTATAATCTAAATCTACCACGGCAAAGTCGGCATCGTATCCCTCTTTGATCAAGCCTTTATTGAGTCCGATTTTCTTAGCCGGCGTAAAACTTATCATTTCACTTAATTTGTTGATACTGATACAATGTTCTTTAAATATCTTATAATACATTGAAAAGGCAACTTCGATATTGTCTATTCCCGGAGCACCTTTTTCTTTATCTTCAATTGAATGAGGAGCATGGTCGGTTGCAAGTACATCTATTTTATTATCTTTGATACCTTGTATTACTGCCATTCTATCCTCATATGTCGCAAATGAAGGATTTACTCTGTAATCGAGACTATCGGCAAAAAGATGATGAGGACCTACTTCACAAGTCACTCCAAGTCCTTTGGCTTTTGCTTCTTTTATAAGCTCCAAAGATTTCTTGGTACTTATATGGCAAACATGAAGATTTCCTCCGACCTTTTCAAGAAGCTTCATATCTCTTTCTATTATTTCTTCTTCTGGCTGACAGTGTGTCAATAAATGAAAATCATATTCTTTGGATTTCTTCAAAGCTTCTTCCATAAAATCATAACTGAATATAGTCCTTCCGTCATTGGAAAATAAATTGGTATATTTTTTGTTTTCCTCTATATTTACAAATTCTTTATCTTCAAGGTTCTTACCTATGGCACTGATTTGAATTACTTTATTTAAACCTACTTTATCGGACTTTTCCTTTACATAAGATAATACCTCTTTATTATCGCAAATAGGATTAGTGTTTGCCATGGTACATACAACGCTGTAGCCGCCTTTTACACTTGCTTTCATTCCGGTTTCTATATCTTCTTTATAAGTATACCCCGGATCTCTGAAATGTGAGTGCATATCTATGAATGCAGGCATCAAAGCTTGTCCTTTTAAATCAATGATTTCTGCATCATCATATTTTAAATCTTTCCCTATTTGCTCTATTTTTCCGTTGACAACCAATACATCTTCTTTTGATGTTTTGGTCTTATCGACTATTACTCCGTTTTTAAACAGTTTTTTCATATTCCACCTTATTTATTTTCTACCAAAGTAGTCTTTGAGTCGCAGTAAGAACATCTATATTCTTTCTTTTCCGGATTAGCCAAGTAAAACTTGATATTTTCAACTTTTTCGTACTGAGTTATACATCTCGGATTTTTACATTTTAAAATCCCCTCAACTACTTCGGGAAGTCTTGGCTGTATCTTCTTTACTCTTTCTCCGTTTTCGATATAACTTACCGTTATATTAGGGTCTATAAGCCCAAGTATAGTTAAATCAAGCTTTAAGTCCGTTTCGATTTTAATAATATCTTTTTTACCCATTTTATGACTGGGTATATTTCTCATAAGAACTATTACATCGTCTACTTCATCAAGTTTAAGTTGTTTAAAGACTTCATATCCATGATTTACCTTAATATGGTCTATAACTATACCTTGTTTTAATTTAGAAACATTAATCATCTACTTCTACCCCCAATAACTTCATAATCAAAGCCATCCTTACATACATTCCAAGCCTGCCCTGCATAAAGTAAACCGCTCTTTTGTCATCGTCTACATCAGTAGATATTTCATTTACCCTAGGAAGAGGATGCATAACTATCATATCCTCTTTGGCTTTTTCAAGCTTTTCCTTTGTAAGAATAAAATAATCTTTCAATCTCAAATATTCTTCTTCATTTACAAATCTCTCTCTTTGAACCCTTGACATATAAAGAACGTCCAAATCTCCAATGACTTCATCAAGTGAATTTGTTTCGGAGTATTTAGCTTTTCCTTCGATTTCTTCCTTTATATATTCCGGCATTGAAAGTTCTTTCGGTGAAATAAAGACAAACTCTATATTTTCATATCTTGACATTGCTTTTACGAGAGAATGAATAGTCCTTCCGAACATCAAGTCTCCGCATACACCTATCTTTAGATTATTGAAATCGTGTTTGTAATACTGAATTGTAAGTAGATCCGTAAGCGTTTGAGTTGGATGCTGATGTCCGCCGTCTCCCGCATTTATAACGGGAACTCTTGAATGTTCACTCATCAATTTTGCTGTACCTTCTCTGGGATGTCTTGCAACGATTATATCTACATAATTTGAAACGACCACTGTAGTATCTGCAAGAGATTCTCCTTTCGAAGTACTCGATGTATTCGGGTCGGAAAATCCTAAGACATTACCGCCAAGCCTGTACATCGCAGCGTCGAAAGAAAATTTCGTTCTTGTTGAAGGTTCATAAAAAAGGCTTGCCAATAATTTCCCATGACATACATCCACATATTTTTTTTCGTCATTTAGAATATCATTAGCAAGCGCAAATATTTCATCTAATTCTTCTACTGTAAAATTTGTTGGTTCGATCAAATCTCGACCTTTTAACATAAGTATATACCTCCGATATTTATAAAAAAATACCTGCACTTAGGCTAGGTATCTACAAAAAATGCATAGCTTCGGTATAAGCTATTTATTTATCGAAGTATAACCTTTTTAGCCTCTCGTGCTAAGTTAAAAGTATTTTTAAATATTATATAAAATAATGACCTTAAAGTCAACGAAATATACTTTTTATTTATTTCATAAAATAATAAATTTTTCCAATTTATATTTTACATAACTTATCATTAAAAATACTTTAAATCTTTATTAAAAAAAAATTATTAAATAAAAAAACTCCGCAAAAGCAGAGTTTTATCTTGTTTTTACAGCTTCAAAAAGAACTATTCCCGCAGCAACGGAAGCATTCAATGAATCGAAATCATTTTTTAAAGGAATAGAGCTTATAAAATCACATTTTTCTTTAATAAGTCTACCAAGTCCCTTACCTTCAGCACCGACAACCAAAGCTAAAGGCATATCATAATCCATATCGTAGTAGTTTTCTCCGTTCATATCAAGTCCCACTACAAATAAGCCTTCTTTTTTAAGTGTATCTATGGTTTGAGCTATATTCGATACTTCGCATAAATCAATATGTTCAATGGCTCCGGCAGAAGATTTATACATACCCTCTCCGATAGAAGCGCTTCTTCTTGTCTGCATTATAACACCGTCCGCACCTGCACAGTATGCGCTTCTGATTATGGCTCCGGCATTATGGGGGTCTGTTATATTATCTAGGATAACTACTAAAGGTTTAGTGACCTTTTCATTCATTTTTTCTATAAGCTCTCTGAGCGAAATTGTTTCTACGGGAGAACAAAGAGCAAGAACGCCTTGATGGTGTGTGCTACCCGACATACTATCAAGCTTATGGTTATTGGTCTTTTGAATGGATATCCCCTTTGACTTTGCCATTTTTATTATACTTACCAAACCGGAATCATGATTTTCGCTTATATAAAGTTTATTTACATTTCTTCCCGCCTTTAAAGTTTCTCTGACCGCATTTCTTCCTATTACTTTTTCATAATTACTCATTAAATTAATTTACCTCTATAAATTCAAAAATTTTTCTTTTATTTCTTTTGCTTTTCCGCAGCTCATTTTACCTTCGGGACATGCACCTCTTACACAGCCCGGACCAGCACTATCGAATATAACGGGACATACTTCCTTTACAAGCTTCAACATTTCCGTGGCAAGCCCTCTTATTTCCCACTGTGCTCTGGTACAAGTTCTTTCTTCGAAAAAATGAAGCAGCTGTCTTGCATTCATTGTAGTAATGATCTTCGTTTCGCAGGCTCCCGGAAGAACAAATCTCGCGTCCTCATTAGCAAGCTTAACAGCCTTGCTTCTGGCTGATTTTTCTTCCATTTTTTCTTTCTCAACCAGTTCTTTTGTTTTATTCTCGGTTAGAATGTCTCTGATTTTTTCATAAGATGATTGTATCATTTCCATACTTTCATTAAAAGCTTTTAAAGCTTGTTCGTCTTTTTCTATTGCCGGAGGTACGATAAAATCAAATTCGGTCTCACTGACATATCTTTGTGACTGCTGAGAATAACTTGCAAGTCTGTGTCTTACAAGCTGATGAGTAAGTGTTCTGCTTACTCCTTCTATAGCAAAAGAAAAACTTATATGTTCGAGAGGAGACATGTGACTGAAACCCATTAACATTTTTACAAACTTTTCAGCCTGTTCATCACTCATTTTTTCGCTTATTTCTTCTATACCAACAGGAGAATAACATAACTTAGCGGCCATTGCCACAGTCTTAACAGGTTCCGGAGTATACCTTACCAAACTTACTTTTAAATCACTCTTCATATTTTCCTCCTTTAAATTCAAATACTTATAATATTATACATTATTTTTAAATTAAAAGAAACATATTTAAATAAATGGTAATCTTATATATCCAAACAAACACTAAAAAAGACCCATCGGGGAGGGTCTTTTTTAGTTTGGCGTTTAAATTAATTTACCCTTTTTATTTTAAAGATAGTTCCGCCTAATCCTGCAACAGCAATCAAGGCTATCAAGCCATATATCACTGCATTTGAATTATCGGACGTATCCGGGGTATCTATATTATTTTTATTTTCATTCTTTCTATCTTTAGATGTTCCTTTTGAAGAAGAATTATCTTTTTTACCACTATTATTTTTATTGTTTTCTTTTTCCAGAGCGGCAGCTTCTTCATCACTCATCAACACTACTTGAACTTTATGATTTTTGGATAAATCTTTAAATGTTATTGAATTACTGTTTAACAAGTCTTTTCTTTCTTTTCCGTCAACTATTATGGTCTTTACTTGATATCCTTTTTCAACAGTCCATTTAACCGTGTGATCATCACCCTTTTTAAGAGTGGCAGTTCCGGTAATAGTACCTTTACCGCCGATTATAGATGTTTCAACCTTTATGTCATTTTCGGAAGGCTGATATATTTCATCTTTTTCCGATTCTTTAACGAATATTACTTTTACATGATGATTTGATGCCAAATCTTTGAATTCTATTTTATCCTCTGAAAGATTAACTTTTAAACCATCAACATACACTTCTTTAACAACATAACCGCTTGCAGGTTTCCATGTAACCACATGATCATTGCCTTTTTTCTTAACTGCTGTAGGAGTTATGCTGCCTTTACCGACAGTCTCTGTAGATACGGTTAAATTGTTAGCCGGTTTGTTATTTGAAGAATTATCTTTAGTTTCCACATATACATATACCGAATGGTTCGCTTTAATAGAATTAAAGTCTTGACTTCCCTGTACATTTTTTAAATCTTCTCTGTATACACCGTCTACTATTACGCTTTTTACGACATACCCCTCATCAATATTCCACTCTACATTATAATCATCATCTTTTTGTAAAGTCGCACTTGGAGATATACTTCCTTTTCCACCGACTATTCCGGTTGAAATTTGATATTTTTCTCCCGGGATATAATCAAGATGTGCTTCATCATCTTTAACAAATACTACTTTTACGCTATGATTTACTAAAATATTGTTAAAGTCAACGAAGTTAACAGGTAGATTACTCTTATTTCCATCAATGTAAACTTCTTTTAGTACATATCCGTCTGCAGGTGCCCACTCAACTTTATAGTTACCGCCTTTTTCAACGATTTTACTTGGAGTGATACTGCCTTTACCAACGATTTCCGTTGTTACAGTCAAAAGTCCGTCAGGATTTACAACTTCTCCATCGTTTGCTCCGTCATTCTTATTTTCTTTAGATAAGAATACATAAACCGAATGACTCGCTTCAACACTGTTGATATTATATTCACTGTTTTCGTTTCTGAGTTCATCTCTCGCTACACCGTCAACTATTACACTTTGAACGGTATAATCAGCTTCAACGGACCATTCTACTTTATGACTCGTACCCTTTTCAACATCTAATGCAGAAGGTGTTATAGTACCTTCACCGCCTTTGATACCTGTAATAATATCAAAAGATTCTTTATTATTATCAGGATCGGCAGAAGTATCAACAGGTTTTAAAGTAACGATGATATCATAGTCATCTGTGATATTTGTAAGTATTACCTTATTCCCGTTTACCAAATTAGGCTTTAATACATTACCCATTTTTACTTCAACACTATCTATTTCATAGCCCGTTTCGATATGCCAAGAAACAGTATAATCTTCGCCTTTGTTTACAGTTACGGAAGGAGAAATATCACCGACACCGTTTTTTATCTGTGTATTTACCCTGTACGTTTGAGTTACATCAGTAGTAGGATTATCATCAGGGTTGTCAATATCCGGATTATCAGGTGTATCTATATCTGGATTATCTACATCCGGATTATCAGGATCAGGGTTTCCGCCGGTAGGAGTATCCTTAGCAAAAATTACTTTTATAGTATGATCCGCAGTTATATTTTCAAATTCACCTTTTCTTAAACCTTCTTTTTCAACACCGTCTATTATAACTTTATCGACATACCATCCGCCTGCAGGTTTCCAGCTGATCGTGCATGCGGAACCTTTTTTAACAGTCTTACTTGGATCAATAGAACCCTCACCTTCATAAGACGTTGTTATAGTATAAAAATCTTCTTTTGGTGCAGGAGCACTTTTCTTTTCAAATACGACTTGTACGTCATGATTAGAACTTATTGAATTAAATGTAATGCTTCCGCCGTTTTCATCAGGGTTGTTTTGGACAACACCGTCTATAGTAACTTTACTTACTTTATATTCACCGCCAGCATTCCAGCTGATCGTTTTGTTGTCACCTTTTTTAACCGTACATCCACTTGTTATGCTGCAGTTACCATCTCCGCCCTTTTTAACGGTATCGATGGAATAATACTGATTTACAGGAGGAAGTTCTTCTCTGGTAAATTCAACAAATACGGTATGGTCTTCTCTTATACCCGCAAAAGTTATTTGACCTGCATGAAGCAAATCATCTCTTACTTCACCATCAACTATAACTCTCTTTACTCTGTAATTATCTTTAGGTTCCCAAGTTATTATTGCGGTAGAATCTTCATCATAAGCTTTAGTAGCCGTAATCACTCCGTCACCTGCTTTAGATGTAGTAACGGTATGTTTATCTCTTACTCTGAATGCTACTTCTTCCAAAGTTATATTATAATTTGAACTTTGATTATTTATTGATGTGATTTTTAATACAAAGTCACCTATTTCACCGCCTGTTGAAGGTGAAACACCAGCGTCATTTTTACATTCAAATACAGGAGTACCCAAGTCGGCAATCGTATCGCCTTTTCCGAGACTTCCGTTTGTTATTTTCACTCCGAATGCAGGAACAGCGTCATTTCTGTCCATAGAATCGGGAGTAGGTTTTATGGTTATATCTCTCTTTGTAATCACACCATTATTTCCTGCTATATAAGGAGCTATCGTATAATTTGCAGCTTTATCACCGCTTAAAGAGAATTTAGTGATCGTATAATTTTTATTTTCTCCGGCATTTTTATTGTCATATGTACCTGCTGTGGCTTTTATTGTAAGACCAGTTGATTTTGCAGATTTTACACTTGAAGCGCTTATCTGATCTTCCGCTAAAAGTCCGCTGACTTCTGTTACGGAAACGGCATCAAGACTTGCTTTTGATATTGTATTCGTACCGTCATAAACTTTAGTCGGAGCGGTAGTTATATCTATACCCGTAACAGTCAATTCTTTTTTAGCTATATTTATAGTTACTTGTTTAGTCTTTGTTAAATTTGTGTCCAAGTCAGTACATTTTACTTGAATATTTATATCTCCGTTTGTCGCTATTTTAGGAGTACCTGAAATAACACCTGTTTCGGACATTTCAAGTCCTTCGGGAAGACTTCCGCTTACTATTTCAAACTTAACGTTCGGAGCGTCGCTTGAAGCTGCATTTGAAGGAACCAAAGTCACATTACTTATTGCAGCCCCGTAAGTCCCGCTCACTTTTGGAGTTGTAAAGTCTAAAGCCGCATCCCAAGATGCATACAAAGTCAAGTCCGAAGTTATAGGAGATAAGTTGTTGTATAACTTAGCTTCTTGATTATTCAATGAATCATACCAGCCTTGGAAAGCATAATATTGTCTGGTAGCTGTAGGCATTTCCAGCATACCGCCGTAGCGTACGGAAGCAGAAGCTTGAGAAGCATTTCCGCCGTTACCGTTGAATGTAACGTTCATCATTTTTCTGTCATAATAACGTTTAAGACGAAGTCCGCTCGCCACTTCTCCGCTTTCCTTACGAAGAGCTGTTGTTGTATTTTCATCAAATCCCGTATAAGTCTTTTCGGGAGCCGTTACGGTTTCCCCTACCGTACCCTCAAAGGATTTGCTTTCTGCCAATGTATAGTTGTCATCCTTTACATTTTGCTTATAATACTCAACGGTATACATAGCATTTTCTGTTCCCTCTACCCAATAGGCAGTTAAAGTCGTATCACTGCTCGGCATTTTAAATTTTGTTCCCGCAGGATAGATATTCCCTTCACTATCCTTCCAGCCGCCGAAAGTACAATTTTCTTTTGTAAATGTATTATTGGGAAGAGTAACATAATCCTGTTCATAAGCCTTTATACTTGAAGGTGCGGTACCGACAGCCCCTTGACCGCCGTTAAAGCTCAAATAGTATTCTTCGGCTTCTCTGACTTCATCATCACCTTCAACTACAACCCTAACAGTTTTTATATCAGACATTGCACCTGGAGTATTCATAACCCATACGGAAACAGTATGTACTTCCCCGACTTGCCATGAAGAAGGTTTGGGTATGGACGCTTTAAGAGTTTGGACTTCGCCCGTTGCATCAACTTCGATTAACTTTTCCGCAGGAGTTTCATTTTCCGTATCCATATCGAATACATAGTATATCGCATCTTCTACATTTTCATTTATATCTTTGAAACGTGCTTCAACGTCCACTTTATCCCCGTTACAAACCGCAGAAATATCCTGCATTAATTGTGGAGGTGTAGCCGAACTACCTATACCGAGAAGCACAGAATACGTCTTAGTTTCCCCGTCCCTAATAAGTCTGTTTATCCATCCAAAAGACATACCGGAGTCTATATTAAGAACAGAACCTGTTGTCTTTATTCCGGAAAACATATTTGCAGGATACTGACCATATGGTCCGTAATACAATGTATCTACATCTGTAACACCATATGATTTTTCACATACAAAGTTAAATTGTCTTGAAGAAGCATCGGTACTCTCAGCCATACGTATACCCGTATCTGTTCTGTAAATCGGAGCGCTGTCATTATTTACGATTTGTATATCAGCTCCAGAACCCAATGCGACAAATTTATCTTTACCTGTATTATTAGTCAATGTGTACTGAATTTTAACATATCTATTTTCATTAGTAAAAGATAACGTTTGTGTCAAATCAAAACCTGTAACGCCATTGATATTACGTTTAACCACGCCATTCGGCAAACTGTTTATTGCTGTACCGCTGCTTGCAGCTGCATTATTTACTTCACTGTCCGTTATCCTTAAATATGAAATATACCCTCTATCCGAATAAGTAGTTTTAAAACTACCGGGCATACCTCTAACATTAAATGCAAATCCGGATTGGTTTGTCAAATATTCAATTTCGCTTGCCTGTGCATTGTCAGCGGCAAAAATATTTGAAGATGGGAATAAACATAACATTAAAACAAGAGTCAGTATCATCCCTATTATTTTTCTTGAAATCTTACTTCGCTTAGGTTTAAATTCGTCCATTTCTCTTTTCTCCTTTATTATTTTTATAAGTATTATTTTAGAAATAGATATGCATCTTACCTAACTACGTTAAAAGACGAAAATAAAGAACTTATGTCCTTTCTTATCGTCGATGTTTAATCATATTAAATTTACAATAAGTGTACTTTTTGTAACGAAAGGTGTATAATACCTAATGCAATTATATATGGGGAATAGTATGCAAAAGTGTTACATACCTAATGATTGATTAAATAAAAAAGAGATATTTTGTCTTATTTTTTTGTTTGACAATTAGTTACAAAAAGTACACCTTTTTTGACAAATAATTTAAAAATTTTACTGAAATTAACTATAATTATTTAAATATATAAAAAAAACACAAAAAAAAGAGGTTTAAACCTCTTTTTTATCCTTTAAATCCATAAGCTCATCAATCAACTTTACCGCTACTTCTTCTTTAGGCATTAAATCAAGAGCCTTCATATCATCCTCTGTAATGAAAGTGACTTTGTTTGTATCTCCTTTAAATCCCGAACCTTCTTCTTTCAAGCTGTTGGCAACTATGATATCCGCTTTTTTCCGCTTCAATTTTTCTTTTGCATTTTCTATCAGATTACTGGTTTCCATTGCAAAACCACAGACAATTTGATTTTTAAGTTTATTTTCTCCCAAAAACTTTAATATATCTTCGGTACGTTTGAGCTTGATAAACATATCATCATCTTTTTTCTTTATCTTTTCTTCACTTACATTTACAGGCGTATAATCTGCTACCGCAGCGGCTTTTATTATAAAATCCATTTCTTTATAATTTTCCTTTACCGCTTTAAACATATCCATTGCGCTTTTTACTTTTATGAAGTTAACAAAAGGAGGGATATCCTCAGTACTGTTACCGCTTATCAATGTAACATCAGCTCCTCTGAGCATTGCCATTTTAGCTATGGCATAGCCCATTTTCCCGCTAGAATGATTGGTTATATATCTTACAGGATCGATAGCTTCCATTGTTGCACCTGCGGTAACCAATACTTTCTTACCTTTTAAATCTTTAGAGCATGCAGTTTCTCTTAAAATATGATTTACCAAAGTTTCTTCATCCGGAAGTTTACCATCGCCTATATCTCTGCATGCAAGTATTCCTTTAACTGGATCAATCACTTCAAAATCATATTTTTTTAATTTCTCTATATTGTCCTGAGTTATTCTATTATTATACATATGAGTATTCATTGCCGGAGCGACTATTTTTTTACATGTCGCAGCTAAAGCAGTAGTAGACAGCATATCATCAGCTATCCCGTTTGCCATTTTGGAAATTATATTTGCACTTGCGGGAGCTATCAGCATAACATCGGCTTTTTGTCCGAGAGATACGTGAGAAACATGAAATTCAAAATTCCTGTCAAAAGTATCCACCAAGCATTTATTGTTCGTAAGGGTCTCAAAAGTTATGGGATTTATAAAGTTCAATGCATTTTTTGTCATTATTACATGAACATCTGCACCGAGCTTTATAAGCATGCTTGTCACATTTGCCATTTTATATGCGGCAATACTTCCGCTTATTCCAAGCACTACGGTTTTACCGTCTAATATTTTATTCATTTATCATATCCTCTGTCAAAAGACCATGTTTTTCATATCTTGTTATCCTAAGTATTTTATTATCATCATCTACGAATAATACTTTGGGAGGATTATCTTTTACTTCTTCGGGCGTCATGGAAGCATAAGCCATGATAATTATTTTATCTCCCACCTGTACTTCTCTTGCGGCAGCTCCGTTTAAGCAAATCATACCGCTTCCGCGCTCACCCGCTATAGTATAAGTTTCAAACCTGTTTCCGTTATTAACATCTACGATTTGAACTTTTTCATATTCGAGTATACCCGCTTTTTCCAAAAGTTCTGTATCTATTGTAATGCTTCCCACATAATCAAGCTTTGCTTCGGTAATCGTAGCTCTGTGGATTTTTCCCTTTAACATATTTAGTAACATATATTCCTCCTAGCATTCAAAAGTAAAATTGTCGATAAGTCTGGTTTTACCTATATAAACAGCCATGGCAACCAATACTTTACCTTGAATTTTATCTATTTTTTCAACAGTTTCCAAATCTACGGCTTCTACGTAATCAATTTTTACAAGTTGCTCTTTACTTATGTTTTCTTTCATTTTATCAAGCAAAATAGATACATCTCTTTCTCCACTAATCAACAGTTCTTTTCCCAGAGAAATCGTCTTATATAAAATAAGAGCCGCTTTTCTTTCTTCTTCACTTAAATATGTATTTCTTGAGCTTTTTGCCAGACCGTCTTTTTCCCTTATTATCGGACAACCGATAATATCTATATCCATATTCAAATCTTTTACCATTCTTTTTATGACGCATAATTGCTGAGCATCTTTCATCCCGAAATAAGCTTTGTTCGGCGTTACTATATTAAATAATTTTGTTACTACTGTCATAACTCCTCTGAAATGTATCGGTCTTGATTTGCCGCAAAGTTCCGTCGTTAGTCCGTTCATATCCACATAAGAACAAAAACCTTTTTCATACATTTCTTCCGCTTCGGGATTGAATATCAAGTCCGCACCTGTTTCTTCACATAGCTTACTGTCTTTATTCAAATCTCTGGGATAAGTTTCTAAGTCTTCGTTTTCCCCAAACTGCATTGGATTTACAAAGATACTTACAACGACTCTGTCATTTTCCTCTACGGCTTTTTTTATCAGGCTTTGATGTCCTTCGTGAAGATAACCCATTGTAGGTACAAGACCAACGCTTAGACCTTCTTTTTTCCATGACCTTACTATACTTCTAACTTCTTCTATTTTATGAACTAATTCCATTTCATTCTCCGCCTAATATAATTTTTCTATTACTTCATCATCTATTTTATAAGTATGTTCCCCACTAGGGAAGACACCTTTATTTATTTCATCATTATATTCTTTAAATGCTTCTTTCATTACACTTCCTATATCAGCATATTTCTTCACAAATTTAGGAGTAAAATCCGAAAACATTCCAAGCATATCCTGATATACAAGTATTTGTCCGTCACAGTATTTCCCCGCACCTATGCCTATAGTCGGAATATTTATACTCTCTGTTATAAGCTTAGCTAGCTTTTCGGGAACACACTCTAAAACCAACGCAAAAGCCCCTGCTTCTTCAACGGCTTTAGCATCATTAATCAATTTTTTTGCTGCCTCTTCACTCTTCCCCTGAACTTTAAATCCTCCAAAAGCATTTATACTTTGAGGAGTTAACCCAAGATGTGCCATTACGGGAATTCCCGCATTTGTTATAGCGTTTATAGCCTCACTTACTTCTTTTCCGCCTTCCAGTTTAACAGCTCCCGCTCGTCCTTCTTTCATAAGCCTTCCGGCATTTTTAACTGCGTCGTAAACAGAAGTTTGATATGACATAAAAGGCATGTCGACAACAACCAAAGAATTCTTTGCGCCCCTCGCAACGGCTCTTCCGTGGTGTATCATATCTTCCATAGTTACGGATAAAGTATCTTCATAACCTAGAACTACATTTCCAAGAGAATCTCCGACCAATATCCCGTTAATACCCGCTTCATCCATTAATTTTGCGGTGGAATAATCGTATGCGGTAAGCATAGATAATTTTTCATTACTTTCTTTTGCACTTTTAAAAGTTGTTACAGTATTTTTCATCCTTATTCCTCTTTCAATAGTTTCTTCATATTGCCGTAATCATTTTCTTTATTTTTTATTCCGGCAATATCTGTAAGTCCCAATGATAATGATTTATAAATATCTTTTGCTTCATTATTTAATACATCTAAGTGTTTCATTACGGTAGTAATATCATTTCTTTCTATGGGACCGGTCAAAGAATCAACTATCCCTCTTTCATAGATATTATTTGCATTGTTCATAAAAAGCGGCATTAAAGCATCAATAGCTTCTTTTTTATCAAATCCGCTCTCGGTAAGCAAATCAGCCCCTCTATCAACAAGGGCAATGACTAAATTACTCACGTAAACACATGAAGCATGATATTTACTTTTATTATCTTTAGAAATTATTTTGACTGGATTTCCCATGCTCTCAAAAAAACATTTAAATAAATCTAAATATTTTTCATTTCCTTCGATTGTAAAATAAGCACTTGAGATATCCTTATAAGACGTATACTTATCGTTAAAAGCATACATTGGATGAATGGAATAACCGAAAACTTCTCGGTCACCTTTTTGAAAGACTGCGGAAGATAATGCTCCGCTACAGTGACAAAATATTTTATTTTGAATGTCGAAATCTTTTAGACTTTCCCAAACTTCGCCGATATCCTTATCGGGGACCGTCAGGAATAATGCATCACATGAATTTAATATATCATATAATGTACTAAAACAATCAGTATTCGTGAACTTGACTGCTTCACGTGCAGAGTCGGGATTTTTACTGTAATATCCCAAAACATTTTTTTTGTGCAGTTTAAAGTATTTGCCGAGGCTGACGCCGACTTTTCCTGCACCAATAAATCCTATTTTCATTCTATCACCCTCTTTCGGTGATGCCATAAAGTCTCTTTCCTTCGATAAAAGCTTTAATTCTAATAATTAGAATGAAAAACAAAATATTTACCACGGTATAGTTTCAAAATGAATACCATCCGCCTACATAATAGCACTAAGGGGAATATTTGTAAATAAAAAAATAGATATTAATATTTATTTAATAAATAAAAAAAGAGCAGATTATCCTGCTCCTTGATTATTTTGATTTACTCAACTCAACCTCTACGGTATTTGCTTTTCCGTTTCGTTCATAGGTGATTTTTATTTTTTCTCCCGGTCTATGATAGTAAAGCTGTTCTCTGAATTTTAACATATTATTGACTTCCACTCCATCTACTTTTGTAATGACATCATTTTCTTTTATCCCTGCTTTTGCGGCACCCGAACCATTTACGACTCCTACTATCAATATCCCCTTATCTACAGATAATTTTTCATTTTCTGTATAGTATCTTGCAATTTCCTTATCCACACCTTCTATCCCTATAACGGTAGGAGTAAAAGAACCTTCTTCTTTAATTTGGTTTATTATAGGCTTTACTATATTGATTGGTATGGCAAAACCCAAACCTTCACCCGACTGGATCTTATAGGTATTTATACCAATGACCTCCCCGGCAAGATTTAATAAAGGTCCTCCGCTGTTTCCCGCATTTATGGAAGCATCGGTTTGTATAAGGTCTTCGGCTATTGTCTTATTATCTACGGCAATGCTTCTGTTGAGTGCACTTATTATCCCCTGAGTAACACTTCTCTCGAAAGTAAGCCCCAAAGGATTTCCTATTGCAATAGCTGTCTGACCTATATTTATTTTTTCACTGTCACCTAAGTTTACTACAGGCAAATTCTTTGCATTTATTTTTATTACGGCTAAGTCGACGGTATCAGATTTAAATACCACTTTTGCCTCATAGCTGGTCCCGTCTTTCAAGGTAACATTAATTTGTTTTGGATTACCACTTACAACATGCTGATTTGTAACAATAATTCCATTTTTATCCACTATAAATCCGGTCCCCACACCGCTGCTTTCGTACTCTCTATTGAACATATCTTTACTTAATTCCGTAGTTTCGATACCGACTACGGCAGGAGTAACGTTTGCAGCAACTTTTTCCGTCGTACTGGATTTTAAAGTCGTAGCCGAAGATGAACTTCCGCTGTTTCCGCCGCCTTGATAAACAGTACCGATTTTTTCATCTATTAGTTTTTCCATTCTGTAATTAGTTACAAAAAAAGCAACGGAACCGAAAAGAATGCCTCCGATTATCAGCCCTAAAAAGAAAATAGTTAAACCGCTTCTCTTTTCTCTCATTTTTTCCTCCTAAAATTCTAAGATACCATTGATACCGATCCTGTTCGCAACGTCTAAGATATAATCTTTGCCCTCTTTGATATCACTATCGAGTGCTACATTTTTTACGGTTTCATAAGCAATGGTACTTATATTGTTTTCTTCGCTTAAATGTCCGAGTCTTACCCTTTCAGTTTTATCCTTAATGAGCTCACTTAATACTTTTCCGCTGTCATTATTTGATAAATGTCCGAACGGAGATAAGATCCTTTGCTTTAGATGTATCGGATATGAACCTTTTTTAAGCATATTCTCATCATGATTTGCTTCAAGAAAAACAAATTTACATTCTTTTAAATTTTCTATTACATCTTCCATTATCATTCCCATATCCGTTGCAACTCCGCATTTTGTTTTTCCGTCATCTATTGTAAACCCTATAGGTGCAACCGCATCATGGGGAATGGAAAAACTGTTTACAAGAACATCATTTATGTAAAAAGGGATTTCTTCTTCGATTCTGTATATATTTTCTTCTTTTACTCTGCCGACCTTTTTCAGTACGGTATCACATGCGGCTCTATGTAAATATATGGGGATATCCGCCCTTCTGGACAATACTCCCGCACCTTTTATATGATCACTGTGTTCGTGAGTGATCAAAATAGCATCTATATCACTTATTTCAACATCTATTTTTTTTAGTTCATTTACTATAGTACTGCCGGGAAGACCTGCGTCAACCAAAATTTTAGTATTTTCGCTTTCCACAAGCAGACTATTACCTCTCGAAGAGGAAAAAAGATTAGTAAATTTCATTTATTCTCCTATTAATTCTATGCGTTCTATAATTAAATATATATTTTAATATTAAAAATCCCCTTATAAAATAAGGGGAAAAGGTTACGAATCAACTCTCTTTATGTCCGCTCCTAAATTTCTAAAGTTTTCTTCGATATTTTCATATCCTCTGTCTATATATTTAAGGTTTGTAATTTCTGTGGTTCCTTTTGCAACGAGCCCAGCAAGTATCATTGCAGCCCCTGCTCTAAGGTCGGTCGCCTGTATCTTTGTTCCATAAAGTTCGCTTGGACCTGTAAATACGGCTGTATTTCCGTTCACTCTTACATTGGCTCCCATTTTTTGAAGCTCAGTTACATATCTGAAACGATTTTCGAAGATACTTTCCGTAATTGAGCTTACACCGTTTGCAAGGCACATAATAAGTCCCATAGGCTGCTGTAAGTCCGTAGGAAATCCCGGATAAGGCAGAGTCTTGACATTACAAGGTTTGATATATTCTCTTCCCACTACCCTTATATTATCATCTTCATCAACACTAACGTCCGCACCCATTTCAATAAGCTTGGCTGTGATTGAATCCAAATGAGGAGGGATTACATTTTTTATGAGTACATCCCCTTTTGTCGCCGCCGCAGCTATCATATATGTTCCCGCAGTTATTTGATCCGGTACTACAGAATATTCACATCCATGAAGTTCTTCAACCCCCATAATCCTGATAACATCCGTACCGGCACCTTTAACGCTTGCACCCATTAAATTTAAAAAGTTTGCGATATCGACAACGTGTGGTTCCTTTGCGGCGTTTTCTATAACCGTCAGCCCTTTTGCCTTTACTGCAGCGAGCATAATATTAATTGTAGCGCCAACGCTTACAACATCCATATATATGTTAGTTCCGTTAAGACCGTTTGGAGATTCTATTTTAATCGAGCCCTTTACATCTACTTTTGCACCCAAGGCTTCAAACCCTTTAATATGCTGATCTATAGGTCTTGCACCTATATCACATCCACCCGGAGGAGGAAGTTCGACAAATCCGTTTCGTCCGAGCAGGGCACCTAAGAGATAATAACTGGCTCTCATCTTTGTACTTTCATCTGCTATCTCATCACTGGTGCAGTCCGCTATTGCTGTTGTATCTATACTTAAGCCTTTACTCGTCTTTCTGATTTTAGCGCCGAGTTTTTTCATTATGCTTATATAATTTCTGATATCTTGTATATCAGGTAAATTTTCTATTAAAAATTTATCGGATGCCAGAACCGTTGCGGGTAATATCCCAAGAGCCGCATTTTTTGCACCGGTTATAGTCACTTCTCCGGTAAGTCTTCTGCCACCGTTAATAATAATTTTTTCCATATTTTTCATCCTTTTATTCTTTTTCCCCTTAGCTAATTAATTATACTAAAATTAATACTAAAAATAAAGAGTAATTAATCATTATTTATATCTAGAAGCATGGATTATTTTGTAAATGTTTATAACTTCTCGTCCTTGCAAGAAGATTAGTATCACTTAAGTTAACTATGGGAGTACCTGCAAATCTTGTTTTGTATACGCTACCGTGACAGTCCGACCCACCGCTTACTATCAAGTCATTTTTTTTACAATATTCGAAGTAATACTTATTTTGCTCCTTTAAAGGATTATATGAACTGTAGCATTCAAGTCCGTCGATACCTATATCCAAATAGTAATTTAACATTTCCTCACTCATTACATTTCCCGGGTAATAATAAGAAGGATGTGCAAGGACTGCGACCCCTCCTGCATTTTTTATTACTTTAATTACTTCTTCCGATGAAATCAAATCTTCATCTTTAGGGACAGGAACCTGAGCTTTAACTTCATTAAAAGGCTCTACACCCTCACAAACTCCTTTTTGTGCAAGATAATTCATTATGGGAAGCCCAGCCATTTCTTTCATCTTATAAATATTATATTCTTCTAAACTTACACCATTATCATAATTTTTTTCTACCCATTTTATTATCCTGGTATCTCTGTTTTGCCTTACTCTTCTGGTTTTTGTCATAGTATAAGTAAGATCGATATCGTCAATATCTATATCATATCCAAGTATATGTATTTCTTTATCAAATGATTTAGAACATATTTCTGTTGCTCTTATAAAATTCAGTCCTTCCTTATTTGCGATATACTCCGTTAGTTTAACATTAGAAATACTGTCATGGTCCGAAATTGCAAAATACTTAAGCCCCGCTTCTTTCACATTTTTTACGGTCTCCTCACTGTTCCAGCTCCCGTCGGAAGCATTTGTATGAATATGAAAATCTAATCTGTCCATTTTTCCTCCTATAATAACTTTCTGAAATAGCACCCTCTTGTACTATCATTTAGTAATTCACTGTTTTCATAGTGTTTTATTATATTTTTTATATCATTTTTATTTTCATCATTAAACATAAATATTTTATTTATATCACTATCGAGTTTATTAAGCCTGTCAAATACACATAAAGGATAAGTATTATAAAGTTCACTTGTTTGTCCGTTACATTTTACTCTAAACTTCTTGCCCATCCTGTCGTTCAGAGACAGCTTTTTATTACAATTTTTACATCCTATCTCTTCTTTTACAGGACAATTCCTTGCAGTCATCAAAGGAAGATAACCATATACTATAATCGATAACTCAGTATTTGACTTGATTTTATTTATATTATTTATAGTATTTTCAAAAGAAAGGGTTACATTTTTTAAATTATGTATTTCTTTTTCAAGTAAATCCACTGAATAAGAATTGGTAATATTGGTTCCAAATCCCGTCATTATTTCAAAGTCAAGTTTATCCAACAGGACAATCTTACCTATCGTATGAGCAAGTCCTTTTTTAATTCCCAACTCTTTTGCCTTTAAAAGATTTTTATTTATATTTGCTTCCTCATCAAAGTATACCCTGGGAATTTCTACGCCCAGTTTACCTTTATACTTAACAATCAAATCTTTATTTAATTTATTAAGCTCGAATAAAGGAATGTACGTTTCATCAAAATAATCAAGAATAAATTCATTAAGTGTATTTATATCGTTGATAACGGCAATATTTTTACCACCAATAGGTCTGCTCTTATCTTTTGGTTTTATTAATTTTCCTATATCATAAACAGGAAATTTGCTAATCCTTATTTTATCAAGCTTATCCGTAGCATTCCTTCTCAGTTCATTTATGCTTGAAATAGGAACAAATATATTATTATCCGCCTTACCTTCCATATCATTTATCTCATAAACAGTCGAGCCTAATTTTAATAAATTTTTTTCAATATTTTCTTTTGCGGTAGGTTTATTTTTTGCTTCTTCAATTATATCACCTTTAACAGAAACAATATTATTATCTTCGTCGATCATTTCCAGATAAGAATTCTTCCCCAAAGTAAAGTCATACTTTATATCTACTTTAACTTTATCTTCATAAATATCTTTACTTTTTATCTCCTCAATTGCAGCTTTGGTATAAGATTTATCTTCTTCACTCCTAATACCAAACATATTATTTCTTTTACCTGTTATATAACCGTCGGTAAAACCGCTTCTTGAAAATACATCTTTAAGCAACTTTTTATTATATTTACCAAATTCTATTTTATTTCTTATTTCACTGACAACGCTCTTCACATATTCCTTACTCTTCATCCTGCCTTCAATCTTTAAAGAAGCGATGCCCATATTTGCAAACTCTTCTATATAATCGATATAGCAAACATCTTTAAGAGATAGATCATATCTTCCCTTTTCTCTAACATAGAAAGGGAGTCTGCATACACCGGCACATAACCCCCTGTTCCCGCTTCGCTCTCCCAACGCAGAAGAAAAATAACATTGCCCGGAAACACTCATGCAAAGCGCACCATGAATAAAGATTTCTACTTCAACATCAACTTCATCCATAATTCTTTTTATTTCTTTTAAAGAAAGCTCTCTTGAAAGAACTACTCTGTCAAATCCCATGTCTTTAAGTTTCTTTGCATCACTTACATTATGTACACTTAGCTGAGTGGAAGCATGGATAGGAACCTTTGAAATCTGTTTTAAAATATTTATTACCCCTAGATCCTGAACTATGATAGCGTCGAACCCGGCTTTATTAATAACTTCAATCTCTTTTACCAAATCCTGTATTTCATTGTCGTAAACCAAAGTATTGAGTGTAACATGAGCCTTTTTACCTCTCAAGTGACAAAAATCTACTGCTTCTTTTATATCCTCAAAACTAGAGAAATTTTCGGCATTCCTCCTTGCATTAAAATTAGAAAGACCAAAGTAAACACTGTCGGCTCCGGATAAAATCGCAGTTTTTAAATTTTCAAAACTTCCTGCAGGTGCTAAGATTTCTATTTCATTACCATTAACTATCATAAAAGTACCTTCAATTATTTATTTCAATGTAAGTATATAATAATAGCTATTTAAATACAAATATTTGAATGCTTTTTTATTTTTTTTAGAATTCTGCTAGATTTCATCAAATTTCCCCATGGATTATTTTTATAATTTTTTTATAACTTATAGGAGGCTTAAAATGATAAGTAGAGAAGGAATTATTAAAATAAACAATACATATAATAAAAACATAAAAAAAGAAAAAGAGACTAAAAAAAACAACTTTACCCTATATAAAAACATAGTCATAACGATTTTGTCTATTCTCGGTAACTTTAGTATATTCTTTTCCTACACTTTACCTTTTGTTTTCGGTATAAGCGCATTTATCATCTACAAAGAAGAACTTTCAAACATCCCCTTAGTTCTTATGGTGATAATAACATCTTTTACTCTTGGGATATCATCAGGGATAAGACTTATTTTTTCAATATTATTGATGTTCGCACTTAGCCGAAATTATATTATAAACAGTAATAAAGCTACATATGCATGTCTTGCAAGTGTCATCACATTATTTAGCGGCTTACTTACGAATTACATAGCTAAAAATCCTCCAATAAATAATATGTACTGTGCACTTGAAGCTCTTAGTTTGGTAATTGTTTTCTTTATCTTCGATACTGCCTATAATCTGATTGAAAATATTGACCTTAAAAAAGACTTCTCATCCTTTGAAGCCTTAAGCCTTGGAGTTGTATTTTCTATATTTTTACTTGGTACGGCAGATATAAATATATTTACCTTATCGATAGCTATGATTTTTACTACCTTCCTTTTGTTATTCGTAGCTACGTACTTCTCTTTAAGCCTCTGTTTAAGTTTTTCACTTGTAAGCAGTATCCTCCTCACTTTAAGGGGAGGATTTGATACCGATATAATACTTATATTCACGGTAGCATGCTTATTTGCTTCTATGACTAAGAATATATCCAAAATAACAAGTACTCTCATTTTTGGATTTACGGCGCTGACATTATCGTGCTACATAAATAAAAGTATAATGTTTACCGTAGGACTGAAGGAAGTCCTCATTGCTTCCGCTGCTTTTTTGATTTTCACTGCATTATTTAACGATCGGGTAATGGCATTTTTAAGCTCAACCGAAACCATAGACCATGGAAATATATTCAATAATGCAATAAAGAAGACCATAAAAGAGGAAATAGAAAATAAAAAGAATATGATCAACGAGGTAAGCTATAACATTACCCTTAATAATAAAAACGAAAACACAAACGTAACCAAAAGTATATGCAAAGTCCTTACCGCCGATATATGTACAAACTGTGAAGACTTTCATAAGTGCTGGAACGAAGAAGGCGAAGATACTTTTGTAAATTTCTCACAAGTAATCCTTGATACGTATAACGGAAAAATAACATCTAAAAAAGATTTACCTAAAAGTTTTATAAATAAATGTAAATACAACTTTTTTATGTTTAAAAGTACATCATACCTCTGTGATAATTTAAAGCTTAAAAAGGACTATAATAATAAATTAAATAAATTTAAAAGTCTTATGAAAATTGAATTCAACAGCGTCAATAAAACCCTTGATAACATTTATAACAATATCAAAAAAGGACTCAATTATTTTTCAAGCGATGAAAAGAAAGTAAAGGAAGGATTATTCTCAATGGGGATAATCGTAAAAGAAACGGTTATACTTGAAGATTTCCAGGGAAAAATAAAAACATATTTAAAGACAGGAAAAAGATTATCAAGCGAAGAATATAGGATTACCGTACCTTTACTGTTAAGCGAAATCCTCGGTAAAAATATAATGTACGATTATAACTCTTACACAGAGCAAGCTTTTGAAGCTTTTGAATACACATTTACCGAAAGAATGCCATATTCTTTAAGTGTAGGAGTCAGAAGAGAAAAAAAAGAAAACAGAGAAGAATGCGGTGATAACTATTCAAATATAGTCCTCCCAACTAACACACATTTAATTGCTCTCGCAGACGGTATGGGCAGCGGAGAAAAAGCAAACAAACAGAGCGAAAGAGTATTAAATTTACTAGAAGAAATGCTCAGCTGCGGAAGCGGTGAAGAAAACAGTGTAAATATGATAAATTCAATCCTTTCTCTTGAAGAAGATGAGATTTTCACAACTTTGGATGTAGTCCTGTTTGATTTATATAATGCGGAAGCTGAATTCATAAAAGCCGGTGCACTTGAAAGTTATTTAAAAAGAGACGGGGAAATAATGGACTTGACGGGAGAAGCACTTCCAATAGGTATCATAGAAAATATAAATCTTGCCACTGAAAAATTAAAATTAAAAAATAACGACTATTTATATCTGATTAGTGACGGTTTCTTGGAAGCATTCTCAGATGACAGAGAATTAATAAAAGAAAAAATTAAAAATATGGAATACAGAAACCCTCAAAAAATAGCAGACGAATTATTCAATGAAGCATACGCAAGGAGTCTCGGAAAATTAAAAGATGACGTAAGTATATTGGTAGTTAAAGTCAGAGAAGAAATAGCAGGATAAAAGAACTCTCTTAAGAGTTCTTTTTTATTTTATGGATCATATTAAATAAAAAAGAAATATTTAATACTTTTAAAGATTATTTTGCTGTGTTGATCACTGTATTTTATCAATTAATCACTTATAAACAATATAAATATTTAATACTTAAGCATCATATAATTAAAAAACATCATAGCAAAGTTAAAATAATGTGAACAAAAACAAATAAAAGGTTGAAAAGGTTACCATAAAGTTATATAATTTAGTTATATAAAAAAGAATTTCCCAAAAAAGTAACTTAGAGATGAAAATGTAACCGGTGAGTAACTGTAGTGTCATATACTGGTAACATAAAGAGAAAGAAAAACGTTGAGGTGTAGATATGAAAAAGAGAAAAGGGATGAAAAGTTTAGTAGCGATAATGATAAGCGTGTTACTTGTACTGCAGTGTGCGGGACCTATATTCGCAGCGGAAGAAATAATAGAAGAAACATCTAAAGTAAGTGAAGAAGTTATGGATAAGACAGCTAAAGAAGTAAAAGAAGAAGCTGCTGAAGAAAAAGCCGAAGCAGAAGAAGCTAAGGAAGAAGAAAAGACAGAAGTAAAAGAAGAAGCAAAGAACAAAGAAAAAGAAGCTTCTAAAGAAGAAGTAAAAAAAGAAGTAAAAGCAGTTAAAGGTACAAAGAGCGTAAAAGAAGCAAAAAAAACCAGCGAACCTTGTACTATCACTTATGTGATGGACGAAGAATACTTCGATGTATACAGCTTCAACAAAGGACCTGCGGACGCAAAGACATACACCGAAGAAAAGAACAGGATAACAGGTTTCGGAGCGTTTTACAAAGACAGAGAAACAAACAAATATATGTTTGATGTAACCATGACATTATTGAATGACGCGGTAGGAACATTAAACGGAAAGAAAGTTACATTCCCTGCAGGAACTATCGTATCTGTAAGAAGCGAAAGATATGACGGTACTTTTGAAGCAAAAGTAAACTACAGTACGGAAGGCGAAGGAAAAGGTTTCGGATATACAACATTCGATGAAGGACAAAATATCAGGATATTGGTTACACCTTATTATACGATAAAATACTCAGTAAACTTCTAAGCCGGAGAAAACGGGAAATTAGAAGGACAAACTGCATTTGAAGACATCAATAAAGGAAGCGAATTCAAGAACGTAGTAAAAGTTCCGACACCCGTAGCGGAAGAAGGATATGAATTTTCACACTGGGAAGAAGGACTTCCGGAAGAAGGACACAGAGTAAGAAGCGACGAAACATACAAGGCAGTATTCGAAGCAAAGAAAGCGGCTGAACCTGTAGTACCTGAAGAACCAAAAGATGAAAATAATACACCTGCACCTGATGATGAAGAATTCATAACACCCGACGATGAAAATAATACAAACGGCGAAGATGTTGTAGTAACTACAACGACTACAACAGTAAAGACAACAACTGTAGAAAGAAATAATGATGGAGCATCGGTTGGAACATCAGCAGCAAACACAGGAAACGCACAACCGGCAGCGGCAGCAAATAATAATACGGCAGTAAACAATAACGTAGCAATAAATGATAATCAAACACCGTTAGCAAGCGGAGCGAACGCAGGGGAAGCAACAACAATAAATGATAACGAAACACCGCTTGCGAATGCTGAACAAACAAACGCAGGAAGCTTTGCATTAGTAAATATATTGTTAGCAGTACTAAGTATAATATCAGCAATGGTAATGGGACTTAAGGGAATGAGAAGAGAAGGCAAGATGAGCATGACAGCAGCAGGCATCGTTTTAGCGATAGTAAGTGTAGCGGTATTCTTCTTGACACAAGACTTAAGCGGAAATATGGTAATAGCTGATATGTTCACTGTAGTGATGGCAGTTATAGCAGTGGTACAGATAGCGGTTGGATGTATGATGAACAGAGAAGAAGCAAAGGAAAACAGATAGGAAAAAGAAGTAATAGATATTAGATATAAAAAGGAGCCTGTACTAAGGCTTCTTTTTTTGGGGTAAAAGAAATTTTTTATTAGAGTGTATTTAAGGTAAGGTTTTTTTATATATTGATTAGTTTAGAGAAGGTTTAAATTAAAATCATTTATTTTATATTATCTATCCTTTGTGTTATAATATTTTTAACTTAGGAGAGGATTATGAATTTAAGACTTGATGATCTGCAGATAAAAAATTATTATATATATCAAGACACCGATAGTTTTTGTTTCGGTGTAGATGCGGTTTTGCTTGCCAATTTCATGGCAAAGTTCATTAAAAGAAACGATAAATTAATCGATCTTTGCTCAGGCAGTGGTATCATACCTATACTCATATATGCAAAAAGAGAAAATAAAGATATAACCATGGTTGAAGTAAATAAAGATATGTGTTCAGTTGCAGAAAAATCTCTTGAATATAATAAAATAGATACTATTAATATTATCAATAACGACTTAAATCAATTGGACAAATCTTTATATAATAAATTTGACAGTCTTTCGGTAAACCCTCCCTATTATAAAACAAACAGTGGTATAATAAGCGAAAATGACAATAAAAAAATAGCACGACATGAAATATTATGTAACTTTGATGATATAGCAAAGGTTTCCTCAAAATTGCTTAAAGATAAAGGTAAATTTTTTCTGGTTCACAGAACAGACAGGTTCGAAGAAATACTTCTTACATTGAATAAATATAGACTTACGGTAAAAGATGTAAAATTTATCTATCCTAAAAAGAATAAAAATTCTAATTTATTTCTTTTAAAAGCAGTAAAAAACGCAAAACAATCGATGAATATACTGCCATCGCTTATAATGTACCAAGATAACGACCAATATACAAAAGAATTTATGGAGTATTATTATGAAGATAGAACAAGTAAACAATGATATCATTTTAACCAAAACCGATCATTTTAATTTAAAGAAAACATTTGAATGCGGACAATGCTTCAGATGGGACGAAATAGAAAAAGATGAATTCATAGGAGTAGTAAACGGAAAAGTAATACATATAAAAGAAAATAATGGAACTTTTACTTTCTATGATACGACAGAAGAATATTTTAATAATGTTCTGGTAGATTATTTTGATTTCAATTTAGATTATAACGAGATAGATAAAAAAATCAGTACAGATGAACATATCAAAAAGTGTATTGAATACGGTAATGGCATAAGGATTTTAAAACAGGATTTATTCGAAACTATTATCTCTTTTATAATTTCAGCCAATAATAATATACCGAGGATAAAAAAAATAATAAGCGATTTATGTGAAAGATACGGCAAAGAAATAATTTATAAGGGAAAAAGTTATTATTCTTTTCCTTCTTATGAAGATTTAAAAGATATAACACAAGAAGAATTCCACGAACTTAAAATGGGATTTAGAGATAAATATTTGGTAGATGCTATTTCAAAAATCAACTCAGGAGAAATCGACCTTGATACAATAACAAATATGGAAACTGCCGAAGCAAAAAAGGAACTGATGAAAATAAAGGGTGTGGGAGAAAAAGTTTCGGATTGTATATTACTATTTTCTCTTAAAAGATTAGAATTATGCCCTATGGACGTTTGGGTTAAAAGGATATTTGAAACCAGATACGGACTCACCGATTTAACATTTGAAAATGGATTTAACCTCGCAAAAAATAACTGGGGTGAATATGCGGGTATAGCACAACAATATTTATTCTATTATGAAAGAGAAACTTCTAAGGAGAAATAATTTATGAATAATAAATTACTTATATTTGATTTTGACGGAACACTGGTAAACTCACTTCCCTTATGGCAAAAAGTAGATAAAATCTTCTTTAACCAAAGAAGAGGCATAAACTATTCAAGTGAGGATATTGATTTCAGACCAATGAGTATAGAAGAAGCTGCTATAGAAGCAAAAAATTTCTATGGAATAAAAGATAGTATAGAAAGTATAATGAATGAATGGATAGAAATCGTAGACGGACTGTATCTTACAGAAAATATACTGAGAAATGGTGCCAAAGAACTGATTTCAAAGGCTAAGAAACAAAATTATAAATTAGCTGTAGGTACCAACAATACTATAAGACTTGTTGACGGTTTTTTAAAAAAAGAAGGAATCAAAAAATATTTTGATTTGATTTTGACAGCGAATGATGTTGAAAACAGTAAACCTGCTCCCGATATTTTTTTAGGCATTGCGGATAAATTAAAAGTAAAACCTGAAAATTCTATTGTAATAGAAGATTCTCTTTCGGGAACGACAGCGGGAAAAGCTGCAAATATGTTTACATATACGATAAAAGAAGATGAAAGTTTGGAACATAAAGATGAAATACTTAAAATAACCGACAAATATATCTACTCATTAAGTGAAGTGGAATTATTTTAATTTATAAATGTAAATTAAATGTAAAATAAAAACAATATCTTTGACAAAACATAATGATTATGGTATAGTATTCCAAAATAAGGGAGTAATCGACGCATGGCGTAATAAGGTCAACATCCTGGAATCAAACAAATTCCTGGCTTTATTTGAAACGATGAGACTTATCTGTTATAAAGACGGATAAGTCTCTTTTTTTATCTTCTTTATTTAAAGAAAGGAAATATCATGAGTTTATGGGAACTATTCATCATCGCAGTAGGACTTTCAATGGATGCATTCGCAGTTTCGATATGTAAAGGACTTTCAGTAGAAAAAATAACTATAAAACATCCAATCAAGGCAGGATTATATTTCGGAGGATTTCAGGCATTAATGCCGCTGGTCGGATATTATTTGGGATTTCACTTTAAAGATTTAATAACGAACTTCGACCACTGGATAGCTTTTATGCTATTAGGTTTTATAGGAATTAATATGATTTTGGAATCAAGAAATATCGATGAAGATTTAAATAATAAGTTTGATTTTAAAACAATGCTTACTTTAAGCATTGCTACAAGCATAGATGCTCTTGCGATAGGAATTACCTTTGCATTTCTAAAAGTCAATATTATTCACGCAGTATTACTAATAGGAGCAACAACCTTTATTTTATCCATAATAGGAATAAAAATAGGTAATATATTCGGTCTAAAGTACAAACAAAAAGCTGAAATGTTTGGAGGTGTGATATTGATTTTAATGGGACTTAAAATATTACTGGAACATCTTGGAATACTTTAAAATTTAAAGTGAATAATTAAATATAGAATATAGAATTAAAAAGTTAACATATAAAAATACGGAGGATATTTATGAAAGAGTATTTACTTAGCATACTTGACGTACTTAAAAACTTAAATACGACAGAAGACGGATTAACAAGCGGTGAAGCTAATAAGAGAGCTCAGACACACGGAAAAAACAAACTTATCGAAGGCAAAAAAATATCTATCTTTAAAAGATTTATTAATCAGCTCTTAGACCCAATGATAATTATTTTGATAGTAGCCGCAATAGTATCGGGAATAACTGCCGCATATGCCGGAGAATCTTTTGCGGACGTAATCATTATAATGATAGTAGTAATAATCAATGCAGTTCTTGGTGTAGTGCAGGAAAGCAAGGCAGAAAAAGCAATAGATGCACTTAAAGAAATCGCAGCTGCTACTTCCAAGGTCATCAGAGACAATAAGCAAATAACGATTAAAAGCGAAGATTTAGTACCGGGAGATATCATTATCTTAGAAGCAGGCGACGCGGTTCCCGCGGACGGAAGAATAATAGAATGTGCAAGTATGAAAATCGAAGAATCTGCATTGACCGGGGAGTCCGTACCTGTTACAAAAACCAAAGATGAAGTAGAAGCTCATGCAAACGGAGATGTTCCATTGGGAGATAGAAAGAACATGGTATATATGGGCAGCTCCGTAGTTTACGGAAGGGGTAAAGCAGTGATTACCGCTACCGGTATGGACACCGAAATGGGTAAAATAGCAGATGCCCTTGCAAAAGCAGAGGATAATGCAACGCCTCTTCAAAAGAAATTAACACAGCTAAGTAAAATACTTAGCATTTTAGTCCTTGGTATTTGTGCGATAATTTTTGCAATAGATATATTTAGAGTTTATCCTAATGTAACAGGCGAAGCAATGCTTGATACATTCATGGTTGCGGTAAGTCTTGCCGTGGCAGCTATACCGGAAGGACTCGCCGCGGTGGTAACAATAGTCCTCTCTATAGGTGTTACAAATATGTCTAAAAGAAACGCCGTTATCAGAAAACTAACCGCTGTTGAAACGCTTGGATGTGCTTCTGTTATATGCTCGGATAAGACAGGAACCCTAACACAAAATAAAATGACTGTAGTGGAACACTACGGAGAAGATGAAAATTTAATTGCAAAAGGCATGGCTCTTTGCTCGGATGCAGAACTTGATGAAAATAATTCTGCAATAGGTGAACCGACAGAGTGTGCATTAGTTAACTTTGCTTATAAACTAAATCTAAATAAAAATGATTTAAAAGAGGAATATCCTCGTATAGGAGAAGCTCCATTTGATTCTTTAAGAAAAATGATGAGTACCGTTCATAAAACCAAAAAAGGTAAAATCATTCAATTTACAAAAGGGGCTCCGGATGAAGTATTGAAAAGATGTAATAAAGCTTTATTAGACAGCAAAGAAGTTGATATAAATGAAGATATTTTAAATAATATCCTAACTCAAAATAAAAACATGGCTGACAGAGCTTTAAGAGTCCTTTGTATCGCAATGAGAACTTGGGATAATGAACCTGATAATTATGATGCAAGTAATCTCGAAAAAGATTTATGTTTTGTGGGACTGACAGGAATGATCGACCCGGTAAGACCTGAGGTAAAAGATGCGATAGTAGAATGCAGGAATGCAGGTATCAAACCTATAATGATTACCGGAGACCATAGAGATACCGCTGTAGCCATTGCAACGGAGCTAGGCATAATAAAAAATAAAGATGAAGCTATTACGGGAGCGGAGTTGGATGAAATATCAGACGAGGAGCTACCTAATAAAATAGAACATTATGCGGTATATGCAAGAGTCCAGCCGGAACATAAAGTAAGGATAGTAAAAGCTTGGAAAGATAAAGATAAAATAACAGCAATGACAGGAGACGGAGTCAATGACGCTCCTTCTATCAAGAATGCGGATATCGGAGTTGGTATGGGAATTACCGGGACGGATGTTACAAAGAATGTAGCAGATATGGTATTGGCAGATGATAACTTTGCAACTATCGTTTCCGCTGTGGGAGAAGGAAGAAGGATTTACGATAACATCAGAAAATCAATTCAATTCCTGCTTGCTTCAAACTTATCGGAAGTTTTATCTATATTCATTGCAACTTTGCTTGGATTTACAATATTAAAGCCTGTTCATTTATTATGGATAAATCTTATTACCGACTGCTTCCCTGCTCTTGCTCTGGGAATGGAAAAAGCAGAAAGCGATATAATGAAACGTCCGCCAAGAGATTCTAATGAAGGGATTTTTGCAGGAGGAATGGGAGCGAATATAGCTCTGCAAGGGATAATGGTAACTGTAATTACTCTTTTAGCCTACTTTATAGGTCATTATATGGAATCGGGAGTATGGGAAATCGTAAACAGTGCCGACGGAATGACCATGGCATTTTTAACTTTATCTATGGCTGAGATTTTCCACTCATTTAATATGAGATCACTCGATAAATCTATATTTAATATAAAAGGTCAAAATAAATATTTACTTTTTGCAATGCTGGCTTCCCTAATATGCACAACAGCGGTAATATATGTACCTTTCTTATCCGGCGCATTTGGATTTGAACATATTTCAATAATGGAATACGCAGTATCTATACTTCTTGCGGTTCTTGTCATTCCTATAGTTGAAATAAGTAAATTGATCAAAAGAAAAGCCCATAAATAATAATAAAAAAAAGACTTGCTTAGAGAAATTTTTTTCTTTGCAAGTCTTTTTTATATTTCTAATATATATGTGAAATATGTATATAGATACCAATAATTTCCATTATTAAGCGAAACCTCAACTGTTTTTGTTGTAGCTTGAGGCAAAAAAATGTATAATAAAATTATATTTACCAAAACAAATTAAATAAAGGGGAATTAAAATGAAAAAAAGAATAACGGCACTAGTAGTTTCTATGCTTCTTATTTTTGGAGCTTTGACGGGATGTAAAAGTAACGATAATCCTGCAGGAGTTAAACTCGATCCGAGCAATCCCGTAACAATAACCGTTTGGCATTATTATAACGGAGCTCAAAAAGTTGCATTTGACAACATGATAAAAGAATTCAACGAAACTGTTGGATTGGAAGAGGGGATTTTTGTTGAAGGACATAACCAGGGCGATGTTACACAGCTCGAAGACAGTGTTATGGCATCAATAAATAAAAAAGTTGGAAGTAAAGAAATTCCCAATATTTTTGCTTCATATGCCGATACAGCTTATGAAATAGAAAAAAAAGGATACTTGGTGGATTTAAATAAATATATGTCTAAAGATGATATTGATTCATATGTAGATTCATATATTGAAGAAGGCAGGATAAGCAGCAATGCAGACGAGCTTAAAATATTCCCTGTAGCAAAAAGCACAGAAATATTTATGTTAAACAAAACAGCTTGGGATAAATTTTCAAAAGCTACGGGAGCAAGCCTTGAAGAACTTAAAACTAAAGAAGGCTTAGTTAATATTGCAAAAGAATATTACGAATGGATCGATTCGCTGACTCCAAATGTTAAAAATGACGGAAAAGCTTTTTACGGAAGAGATGCGATGGCAAATCTGTTTATAATAGGTTCTATGCAAAACGGAGATGAACTTTTTAAAGTTGAAAATCAAAAAGTATCATTAAATATAAATAAAGAAAACATGAAAAAAATATGAGAATTTTATTATGTTCCATATGTTAAAGGCTATTTCTCATCTTACGGAAAATTCCGTTCCGATGATGTGGCTATAGGTGAAATAGCGTCTTTAACCGGATCTACTACATCAGCTAACTATTTCCCTGATAAAGTAGATAATAACGGAAAATCAAGCAAAATCGAAACGATAGTTCTAGAAGACCCTAAATTCAAAGATGGTAAAGACTATGCAGTACAGCAAGGTGCGGGAATGGTAGTAACAAAAAGTACGGAACAGGAAGAATACGCATCGGTTGTTTTCTTAAAATGGTTCACGGAAGAAGAAAGAAATATCAACTTCTGCGGAGACAGCGGATATCTTCCGGTTAAAAAAGATGCTAACAACATCGATTCATTTAATAAAGTTATCAAGGAAAACAACATAAATCTAAATGACAAAGTAAAAAAGACCATGGACGTAGCATATGATACACTAAAAAATAATACCCTCTATACAAACAAAGCATTCGACGGCGGAAGAAATGCAAGAAAAGTATTGGAATATAACTTATATGACTTAGCTATCAATGACAGAAAAGAAGTTGAAAAAGCACTAAAAAACGGTAAGAGCTTAGAAGAAGCGACAAAAAAATATACTTCTGACAAAAATTTCGAAAAATGGTATGAATCATTCAATAAGGCATTAAAGGATAGCGTAAAATAATAAGTTAAAAATAAACTTTTGAGGGCATTATGAAGAAGAAAAGATCAATATTTAATCAAATACTATTTCCATTGATAATTCTTATTTTCATACTTGTTTTTGCTTTATATATTGCTCTATACATAAGCGGAACACCTAGTATTTTAAATCAAAATTCCGTACAGATATTGAGTCAAACAACAGAGAATAGGAAAATCATATTAGAAAATAATATGGTTCAGCAATGGTCGAATCTAAAGGAAGAAATCAAAGATGTAAATTCCAATTTAGATAAAATACTTAAAAATAACCATACAAATTTAAAAGCATTCTTAAAAGATAAATCTTTGCAGAACGAATTATTTGATTCGTCTTCAAATACCCTCATATCAAACTTAAGAAAAAACACGGTTAATGGTTCTTTTATAATCCTTGCAGATACGAGAAACAAGAAAAGCGTACCGGGGATTTATTTAAGAGATGCCGATCCGGAAAACGATCCTGTGGATTATTCAGATATAACCATGGTAAGAGGAAGCTCAACACTTTCTCATAAATTAAAAATACCTTTTGATATCCCATGGGAATCATCTTTTAATATAAGCAGCAATGATGAAACGTTCAGCAATGAATTCTTTTATAAGCCTTTTAATGCAGCAAAAGAAAATCCTGAACTTGGATATCAAAATTTGGGTTATTGGTCTAAACCATTCTATTTAGAAGGTGAGAAAGAGGCAAATAAAAGTTATCAAATGATCACATATTCCGTTCCTCTTATATATAAAGGACAGGTATATGGAGTTGCGGGTGTGGATATATCTATTTCTTATCTTCATTCTATATTACCCTCAAGAGAGCTCGATTTAAAGAATTCTCATCAAAGCGGTTATTTATTGGTATTGAAAGACGAAAACAATAATTGCAAAGTTTTGACAGCATCCGGCGCGAGTGCTTCTCAAGTACAAAACATCAACAATTCATTTTCTTTAAAAAAAGAGAATACCTCAGATAACTTTTATAAACTTAAAGATATAAAACTGCATGATTCGGAAGTTTACGGAACATTATTAGATTTGAATCTATACAATACCAATACTCCTTTCTCCTCAGATCAGTGGGCATTGATGGCTATAAGCACCGATAATCAATTATTTGGAATATCGAATAATTTGATGAGAACCGTAACCATAGTCATTATACTTTGTCTGATAATTGGTCTTGGTGCAATCTATCTGACATCTACTTCAATTACTAAACCTATCATTAGATTGGCTCAAACTATTAAAACAAGCGATGAAAATAAACTCAATGAATTTCCTATTTCAAATATAGAAGAAATAGATGAACTTTATAACGTTATAAGCGACTTGACTCATAAACAAAAAGAATCGGAAAATCTAATTATAGAAGAAAAAAGCAGATATCAAGCGGCACTTGAAAGCAGCACTCAAACGATATTCGAATATGACGCTCTAAAAGATATTGTATATGTTTATTACGAATTTAAAAATAAAGATGACGAAAACAGCAGTTTGGAACCTTCGGTAACAATTGAAAACTGCAAAGAAGCTTTAAGGAATAAAGATTATATCTATGATGAAGATAAATACATAATTGATAAGTATATAATTGATGATTTAGGTTATATTCATACTGATTTCAGAGGCAAACTAGGTAAAAATCTAGAAGATTTTATTTGGATAGAGTTAAGAGGAAAAGCTATTTATAATAACAACGAGGAACTGATCAAAATCATCGGGAGCATGAGAGATATTGATGATGAAAAGAAACAAGAGTTAAAAGAAATAGAAAAACAAAGAAGAGATCCTCTAACCGGATTATTCAATTGGAATGAAGGAATCAAACTGATAGAAAATGAATTTAGTATTTTAGAACATGGAACGATTTTAATATTCGATTTGGATTATTTTGAAAACATCAATAATAATCTGGGTATCGTTATCGGAGATGTAATACTTGAAGAAAGCGGTCATATTTTAAGTTCGGTAATTTCCAATAATGATATAGCCGTAAGGTGCGGAGGAGATGAATTTTTACTTTGGGCTCAAGACAAAAATGCCGATGAAGCTTTAAATATAGCAAGAGAGTTTACCGATAAATTTAATAGTACCTTTAAAGACTTAAATGTTCAAACAGGATGCAGCACCGGGATATATTATATAGAAAATACTGAAGAAACTTCGGTAGAAGATGCAATAAATAATGCAATGAAAGCATTAAAATTTGCTAAAGATAAAAAAATGGGCGAAGTAGAAACATATGCCGCTCTTCCCGAAACAGAAAAAAATAATAATATAGATTTAACTAATACATTCGGAGATATACTTGGTGTTAATTATGCAAATGATATAAGTATTGCATCACTTATATTCAATATGTTTGATAAAACAAACGACTTAAGAAAGATAATGCCGGTCCTTTTAATGAAAGTCGGAAAGTACTTTAATTTAGACAGCATAATAATGACATTTGCCGAACAAGATTTTTATAGCAGTTATATACCTTTCCAATGGCATAACGATAATCATAAAATATCAGAAGAAATAAGACATTATTCAAAAGAAGATTTTCTTAAACTAAGCAGTAAATTAATGACTAAACCTATTAAATATGAAGTAAATAATGAATTAATGCCTCTCGAAAAAGATTTCTTTAGAATAGAAGAACATACAAGCGGAGTTTGCTATCCATTAATAAACGATGAAAACTATATAGGAAGCATATCCTTCAATTTAAAGGATGAAACAAAAAATATAGAAGATAAAGATAACAGCAGCTTATATGAAATAGTTAAGATAATTGCTACAAACATCGGAAAATCTCGTTCAGACTCTGCAAGTAAAGCAAAGAGTGATTTCTTATCAAGGATGTCACATGAAATAAGAACACCTATGAATGCTATAATCGGTATGACCAATATTGCAATGGAAGAAAACGGGCTAAAAAACAGCACCAAAGAATACCTTGAAAAAATTAGCACCTCATCAGAATACCTTCTTTCCATAATCAATGACATATTAGATATGTCCAGAATCGAAAGCGGTAAGATGAAATTATCACCTTCCAATTTTAGTTTAACTAATCTTATCGATGAAGTAGAAACCTTGATACGACCTCAAGCAGAAGATAAAGAGCTTAACTTTAATGTAAAAGCCAATGTTAACGATGATGTTCTATACGGAGATTACATGAGAATAAATCAAATTCTTATAAATCTTCTTGGGAATGCTATAAAATTTACACAGTCAAAAGGAAATATATTGCTTTGTGTACGTGAAGAAGATTATAATGACAAACAAAGCAAAGTTACATTTATAGTAAAAGATGATGGTATCGGAATAAGCAGTGAAAATAAAGAAAGAGTTTTCCATGCATTCGAACAGGCTGAAGATGATACTTCCATTCATTATGGAGGAACCGGATTGGGGCTTGCAATATGTAATAACCTTGTAAAATTAATGGGAAGCAATATAGAACTGGAGAGTGATTTAGGTAAAGGAAGTACATTTAAATTTACATTGATACTTGAAAAATCCTCTGAAGATAAACTTAAAAAGAAAGAAAATAATAATATTGATTATGACTTTTCCGGCAAAAAGGTTTTACTGGTTGAAGATAATGACTTAAATATTGAAATTGCCAAAACTATACTGGAAATGAATAAGTTTATAGTAGAAGTTGCGGAAAACGGACAGATAGCGGTAGATAAATTTAAAGAGTCTGCAGTCGGATATTATGATTTGATTTTAATGGATATCAGAATGCCGATAATGGACGGGTTGACGGCAACAAAGACCATAAGAAACCTTGATAAAGCCGATGCAATCACCGTACCTATCGTTGCAATGTCTGCAAACGCATTTGATGAGGATATGAAAAAATCAATAGAAAGCGGTATGAACGGACATATCTCGAAACCTATAGATTTAAATAAACTATATTCTCTACTGGGAGATTTACTTTGTAAATAATAAAAAAAGACCCTATGTAATGGTAGTATCCCATAAGGAAACATTACAAAACTTATGACTTATGCCAGGTAAACGGAAAAAACAAAAAATGCTATGCAAAAGGTTCGCCGATTGCATGGCATTTTTTTGTTTTTAAAATATCAAATATGAGTTTTTCAGTGTTTCAACGGAACGCGCAGCCATCACCGAAGGTGATGATCTCAGGGGTTTGGGGACATGTCACCAACAAGCATTTAGCAGGAATTCTGGGAACGGAAATCCTGCTAAATACGCAATCTTACGTAAGATTGCATTGCTTGCCATTTGTATCGTGAATTCCTTATACTACCGGTTATCAGGAATTCTAAGTTATCAGGAACCTGTTGAAAGCATCCATATTTCATAAGGGATTACGGCAAAAGGGTTCCTGATAACTTTTTTGTTTTTCCTGATTTATGCCAGCTATATGAAAAATCAAGGGATTTTGAATTCCTGATAACTTTTACCTGTTAACAAAACGTTATGTTGAAAACAATAAGTAGCCGATGTTTGTTTTTATTGAATTCGTTACGGCTAAATTGTATAATTAAAAAGAAGGAGGGTGAAATATGTCGCAGCTTGATACATATAGAAATACCATGATTAGAAAGCGGGAGGAACTGGCCAAACTGAATCAAGATTTGGCTAAAGAACAGGCAAAAATATCTCCATTGCAAAAGAAAATCATTTCTGCCCAAAGTATGATTGACCGTACCAAAAGCCAGTCTACCATCAATACTAAATATAAAGAAATTCAACGTGCAAATAAATCTATTTCGGACATTCAAAAAAAGTGTGGGGACTTACAGAAAAAGATTGCCCAAAAGGAGAAGGAATTAGCAACTGCAGAAAAAAATTTTAGAAATGAAGAAGCTAAAGTTAATAAAAAGAATCTTGAAGCAGAGAAGAAACGTCAACGAGAAATGGAGCGCCAAGCGGCCGCTTTTGAGCAATCATTAAACGAATACGGAACTGTCCAAACAAATATGCAGATGGAAATTGAACGCCTAAAAGCAATACCGGAAAAAATCACAGTTTTATTTCTGGCTGCTAATCCAAAAGATACTCAAAAGTTGTCTCTTGATGAAGAAGCACGATCAATCCAAGAAAAAATACGACTTTCAGAGTATCGTGACTCTATTCATTTTGAAAGTCGCTGGGCTACTCGTTCATCAGATATATTGCAGGCAATAAATGAGACAAATCCAACAATAGTCCATTTCAGTGGCCATGGAAGCATGTCAGGGGAACTTGTATTGTTAAATCCAGATGGCAGTACAAAGATGGTTACAAAGGAGGCAATTACCATGGCCATGTCAACTGCCTCCGATACAATACGATTAGTGGTTTTTAATGCATGCTTTTCTGAATCGCAGGCAGTCAGCGTTGTTGAACATATAGAAGCCGCGATTGGAATGTCTGAATCAATTCGGGATGATACTGCTTGTACATTTGCGGCCCAACTCTACTCTTCGATAGGATTCGGACGTTCATTGCAGGTATCTTTTAATCAGGCAATAGCTGAATTGCTGTTAGAGGGAATTCCTGGTGAAAATATCCCCCAAATTTACGCTCGTGATGATGTGGATCTTAATGATATGATACTTGTCCGTCCCGATGTTTAAGTTATCTCATACACGAAATCAGATAAAATAGTTTTTAAGAATTATCAGAGGATTTTCAAGATTTTAATGGAACATTAACTTTGAATCCTCTGATAGTTTTTTTGATTATTCAACCATGAACAGCATTGATAGACTGAACGAAAGACGTACAATAAGGATGCAGCAAGTAACATATAAAGTTGCAATGAGATAAAAGTACAAATATAGTTAACCTAATCTGCTATAGCTGAAAGATACCGATAGAGTGAACACTTTGTTCAAAGATAATATGCTGCTCTAGCGGCAGGTGCAGGGAGACAAACGGATAATTGACACTTGCGCCAGAGTAGATGTTTCTGGGGTGTATGATATATGAAAAGACCGCAAGAATAATGAAAAGCGGCATTATCTGTTTTGTTATAATGAAAACAGAAAGGAGGGAAACCATGAACAGTCAAAAAGTTGAGAATATAGCGGCAGTGATTTCTTACATTGAAGCGCATCTCAATGAAAAATTGGATTTGGACACAGTTGCAAATGCAGTTTGCTATTCCAAGTATCATCTGCACCGAATGTTTACAGATACAGTCGGGATCACACTTCATGACTATATCCAGCGCAGGCAACTGACCGAGGCGGCAAAGCTGCTGGTGTTTTCAGAAAAGCCGATTATCGAAATTGCGCTGATTGCTGGCTATGAAAGCCAGCAGGCGTTTACTTCCATCTTCAAATCCATGTATAAGCAAACGCCGCTGGAATATAGGCAGAACGAAGTCTTTTATCCTTTGCAACTGGAATTTACATTGAACAAAAACCCAACTGTTCCTGATACGATCATGCAAGAGATTTACTATGCTACACTGGAAGATATTCCCGACTGGATGAATTTTATTACCCTTGTCATTGACGGTTTTCCCTGCCTTGATGAAATCTCCCATTTGGAACAAGTCAGGCAATATGTCGGTCAGCGCCAGGCTCTTATTATGCGGGATGGCCCAACTATAATTGGAGCAGCCGCATTTTCTTATCAGACAGGGAGTATCGACTTTCTGGCAGTACATCCGCAATACCGGCATTATGGAGTGGCAAAGGCTTTCCTTGACTTTATGATGTGCAATATATTTGCAGGCCGTGAAATCAGTATTACTACTTTCCGCGAGGGAGATAAAGCCGATACAGGCCAGAGAGAGGACTATAAACGTTTGGGCTTTGCCGAGTCGGAGCTTCTCACTGAATTTGGCTACCCCACCCAGCGGCTCATTCTACCACCAAAACAGGAGAAAGGCGACGATGAACGATAACATTTTAGACCAAAAATGGAGCGCAGGATCACTCCTGCGCTTCGCATTTCCCACCATCGTAATGATGATTTTTATGGGATTATACACCATTGTAGATACGATCTTTGTAGCACAGTTTGTGAATACGGACGCGCTTTCTTCTATCAATATCGTGTGCCCCATTATCAACATCACGGTGGGACTGGCTACCATGATTGCAACAGGCGGAAACGCGATTGTTTCCCGAAAGATGGGGGCAGGTAAAAATCAGGAGGCAAAGGAAGATTTCACTTTGCTCATACTCACAGGTGCGGTGATTGGGTTTCTCATTCTTTTGGGTGGGACGATCTGGATCGACAACATTATTTATGCTCTTGGGGCCAGTGATCTGCTCTTTCCCTATTGCAAAGATTATCTCATGGTGCTGTTTCTATTCATTCCGGCCAATATCCTGCAAACGCTGTTTTCAAACCTGTTTGTGACTGCTGGAAAACCCGGCCTTGGTTTTGGGTTGTCTGTTCTGGCGGGCGTGGCGAATATCGTTTTTGACTACATTTTCATTGTCCCTTGTGGTCTGGGCATCCGGGGCGCGGCGTTAGGGACGGGCTTAGGCTATCTGATCCCTACGGTTGCCGGGCTGGTCTATTTTGCGCGGAGCAAAGGAACGCTGTCTTTTACAAGGCCAAAATTGAAATGGGCTGTGATAGGAGAAAGCTGTTTCAACGGATCCTCTGAAATGGTGGGACAGTTGGCAACTGCCGTCACAACATTTCTGTTCAACCGAACGATGATGAAGCTGTTAGGTGAAAACGGTGTTGCGGCAATCACGATTATCATTTACTCCCAATTCCTGTTAAACACACTGTATATCGGTTACTCTATGGGGATAGCACCCATTATCGGGTTTAACTACGGAAACAGAAACCATATCCAGCAAAAAAAGGTTTTATCCATCAGTATGCGGTTTATCGGGTTGGCGTCGATATTGATATTTGCGGTTTCCATGTTTGGCGGCTCTTACATTGTGCGGCTGTTTGCGGATGATACCTCGGAGGTTTACCAAATTGCGGCGAATGGCTTTGCGATTTTTTCATACAGCTTTTTATTCTGCGGCTTGAACAATTTTACTTCCGCAATGTTTACAGCATTGTCAAACGGAAAAGTATCTGCGGTTCTTTCCTTTTTACGGACGTTTGGCCTGCTGGCTGGAGGCATCCTGCTATTGCCCCGTATTTGGGGAATAACTGGGGTATGGCTGGCTGTACCAGTCGCAGAGGGAATTATGTTTGTTGTATCTGCAATCTGCCTGATCCATTACAGGAAAAAATATTCTTATTAAGCAAGAAACCGTTTCTGTATTATAAAGGGGCATGTTTTTATATAGTCAGGCTAACAGTGACGAATGACAACTTTATTCAGTCGAAATGAAAGCACAAATACCTACACTGATGGAGGGGGTGATGACATGGGAAATTAGCTGTATTTGATATATCCGAACCGGGCGGCATAATTGCAGAAAAGTTACTCATGTTGTTAAGCGCCCGTCAGCGTCAGGAGTTAGTAAATTATCTCCTCGATTCTCAAAAGCAACAGAATAATCCGGCTGACAGCTCATGCGCCATTCCTGAAACTTTTAAGATGCAGGCAGCCATTGAGGAACCTTTCACAGAAATTCACATGGGAGATTTATATTTCTGCCAGGAACAACGGCTTGTCTGTGTTGGCGAGCAGGTAATTGAATTCACCGCTAAGGAATTTGACATTCTTGCTTTGTTAATCACACATCCGAAGCGGGTATTTACTTATGAATTGATTATGCAATTGGTCTGGAATGAAGATTATTCCTACTACTCCCGCAAGGCAGTCAATAATCATGTGAGCAATCTGCGGAGGAAACTGAGAACTACACCAGATTCTCCGGACTACATCAAAAGCGTTATTGGTGTTGGTTATAAATTTGAATATCTGTCTGCTCCATAAAAATCCGTCGCAGGAACAACTGCGGCGGATTTTTTGACAAATTTTCATATAGACGGCAACTTTCCACTTAAAAATGAACGGATATATGAGGGAATGACTTTGAAGCCGCCTATCTGTACACGGCAATTATGAATTTTTTGTGAAATTTGCAAAAGGTCCCCCCTATTTTGCCTCAAAAATGAAATGTATAGTAGAGGGATGTTTTTTGACGGTCAGGAAGGAGGTATTTCTATCCATAATCAGATTCCGATTATGAACTATCCGCAGTACCGACGGATGCGTAAGCTGGTACCTGAATGCTGCAACTATGACGGCGGCAACTGTATTGCACTGGACGATGGAGAGGAATGTGTCTGCGTTCAAAGTATTTCCTATTCGCTTCTCTGCAAATGGTTCCGCTGTGCTGTCCTGCCGCTGGATGAGCCGTTGGAAACGGAGCTTCTGTTCCGGGATGAATTCAAACGCTGCGTGATCTGTGGTCAGCCATTCCTCCCCGGTTCCAACCGGGCCAGATACTGCAAGCTCTGTGCAAAGAAGGTTCACCGCCGGCAGAAAACAGCCAGCGACAGGAAAAGGCGGCTCCTGTGCGGACAATTAGAAGCAAAAAAAACTTGAGATTATTGGCGTTTCAGGCTGCGGTCAACGGCTATAAGGGATAAATCCCCTGCGCCCCTCTAAAACTTGCTTTTAACTGTCCGCAGGACGATTTTAACCTAAACGGGATTTTCCCATTCAGGTGTCGTTTTCGATTCTGTCGGTTTACCTCTTTTGCCATTTCCGCCTATATGGGATTCTCCAGTACTGGATTTTCAGAGACTGGAAAACCTGACGCTCTTGACAGACCCGTCCCTCTCTTTCCGGCGCCGGATTTCCAGACACCTTTGACAGCCCATATTTAGACGGAAATTAAAGAGAAGAAGTTAATAACAAGATAGTTAATATCAATCCAATCAATCAGGGATGGATTGATGGAAAGGAGTACATAATGCAAAATGATTTTTTGACGCCTTATAAAGAGGACAGCGTTGTACCGCCCTATCTGCCGTTTCCCCGTTTCCTGGTGCCAATGGACTTATCCAACGACGCAAAAGTACTGTATGCCCTGCTCTTAGACCGGGCGGGTATTTCCAGAGAAAACGGATACATAGAACCGGACGGGCGGATTCGTCTCTACTTTACGTTGGAAGAAGCAAAAGGGAAATTGCATAGGAGCAGGCAGGTGGTGACAAGGGCATTTCAGGAATTAGAACGCTGTGGCCTGATTCTCCGCAGAAAGCAGGGACTTGGCCGTCCGGCGGTCATTACACTGAATATTTTACCCACAAGGAAGGAGCGTGATGGGATTGCGTAAGCCTGTGGATTTAAGCAAACTTCCCAAAAATCTGAAACCGGAAATTGCCGAGCGCGTGGCAGAACATTTCAAGGACGGCGCTTTTGAGTTCGATTTCAGTACGGAAGAAATGATTGCTGTTGAAGGGAATACGGTCTATCATGTCATTCCCCATTACGCAGAGGGAGAAGCGGAAAGCGTACTGGACAAGTTGCGCCGTATCATGGCGGGAAATTTGGAGGAAACAGAATGAAAGATGCTGAAAAAAGAGGAACGGCGCGTTATAATATAGGCAACCGTTTACCTGGCTGTTATCCCGATACACGGGAGGAAAGGAGCTACTATGAACCAGCAGCCAGATAAGATCACAGCTTTATATTGCCGTTTAAGCCAGGATGACGCTCTCGATGGGGAGAGCAATTCCATAACCAACCAAAAGGCATTGTTATCTAAATATGCGGCAGAGCACGGATTCCGCAATCTCATGTTTTTTGTGGACGACGGGTTCTCAGGGACAAATTTTCAAAGGCCCGGATTTCAAGAAATGATGAATTATGTGGAGGACTATTCCGTTTCCACCCTGATTGTCAAAGACCTGTCACGCCTGGGCCGGGAGTATTCCTATATGGGCCGGTTGCAGGATTTTATTTTCCCCGCCTACGACGTCCGGTTTATCGCCATCAATGATGACGTGGACAGCGCAAAGGGCGAAAACGACTTCGCTGTGTTCAAAAATGTATTTAACGACTATTACGCCAAAGACACAAGCAAAAAAATCCGGGCAGTAGTCAAAATGCGCGGGGAGGCCGGGGAACACATCGCCAGCAATCCGCCCTACGGATATGTGAAAGACCCGCAGAACAAAAAGAAATGGATTGTAGACGAGGAAGCCGCAAAGGTGGTGCGACGTATCTTTGACCTGTGCATTGCGGGCAAAGGCCCCATGCAGATCGCAAAAATCCTGACCGCTGACAGGGTATTGACGGTTACAGCATACAACGCAAGGCAGAAAGGATGGACTATGCCTGATAACCTGTATCAGTGGTGCTCCAAATCCGTTGCTGGCATACTGGAACGGCCGGAATATACCGGCTGTACCGTCAATTTTAAGACTTATACAAAATCCCTCAAATTCAAGAAGCGGATGGAAAACCCGAAAGAAAACCAGAGGGTATTTGAAGATACGCAGCCAGCAATCATTGAACGGGGACAGTGGGAACGGGTGCAGGCGTTAAGGTCAAACAAGCGCAGACCCACAAAGACAGGGAAAACAAGCATTTTCTCCGGCCTTGTCTACTGTGCCGACTGCGGCGCAAAGCTCTATTACTGTACCTGCAATACCTACAAGGATGAGTCTCAGGATCATTTCGTCTGTTCCAATTATAAGAGCAATACGGGTTCCTGCCAAATCCACTATATTCGAGAGGTTACGCTTTATAAGCGGGTGCTGGAATGTATTCAGGGAACACTGACCTATGTGCGTTTGTTCCGGGATGATTTCACTCAGGAAATGTTGGCGCAGGACGAGGCCAGCCGGAAATCGGAGCTGACACAGAAACGGAAAGCCCTCTCCGGGGCGCAAAAACGTATGGAGGATTTGGACAAGATCATCCAAAGGCTTTATGAAGATTCCGTGCTTGGAAAATTAAGCGACCTCCGCTTTCAAAAACTCTCGGCACAGTATGAAACGGAGCAAGCGGAGATTCAGAGGCTTGCGGTTTCGCTGGAGAGAGAAATTGAAAATGAAGCTGGACAGATTGCCGATGTGGGGCGTTTCCTCCAGCTTGCCAACAGGTATTCCGACTTGCAGGAGCTGGATGCCTCTACGGTAAATGAGCTGATTGAAAAGATCGTGGTCCACAGCCCGGAGAAGATCGGCGGGAAGAAACATGTCACGATTGAAGTCTATTTTACCTATGTGGGGAAAATCCGGATTCCACTTGCCAAACCGGAACTACTGACAGAAACAGAAGAACCGACGTGACCTTCGCCACGCCGGTTTTACCGGAATTATAATTTACTTCCTTATGGGTCTCCGGCTAAAAATAGAGGTCTTTTATTTTATAAAGACGGGGCACTATGCCTGCTTACGCAGATTCCGCGCCCCTGCTTAACCACAATTAAAAACCTTGATTTTATTTATTATAACTTCATCCAAAATAAAAAAGACCCATATAAGGGTCTTTAACTTTATTATTTAATTAAAGGCATTCCACAATAAGTCTGCCCATTTCTTTGGTTCCGACTTCTTTAGTATCTTCGCTTTTTATATCGACGGTTCTATATCCTTTGTCCAAAACTTGAGCTACCGCATTTTCGATATCATCAGCTTCTTTATTCAAATTAAATGTATATCTAAGCATCATTGCCATTGAAAGAATAGTCGCAATCGGATTAGCCATATCTTTTCCTGCAATATCCGGAGCCGAACCATGGATAGGCTCGTACATACCAAAAGAGTTTTCTCCAAGGCTTGCGGAAGGAAGCATACCTATAGAACCGGTTATTTGACTTGCTTCGTCAGATAATATATCCCCGAACATATTTGATGTTACGATAACGTCAAATTGTTTAGGATTTCTAACAAGCTGCATTGCTGCATTATCTACATACATATGAGTAAGTTCTACTTCAGGATAATCTTTGCTCATTTCGGTAATTACTTTTCTCCAAAGTCTGCTGCTTTCAAGAACGTTTGCTTTATCTACACTGCAAAGTTTCTTATCTCTAGCCATAGCGGTATCAAAAGCAATTTTTCCTATTCTTCTTATTTCCATTTCGGAATAGCTTTCCGTATCGTAAGCTTCATTACCGTATTTACCGTCTCTGTATCCTCTCTGCCCGAAATAGATGCCTCCGGTAAGTTCTCTCACAATCATTATATCTAGGCTGTCACCAATGATTTCTTTTTTTATGGGACAAGCTTCACTAAGTGCTTTATGGATGATTGCGGGACGAAGATTTGCATATAACCCCAAAGCTTCTCTAATACCCAGAAGAGCCTTTTCCGGTCTTTGATCTCCCGGGAGATCATCCCACTTCGGTCCGCCTACCGCACCGAGTATCACGCTGTCGGAGTTCTTGCATACCTCTACCGTTTTTTTAGGAAGACACTCTCCAACGTTATCAATAGCGTCCCCGCCTGCTTTTACATATGTAAAATTAAATTTATGGTCGTATTTTTCACCAATTTTATTTAATACTTTTATTGCTTCATCAACTATTTCCGGACCTATTCCGTCCCCCTTGATTACAGCTAAATTAAAATCCATAGACTACTCTCCTATCTTTTCCTTTGTATATTCAACAAGTCCGCCTGCATTCATGATTTTCTGCATAAATTCAGGGAAAGGTTCTGCCTGATAAGTTTTTCCTGTGGTAATATTTGTGATTACACCACTGTCAAAATCAACTTTCACTTCGTCACCGGCTTTAATATCATTTGCAGCTTCTTCGCATTCAAGGATAGGAAGCCCGATGTTTATTGCGTTACGATAGAAAATCCTGGCAAATGTTGAAGCTATTACACAAGAAACACCTGCACATTTGATTGCAAGAGGGGCATGCTCTCTGCTTGAACCGCAGCCGAAGTTTTTTGTTGCAACTATAATATCACCTTTATTTACTTCTTTAACAAAATTTTCATCTATATCTATCATACAATACTTAGCAAGTTCATCTCCGCTTGATACATTTAAGTATCTTGCGGGAATAATTACATCAGTATCTACGTTATCACCATATTTAAATACTTTACCTTTAGCTTCCATTAAAACTCTCCTTTCATGACTTTTTCAGGGTCAGCAATATATCCGGCAATCGCAGAAGCTGCCGCTACCGCAGGACTGGATAAATAAACTTCACTGTCTACATGTCCCATTCTTCCGACAAAGTTTCGGTTTGTAGTCGAAATCGCTTTTTCTCCGGCTGCCAAAATACCCATATGACCTCCAAGACATGGTCCGCATGTAGGAGTAGAAAATATAGCGCCTGCGTTTACTATATCTTCCACATAACCAAGTTTAATGCTATCCAAATAAATCTTTTGCGTTGCAGGAATTACTATAGTTCTTACTTTTTTGTCAACTTGCTTTCCTCTTAAAATATCAGCAGCCATTTTTATATCTTCCAGTCTTCCGTTCGTACATGAACCGATAACGGCCTGGTCGATATAAACCTTTCCCGCTTCGTCCACCGTCTTTGTATTTTCAGGTAAATGAGGGAAAGAAACAGTTGGTCTTAGTTTACTTAAATCAATTTCTATAACTTCATCATACTGTGCATCTTCATCGGCTTCGAATACTTCAAATGTTTTTGTGGAATGTTCTTTTGCATATTCTATTGTTTTATCATCTACAGGGAAAATTCCGTTCTTTGCTCCGGCTTCAATAGCCATATTAGCCATTGAAAATCTATCATCCATAGAAAGATATTTTATCCCGTCTCCGGTAAATTCCATCGACCTGTAAAGAGCTCCGTCTACACCGATTTTACCTATGATATGTAAGATAATATCCTTACCGCTGATCCATTTTGCGGGTTTATTTTTAAGAACGAATTTAATTGCGGAAGGAACTTTGAACCAAGCTTCTCCCGTAGCCATACCGATAGCCATATCTGTACTTCCCACTCCCGTAGAAAAAGCACCGAGAGCACCGTATGTACAAGTATGAGAATCTGCTCCGATTATTACTTCTCCGGGAACTACTATCCCCTTTTCCGGAAGGAGAGCATGTTCTATACCCATTTGACCTACATCAAAGAAATTTTTAATGTTCATATCCCAAGCAAAGTTTCTGCAGCTTTTACACTGTTCGGCAGCTTTGATATCTTTATTCGGAGTAAAGTGGTCTAATACGATAGCGACCTTTTCTTCATTAAATACTTTCTTTGCTCCGGTCTTTTTAAATTCTTTTAGGGCAACGGCAGTAGTTATATCATTACCCATTACTATATCAAGTTTAGCTTCAATAAGCTGCCCTGCTTTAACGCTGTTAAGTCCTGCGTGTTTTGCAAGGATTTTTTGAGTCATCGTCATTCCCATAATATATATCTCCTTATTTTTCTATTTTACGATTTTATTTGCAACACTTACTACGGCATAGAAAGATGATAATGTGATATTGCTTGATACCCCTGCACCATAATACATTTTATGATCTTTTCCTTCTATTTGTATATAAGATATTGCTCTGGCGTTTGTACCATATTCCATAGAATGTTCACGGTAATCCGTTACTTCCATTTCTACATCAAAATGATTTTCAAGAGCATGTGTAAATGCATCGATAATACCATTACCGGAACCATTTACTTCAGCTTCTTTTCCATTATACTCTATAATTGCCTTAACGGAAACATCTTTGTCTTCATCTTTTGTCGTTTCCTTGTATCTGATAAGTTTTATAGGACTTTCATTGTTTATGTACTCTTTCTTAAATATATCAAATATCACTTCGGGAGCTAAATCCCTATGATGTTTATCAGATACCGCTGTGGTAACTTTACTAAAGTCTCTTTGGAAAGCTTTTGGAAGATATAATCCGTAATTTTGTTCAAGAACGAATGCTACCCCGCCTTTTCCTGACTGGGAATTAATACGAACGATTGGATCGTAAGTGCCGCCAACATCTTTCGGATCGATTGGAAGATAAGGCACTTCCCAAATCTTTTGCTTTCTTTCTTCTCTTTTTGCCATACCTTTTCTTATAGCGTCCTGATGAGAACCGGAGAATGCCGTAAATACAAGTGAACCGACATACGGATGTCTCGGGTTGATTTCCATTCTTGTAAGTCTTTCAAATAAATCACCAAGTTCTCTCATTTTCGTAAAGTCTAATTTTGGATCTATTCCCTGTGAATACATATTCATGGCTACCACCATGATATCACAGTTACCTGTTCTTTCTCCGTTACCGAATAAAGTACCTTCTACTCTGTCGGCTCCTGCCATCAATGCAAGTTCTGTAGCGGCAACTCCCGTACCTCTGTCGTTATGTGCATGAAGAGATAAAACGACGTCTTCTCTGTGATGAAGTCTTTCGGAGCAGTACTCTATTTGGTCGGCATATATATTTGCTGTCGCCATTTCCACCGTTGAAGGAAGATTTATGATTATTTTATTATCTACATGTCCGTGCCATACATCTATTACAGCGTTACAGATTTCTATCGCATAATCCATTTCCGTTCCTGTATAACTTTCAGGAGAATATTCAAATGTAAATTCCGTTTCGGGATACTTCTTCATTTCTTTAAGGAATTTCTTTGCACCCTTAACGGCAATTTCCGTTACTTCTTCCTTGCTTGCGTTAAACACCACATCTCTTTGAAGGACAGAAGTTGAATTATAAAGATGTACTATTGCCTTTTTAGCCCCTTTAATAGATGCAAATGTTTTTTCGATAATTTCATCTCTTGACTGTGTAAGGACTTGAATATTTACATCGTCCGGAATTAAATCATCATCTATAAGCTTTCTTACAAATCCGAATTCGGTATCGCTCGCAGCAGGAAAACTGACTTCTATTTCTTTAAATCCGATTTCAACCAATTTATTATAAAATTCTAATTTTTCATCCAAGCTCATTGGTATTTCCAATGCTTGATTTCCGTCTCTTAAATCTACACTGCACCATATCGGTGCTTTTTCTATGACCTTAGAAGGCCATTTTCTGTCTTTTTTATCCACGGGTGGATATGGTTTGTACTTTTCAAAGTTTTTCATTTTTTTACCCCTTATGATAATTTATGAACGTACCCTATTTAAAAATAACACACTTCTCGGTAGCCTTATTCCCTATAATATTTCAACTTATATGTAAAAAAGGAAATAAAAAACCTTCCGACTCAAATATTTAAATAAGAGACGAAAGGTAATATTTCCGCGGTACCACTCTAATTTATCCTTATAAATAAGAATACACTCATTAAAGATACGGGCAGTGTGCCGATATCCTGTCACTGTAACGGGTGACACCCGATTTAACTTACTCTCTATATGATTTCAGCAAATCACTCTGAGGCGAGTTCGGAATTCATTAAGCACTGTTTCACACCAGCCAACAGCTCTCTGTAACTTCTTAGAAAACTTACTATTCCTCTTCTTTGTGTTTCAAAGGTATTAAGTTCATATTGATATTAATCTATCACATGAAAGATTGATTGTCAATAATATTTAGAAAATTCACTCTGATTTATTTATGATAAGTACTACTTTATATTATCTTTACAGACATTTTAAAAACATGATATAATATTATAAAAAAGGAGAAAAAAATGGCAACTCATGATCAAACATGTTCGTTTCTTAGAATTTATAATAATTCTTTAGCTGTAGTTCAATTTATAGCACAAGGTCCAAACGGAGAAATTGCACGCAGCGGTAATGTAACTATAGGAGAAAGATGGGATTTCAGAGTCAGAGATCACAGCGGGATACCTATAACAATAAAAGCAAATGTTAAGGGAGGAAAAAATCCGCAAACATTTCAGGTAAATTCAAATTACGATACTAATTATGATTATCTGGTAGAGTTGACAGAAACATTATTTAAGACAAGTTTTTATGCACTGTAACGATAAAATTAACTTAGCTCTTATTATTAAGCATACCCTAAATATAAAAAAGATCCTTAATTAAGGATCTTTTTTATATTTCTTTTTTAGAAAAAGAAGTTTTTACCTGAACATTAGGGATTTTCCCAAGTCTTCCGGTAAAAGCATTTATCATATCAACTTCTCCGACCACTGCAATGGAAATTATAGATACATCTTCATCGGGTAAAGGAACGCCCATTCTGCCTTTAATAATATCCTTATAACTTCCGATAACTTCATTTACTTCTTTTTGTACAGATGTAGGATCATCAAGTACCATACTTACTACTGCTATTCTCATTTTCTCTCCCTATTTACAATTATTTATAAATTCCTTTATTATTTTTACACTTGTATCTTCTTTTTTATAATTACATTCAGGATGCCACTGTACTGCAAGTACAAATTTTTTATCCTCCATATAAGCACCTTCAATAACTTTATCTTCGGATACCGCCATTACTTTAAGTTTAGATGAAAGCTCTTTAACTGCCTGATGATGACAGCTGTTTACATCTATTTTATCTTTATTTAATATATTATATAATGGAGTATCCTGTATAATATCTACTTTATGAAAACTTTCATCATACGGAGGTTTCTGTTTATGATTTATCTTTAATTCACTTTCTAAATCCTGATATAAACTTCCGCCTAAAAGCACGTTTATAAGCTGGAGTCCTCTGCATATCCCGAGTATCGGTTTATTCATTGTAATAACTTTATTAAAAAGTATTTTTTCCATTTCGTCCCTTTTTATGCAAATGTTTTGGCACTCAGGCTTTTTCTTTTCGTTATACAACTCAGGATTTACGTCATGCCCTCCCGAAAACAAAAATCCGTCACACATATCAACAAGCTCATCTATTGTTTTATCATTAATTGTAAGCGGCAGCATGATAGGAACGGCTCCGCTTTCTTCAAGACAAGTCATATAGCCCGGAAGCATCCAATAACTATCTTTATATTCATCATATAAGGGAACTATTCCAATAATAGGTTTTTTCATATATACCTCCAAAATATAACTTATCATATCAAAGAATTTAAAAATAGTAAATAAATTAACTGTTTATTCAAATAAAAAAGAACTTTTACAGTTCTTTTTTATCACGTACTTAATTTGTTTCTTTCATATATAAATTTTTCAACAAAATGAGTAAATATAATCAAATAAGCCAAAGACAAACTAAATCCCGCCAAAACATCACTGGAAAAATGAACCCCCAAATATATCCTGCTTATCCCTATAAGTACGATCAAAGAAATGATCACGACACTTCCTATCCATTTTAATACGTCCGTATAGTCCGTTTTCCAAAGAAGATAGAGAAAAAATCCATAAAATGCCAATGAAACCATGGAATGACCGCTTGGGAAACTAAATCCGCTGGCTTCCGCAAGTCTGAACACGGTAGGTCTCGGTCTTTCAAATAAAAATTTAAATACCTGATTAATAATTACGATATTGATTAAATTAATTGTTGAAAGAATTATCTTTCTTTTATTTTTAAATAACAATAGTGTAAATATCCATAAAGGAAGAATTACTTCCCCGGAACCGAATCTGGTTATAAATCTGAATATCCTTGTCATTCTATATGATATAAAACCCGCAACGGTATAATATATTTTATTATCCAAAAAAATAAGCTCATTTTCACTGAGTTCTATAGAAATATGTATGAAAATAAATAAACATACAGCACATATCACCCATTTAAAATATTTATGATAATAATAATTGATACTCTTCATTTCCATAATATTTCTCCTTTTAGAATATTTTACATTAATTTTATTTAATAAACCTTAAAATACATATATTCGTACAACTGTTAATATTATTTTATATGTTATAAGCTCCAAACTCAAAAGAAAAATGTAAAATAATAAAATTATTTTTACATTCAATAAAAGAAACATATTTAAGATACAAAAACGTATAAATAAACATAAGGAGGGAGAAATGAAAAAATATCTTTATGTTATTTTATCCAGTATCATCGTAATCGTAATTTTATTTGGAATGTGCTTTTATCTTTTGGTAACCACTTCATATGTGGATAGTTCATTATATATATTAGACGGGAAGACTGTTTGTATTGACCCGGGACACGGAGGACAGGACCCGGGAAAAGTAGGAACGTCAGTCAATGAAGATAAGATAAACTTAGCGATTTCAGAAGAATTAAGAAGTATTTTAATGACAATGGGCGCGAATGTGGTTATGACGAGGGACAGTGACAACGGACTATTTGAAGACGGCAGCATGACCTGGACCAAAAAAGGCGATATGAAAATGAGACGAGATATCATAAAAGAATCCAAGTGCGATATAATGATAAGTATACATATGAATGCACACAGTGATAACAGCAGGGGTGCACAGGTATTCTATTTAAAAGACCATGAGAAAAGTGAAAATCTCGCAAAACATATAAAAGAAGAACTCGACAATACATCAAAATATTCTAAACATAGACAAATAAAACCAAGAGATGATTTATATATCCTTAAAAATGATAATACTCCAAGCGTAATAGTGGAATGCGGTTTTTTAAGCGAACCAAACGAAGAAAAATTGTTGAACGACCATGATTATCAAGTTCAGCTAGCAAAATATATTTCTCTCGGAGCCGTAAAATATTTTTATGATATAAAATAAAGAGCATATCACTGCTCTTTATTTTATATTTGATATATTTTTTATTTTCGGACCTATTATAAATGCCATAACGGATTTTATTATATCGGCAGGTATATAAGGAATACATCCTATCATAAAAGCACTTATAACACTTATGTTACTTTGAAACGATAGCCATAAACTTCCGAATATATAACATGCTGAATTCCCAAGTATAAATCCTAAAATAACAAATCCTTTATTACACTCATACTTATCTATAAAATATCCGAGTATTAAAGTCAAGAAAATAAATCCTAACAAATAACCTCCCGTAGGACCTATGAGCCTATTCACACCTCCCATAAATCCTGAAAAGACAGGCAGTCCTATAGAACCGATCAGAATATATACTAGCACTGATATCAAAGCATATTTATATCCCAACGCATAAACCGCAAAATAAATCCCGAGTTGAGCTAAAGATATTGGTACGGGGCTTATAGGTATGGGTACGGATACAGGTCCTATAATACACATTACAGCCGTACATAATGCTATTTTAGTAAGAGTGCGGGTTTTTAAATGTATTTTACTTCCCACTTTATATCTATCAGCCTTTCAAATAATATTCATTAGTCATTATATATCAAAAACTAACTTTTTCATAACAACAAAAAAACAACTTATAAAAAGTTGCTATTTTATTTATTAAGCAAATAATTCGCTGTATTCTCATCTGTTACCAAGTTATTTATATATTTATTTTTTAATGCCAAATATATCGCAAACATTTTATTTTCTCCTCCCGCAACGGCAGCTCTTATAGGAACTTTTTTAAAACATTTAGGACTTATTCCGACAATCCTGTCCAATATCTCCAAATCTTCTTCTTTTCCCTCCCTGTTTAAGAATAAAGAAGAAACGATATCACAGCAAATATCTCTGTCTTTAAGTTCTTTAAGATCTTCATCTTTAAAATATCCTGATTTATGTATAGTAGCATTTTCATCTGCCGGATTACCCAGAGAGGTTATTACACAGTCAAGCTTTCTATACATATCAAAAACTTCTTTTATTGAACCTTCATTTATGATTATCTCTTTAAACTTCTTATTATCCACTATGGAAGGAGCAAGAAGCACCATAGACTTACTGCCGTATACTTCGCTTACTCTGGCTGTTATTTGATTTGAGTGCATTTCAATGGATACATTGCCGTACCCGCCGAGAAGAGACACGAAAGTTTTCTCAGGATATTTGATATCACTTTCAATATTCAAATTACTTAAAGTTTTTCCCCAGCCTATACCTATATTATTATTATTTCTAACGAATTCATCCAATACTTCACCCGCACCGTCTGCAAGAGAGCGAACAAGCTTTTTTGTTTCTTTAAAGAAAGGAACTATTTTAAAATCAGCATAAGGATATTTTTTCTTAAGGGCCTCTTCCAAATTACTGAGCGGTGTGAATTCTTTTATCTTTATTTCTACAATTCCTTCTTCTATACATCTTTTTAAAGCTCGGGAAATCCCTATTCTTGAAATGCCCAAATTATCTCCTATTTGTTTTTGAGTAAGACCTTCCAAATAGTACATTTTCGCTATTTTTGATAGTGTATTATTATCCAGCATAATTTTCTCCTAAATTTAATAAAAACTAGTTGACATCTTTATTTTTTTATTATATAATACGGTTGAAATTGAACATATGAACTTACATAATGTTCATATGAACATGAATAAATAATAACATTACTATTTATGTTTGTCAAGTTAAATCACACTTTCAAAGTATTTAGGAGGAAAATAATGGAAGGTAAAATGAAAGCTGGTAGACTTCACGCTATCAATGATATAAGATGTGATGAAGTAGATATACCACAAATAAAGGATGACGAAGTACTACTTAAAGTTTATTGTGCCGGTATATGCGGTTCCGATTTAGGAAGAGTATTTTCAACAGGTACATATTCTTTCCCAACTACATTAGGTCATGAATTCGGCGGAGAAATCGTTGAAATCGGTAAAGGCGTAAAAGATCTTGATTTAAGAGAAGAACTTAAAATAGGTCAAAGAGTAGATGTTAATCCAATGACAGGCTGCGGAAAATGTAAAGACTGTTTAAACGGAAACATCAACTTATGTGATACATATGGTTACACAGGTTCAAGAAGTGACGGAGGCTTCGGACAATATGTTGCTGTAAAAGCTACACAGTGTTATGTATGCCCGGATGACTTCAGCTGGGATATGATTTGTCAAATCGACCCTGCTGTTATCTCTTTACACGGTGCTCTCAGAGCAGGTATAAAAGTAAATGACGCAGTAGTAGTATTCGGTACAGGTCCTGTTGGATATTATATGGTACAATGGGCTAACATCTGCGGAGCCAGAATGGTAATAGCGGTAGATATCAAAGACGAAAAACTTGACTTAATCAAAAAAGTAGGTGCTACATATACAATCAACTCAATGGGAATGACAAATGAAGAAGTTGTTGCCAAAATCAAAGAATATGCTGGAGAAGAAGGTCCTGAAGTATGTATAGAAGCTGCAGGTTCTCCTATAACATTCAACCAAGCATTACAATGCTTAAAGAAACATGGTACATTCACATGTATAGGAACACCTCACGGAGATGTTAATATATTAGATAAATCTTATGATAAATGTATCTTAAGAAAAGAACTTACAATAAAAGGTTCTTGGTGTTATAACTTCACACCTGAATATGAAGAATTCTGTGCAACAATCGATGCAGCTAAAAAAGGTTTATTAGACCTAACATCTATAATCTCTCACAGATTCAGCGTAGACGAAGTAAAAGACGCATTTGATTTAATCGAAAGAAAAGAATTCTTTAATAAGATCGTAATCACACAAGACGGTTATGAACCGGGCAAATAGTTTTTAATTAAAATTTAAATATAAAAAATTCAAGGAGAAAATTAAAATGATAACAAAATATGAATTAGCAAGAGCAAACGACCACTCTTTATTAAAACCACAATTAACTTATGATGAAGTAAGAAAAGGTATCCAATTCGCTAAAGAATGGAAATGCAGAACTGTATGTGTTACTCCAAGCAGAGTAAAAATGGCTTATGAAATCCTTAAAGGTTCTGAAACAGCAGTATGTGCATGTGTTGGTTTCCCAAACGGTGCAGAATTAACAGAATCAAAAGTTGCAGATACTCAAAGAGTATACAACATGGGTGCTACAGAAGTTGATATCGTACTTAACGTTTCAGCTATGAAATCAGGAGACTATGACACAGTTTATAATGACGTATACGAAGTAGTAAACGCTTCTCCTGCTAACATCAAGGTTATCTTAGAAAACTGTCTTTTAACAAAAGAAGAAATCGCCAAAGCTTCAAGAATTTGTTCTGACGCAGGTGCAGGTTTCGTTAAAACATCAACAGGATTCTCTTCAGGCGGAGCAACACTTGAAGATGTAGCTATAATGAAAGAAAACATTGATACAACAAGAGTACAAATCAAAGCAGCCGGCGGTATTGCTAATGTAGCAGATGCTGAAGCTTTCTTGAAAGCAGGCTGTTCTAGACTTGGTATTTCAAAAACACAAGCTATGTTTGATGAAATCGACGCAGCAAGCAAATAATTAAATCAATATGAAACCAAATAAAAAAGAACCTAATTTTAGGTTCTTTTTTATTTATTTTAAATAGAAATGAATTACATAGAAGAGAATATATATAATAATAAAGAGTTTATAGATTTACTCGAACAAAAATTAAGTAAAGAAGATTTAATTAAACTTAAAAGTTCAATAAATACGCTTCTTGAAGTCCTAACTAATATAAAATAAAAAAAGAAAGATATTATCCTTCTTCATACTTATAATGAAAACAAATCATTCAAAGCTTCGCTCATAGTAGGATGAGTAAACACCTGATTTTTAAGAATAGTATAATCCGCACCCAGATCCATTGCCAATTTTACTATATTTATCATTTCATATGACTCCTCACAGAGTAACATCGTACCGAGAATCCTATTGGTTTTATTATCTATTATAGCCTTTAAAATACCGTACGGTTTCTTAAGCACTTGTGCCTTTGGTATTGCACCTACCGGTAATTTTAGAACTTTTATGTCATAACCTTGTTCTAAGGCTTCTCTTTCATTTAAACCTACTCGCGATAACGGAGTGTTCATAAATACGCTGTAAGGAACATTTTCTCTTTTACTTAGGTTATATTTATTTTTATTTTCAAGTCCGCTTACTATTATTCTATAATCATCCAAAGAAACATATGTAAATTGAAGCCCTCCGTTAACATCTCCCATTGCCCAAATATTATTGTTTGAAGTCCTTAAATTATTATCAACGACTATCCCGCCTCGTTTATCTACCTCTACACCCGCAGCTTCTAAATTTAAATCACCTGTATTAGCTTTTCTACCCGTAGCAACTAATATAGCATCTGCCTTGTCATTAAACTCTTTTCCTTTATGACTATATGAAACGATACCGTCCTTAGTAAATTTTTTTATTTTCGCACCGAGTTTTATTTCCATTCCTTGATTTTCGAGCAATGATTTTACTTCATCAGCAATATCTTCGTCTTCTCTTGGAATGAATTTATCACCGTCTTGAATAACAGTTACATTACTTCCAAAGTTTGAATACATAGAAGCAAATTCAAGACCGATATATCCGCCCCCTATTATAATAAGTCTATTGGGCAAAGTATCAAGTTCCATTAATGTATCACTGAAATATACATATGGGTTATTTTCAATTCCTTCTATTTTAGGGATTACAGATGTCGAACCGGTATTTATATATATTTTATCTGCATGTAATAATTCTTCGCTATCTTTATATGTTATTTTAACAATATTTTTATCTTCAAAACTTGCTTTTGCATTAATGACATCAACATTATCCAAATTATTCAATTTATCATAATTTTTACCTCTAAGCATTTCGGTTAAGTTTCTTTTTTCTTCGATTGCTTTTTTGTATAATTTACTTTTTTCATCAAAAGAAATATCTCCCATTTGTGCTGTTTTTGATGCATTTTTAACAAGGGATTTAGAAGGTATACATCCCACGTTTATACAAGTCCCGCCATACATTTTATTTGACTTTTCTATTACGGCAACTTTTTCACCTTTCTTAGCCAAATATCCTGCTAAAGTTTTTCCGCCTTTACCAAATCCAATAATTATATCATCATATTTTTTCATTTCTATTCTCCATTTTTAAATATTTTACTGTCTATATCCTTTATGGTTATTTTATTTAATTCTTCTTTACATACCTCATCTAATCTTTCATACACTCCGTCCATAATATCACCCATACCGGATGCTATCAGACATTCCATATTTACATTTCCGGAACGCCAAGATATATCTACCACCTTGTTTCCTATTGCCTCATAAACGTCTAATAAGGTGATATTAGCCGCATTGAGTACAAAACTATACCCTCCCTTTACAGAACCTTCTCTTGTCTTTACCAGTCCTGCCTTTTTAAGTTTAGAAAGGATTTTTCTTGCTCTTGCGGGATTTATACAAATATTCTCAGATATTTCTTCACTTGTCTTAAATTCTTTATAATGATGATTTAAAAAAACCAATGCATGAACCGAAACCGAAAATTCACTATTCATAAATTACCTCCTAAAATTATTTCTCTATTTCATAAGGCCAGTCAATTATCCCGCCGAAATCATATATATTTTTATATCCTATGTCAACTAACTTCATTGAAGCATCTTTACTTCTCCTACCCGACCTGCAGTACACTAAAATAGTTTTATCTAAGTCCGGGATTTCTTTTAATACCATATTATTGATAGTTTCATTTGGAACTAATACCGAATTCTTTATATGCCCGCCTTTATATTCATCTTCTCTTCTTACATCTAAAATAATTACATTACCTTGCTCCATCATTTCTTTTGCTTCTAAAGCAGAAATTTTATGATAAGCACTTTTATTTTCTTCTTTAGGGATAAAATATTTAAAACTGATAAACAAAATAATAACAATCCCCACTATAATCAATATATTTTTCACTATATCCTCCTTATGTAACAATACATGTTACAGTTTCATTAATGTAATTATAATGGTTACAGATATATTTGTCAATATAAAATAAAAAAGAGAGGAAATAAATTTCCTCTCTACAAATAATAACTGCTTAAACAGTTATTTTAATTCAGATTTGTACAATTCTTCCATTTCATCACAACTGAAAAACTCGTCCATTTTCATATCCAGTGCCCTTGATAAACTGTATATAACACCTATACCGGGATTTTGACTCTTTCCATCAAATAAACTATATACAGTCGTCGGAGGAATTCCCGAACTTTCCGCAAGGCTGTGAATTGAGATTTTCCTCTCTTCACTTATTCTTATTATTCTTTTTGTTATGGCACTAATGAGACTAGTATCACTTTTATATATTGCGTGCATTTTATTTTCTCCTTTAAAATTAAAATTGTCAAAGGGATTTTTATCCCTCTGACAAACAAACCTTTGAACATTCTATTTAAAACCTTTTTCTAAATTGATAAATAGTTCAGAATCAAAAAAATCTTTTATATCCATATCCAAACTATCACAAATCATTTTAATAGTTTTAAAACTTGGATTACCGCATTTACCGTCAAACATACTATAAACCGTAGTAGGCGGAATTGCCGACATATTCGCAAGTTTATTAATAGATAGTCCTCTTTCGTCACATAATTCAACGATCCTTCTATTTAGTGAGTCTCTTAATTGCATTTTTACACCTCCTTTTCTAATTATTTTCATAGATAAAAACCCAAATATTTTTTACTCTATCACCTCCTTTCAAGTTTAGTGGCACAAAGTAGTATCTGCATATAAAAATAACTATTAAATATTTACTTAAATTTTTGTAATAAAAAAGGACGCGTAAATACACATCCCAAATCAATAAAAATATAAATAAATATATTTAGAACACAAAAGGAAACAAACATATACTTTCTCCCATACTTTAATGTCAATATTCTATATCAGATAACTATGCCCACTTATATATTTTACCAATTTCATCCATTAAGTCTACATAATTTAAAATAATTTTATTTATAATGTAATTATATTGACATAAAATAAAAATATATTATAATAAAGGAGAACAATCTTCAGGGTTGGGTGCAATTCCCTACCGGCAGTTAAAGTCTGCGAGCGCAAGCTGAAAAGGTGAAATTCCTTTACCGACGGTAAAGTCCGGATGAGAGAGGATACATAAAGTATTTTTTTAGTAATTTCCTGAAGGGTAATTACTATTTTTTTATGTATACCTTAAATTTAGGAGGTATAGAAAAAATGAAAGACACTAGAAGACTTGTAACAGTATCAATGCTTATTGCATTATCAATAGTACTTATGTTAATCATAAGATTCCCTATTATGCCATCGGCAGCATGGCTTGAGTATGAACCGATGGATATCCCATTATTGATTGCAGGACTGCAATTCGGACCTGTAGTAGGGATCCTAGCAGTCATTATCTCAAGTTCGATCCAAGCTATGACTGTAAGCGCTATGAACGGCTGGGTAGGAGCACTTATGCATATTATTTCAAGCAGCGCTTTGGTTGGAGTAACCGCACTCGTATATAGAAAGAATAAAACAAAAAAAGGTGCAATGATAGGTTTGATTTTGGGAGCATTATCAATGGTAATAGTAATGATCCCGGCAAATCTGCTTATCACAACCAATTTTTACGGAATGCCTATGGATGCGGTAATAGCTTCCCTTCCCGTAGCTGTAATTCCATTTAACTTACTTAAAGCAGGTATCAATTGTTTAGTAACATTTATTATTTATAAACCCATCAGTAATTTTATCCACAAACAAAATGACAGGGATATGATAAAAGTGACTAAATAATATATACAATTCTTTACTTAATAAATCCTTAGACCTTCTTTACGAAGGTCTTATTTTTTATATATCCATCTGAAGTGGCCGCTGATATCATTATACCTATATCTTGCATACACTTCCTTTTTCTCAAACTTACTTTGATGTATTATAAGTATTTCTCCGTTTTTAGTTCTCTTATCCGATACTATCCCTATATGGCTATCTGAAAATGTTATTATATCCCCGGGCTGCCACTGGTCTACTTTTGTTATATCTGTTGTAAGAGAAAGTGCGTTCTTTCTAAAAAATACTAATAAATTCGGTACTCTTCTAAAATCGATATTAGGGTCTGGAGAACCATCAACTCTATAATAATCTTTTGTATTATTTTTAATATCCTTATCGACCAAATCTTTTAAATCATATCCCGCTTTTTTAAAAGCATACCATATCACATCGGTACATACACCCTCGCCTTTCGGAGGATATCCGTCTTTATAATATGCACTTTTATATTGGGGTTTTGTCATTACATACTCCCTGGCACCGAGCATTATATCCTTATAATCATCTATTCCGTCCTTATCTTTATCAATACCCGACTTTATCTCTTTTATACCAAGCTCTTTTAAAGTATACGATTTAGTTGGTATATATCCGAAATACTTAAGGGCATATAATATCATGACAGCAAATATCAATGTTATTAAAATCAAAAATCTCTTCTTATTCATAATTCCCTCTTTTCATACAAAAAAACAGCTCCCCTAATAGAGAACTGCCTTTTTGGAAAAACTACTCTTCAACTTCATTTTCCAATTCCTGTAATTTTTCTTCATAAGCTTTTAAAACCTTATTTTGAATATCGACTCTGGTTTCAAGGTTTATAGGATGTGCAATATCTTTGAATTCCCCATTAGGCATCTTTCTGCTCGGCATAGCAATAAATATACCATTATCCCCTTCAATAATTTTGATGTCATGAATAACAAACTGATCGTCAAATGTTACTGATACAATTGCTTTCATCTTACCTTCATCATATGTCTTCCTTACCCTAATGTCTGTTATTTGCATTATACGTTTCCTCCCTTTAATCTGTTATAAACATTATACATCATAAATTTTGTAATTGCAACAACGATTACATAGGCTATACATAAGGGATTTAGAGCTTCTTTAATAGTTATATTTTTAAATTGAAAGCATATATTTTATTAGTATATTTAACTATAATTATATACAATAAAATACATATTGTAAAAATAATAAAAACATAGTAAAATGTATATTATATTTATTTAAGATAAAATTATACGGCGGTGAATTAATTATGAATATAGATTTAGAGAATATAAAAAAAATATATTTTATAGGAATTGGCGGAACCAGCATGTCGGGTCTTGCACTCATGTCCAAAATTAACGGAAAAGATGTTTTAGGTTCAGACATGAGACCTTGTGTATACACAGAAAAATTGGAAAAAAATGAAATTAAAGTAATTATAGGGCATAATAAAGAAAATATAACTGATGATATTGATCTAATCGTATATTCAGCAGCGATAAGAGAAAATAACCCTGAAAGAGTAGAAGGAAAAAATAAAGGTATATTAGAGCTTGAACGTTCTGTTTTTCTCGGCCTCATCAGCAGATATTATAAAAGAACTATCGCGGTAAGCGGAACACATGGGAAAACAACGACATCGTCATTAATGTCTTTGGTTTTTTTGAATGCAGATTTAGACCCTTCTATATCCATAGGAGGAACGCTTAAAAAGATAAACGGGAACTCAAGAGTCGGTGACAGTGATTATTTCGTTATAGAGGCATGTGAATTTGTGGATAGTTTTTTGCACTCAAGACACTTCGTAGGAACAATCCAAAATATAGAAAAAGACCATTTAGACTACTTTACAGGCGGCATCGAACAGATAAAAGAATCTTTTAGAAAATTTGCGGAAATAACACCAAAAGACGGTATGCTTGTTGTAAACGGAGATGATGAAAATGTTTTAGACATACTTGACGGTTTAGAATGTAAAATCGTAAAAGCAGGCCTATCCGACAGCAATGATTTTGTAGCTAAAAATATAACTTATGATAAATTCGGAAATCCAAATTTCGATGTTTATAAGGGCGGAGAATTCTATCATAAGTTCGAACTAAATATCCCTGGTGAACATAATGTTTTAAATGCTTTAAGCGTAGTAGCGGTATCCGATTTCTTTATGATAGATAAGGAAGTAATAAATGACAGTTTCAAAGAGTTTACCGGAGCCAAAAGAAGATTTGAAAAAAGAGGTATAGTTAATGACATTACCGTTATTGAAGACTATGCCCATCACCCAACAGAACTAAAGGTTACCATTGATGCTTGTAAAAACTACGAACATAATAAGTTGTTTGTAATATTCCAGCCACATACTTACTCCAGGACATTCCTTTTATTTGATGAGTTTGTAGAAGCAATGAAAGGTGCGGACGAACTGATTTTAAATGATATTTATTCTGACAGAGAAGATAACGAATGGAATATTTATTCTGAGGATATAGCCAACAAAGTAATAGAAAAATACAATATACCTTCAAGGGTAATAAGTGAATTTAGTGATATAAGAGATTATGTAGTAAATAATGCAAAACCGGGTGATTTTGTTCTTGTTGCAGGCAGCCAGTCAATAAATCAAGTAGCATATGATATAGTGGAAAAATTAAAAGAAGTTTATAAATAAATTATTAAGATGTACATTAATGTACATCTTTTTTTATTTTTGATATAATATTCATAATAAACGGTGGAAGGTATTATATGAAAGAAGAAAACATAAAAAGATGCAAATGGGTAGATTTGAATTCTGAAATTTATATCGATTATCACGATAACGAGTGGGGCGTACCTACATATGATGATAAAGAGCTATTTGAAATGCTTATCCTTGAGGGATTTCAGGCAGGTCTGTCATGGATAACGATACTAAAAAAGAGAGAAGCATTTAGAAAAGCTTTTGACGATTTTGATGTAATAACAGTTTCTAAATACGATGAAAATAAAATAGATGAATTATTAAATAACAAAGATATAGTTAGAAATAAGAATAAAATAAATGCAGCAATAAACAATGCAAAAATATTTATAAAGATACAAAATGAATTCGGAAGTTTCAAGGATTATATATGGGGCTTTACAAATGGTAAAATCATAAAAAACATCGATGATAATATGCCGACCCATAATGAATTATCCGATACCATATCAAAAGATTTAAAACAACGCGGAATGAAATATGTGGGAACTATCATTATTTACTCCTACCTTCAATCCATCGGAATAATAAATGACCATGAAAAAAACTGTTTCAGATATTAAGAGAGGTTTTTATTATGAAAATAAGAAAACATTATATTTTTAAAGGTAGAGTACAAGCCGTAGGATTTAGATACACCGCTTATAAAGAAGCCAGAAAACTTAGTCTGACAGGATTTGTTAAAAACTTAAATAACGGAAATGTCGAAGCTGAATTTCAGGGCGAAGCACATCTTATAGACGAAGTTATTAAAAAATTAAAATATGACCGTTTTATCTATATTGCTTCTATGAAAGTAGATAATATTGATGTTATAGAAAATGAAACATCTTTTGAAGTTTTATATTAAATAAAAAATAGCACTTGCTATATAGTGCTATTTTTATTTTTTTGTTATTTAACACATCTTTTACAAGGTAAATACCCGGCTTTCTTTGCCTTACCTAAGGTTGTTTTCTTTGGAGATTTTAAACATGTTTTACTGTAATGATAACAAGTACTTTTTCTATTGGAAATATATACTGTCAAATGGGACTTGCTTAAAACTTTTATTTTATACTTTAAAGTGATTCCGTTTGCCTTCACTTTAATTGTTGTCGTTCCTGCCTTCTTACCGGTAACAATACCTTTACTGTTAACCGTCGCTATTCTTTTATTTGAAGATACAAATTTTATTTTATTCTTTGGACTGCATTTTGCTTTTATCTTTGCTTTCTTACCTGCAATTATTTTCCCGGTCTTCTTAAATAATTTAAGTTTAGATTGTTTAACGGTAATCGGAACTTTTACTTTTCTTCCGAGAGAAGAATAAACTAAAATATACGTCTTTCCTGCTCTTCTTGCTTTAATTGTTCCTTTTGAACTTACAGTTACGATTTTATTATTATAAGATTTAAACTTAACATATGAAGACGGCTTTGCACTTCCTTTTATACTCGTACCAAAACTTGTATATAAACTTATTTTCTTCTTGGATACCGACAATATCGGTGCTTTTACAGTAACGAGACATTTAGCGATTTTACCCGAAGTCGACTTTGCGTAAACATAACACTTACCTACTTTCTTACCGGTTATGACACCGGAAGAAGAAACTACAGCAATCTTTGTATTACTGCTGGAAAATGTGATTTTATCTGTAGAATAATCGGGAGTTAAACTTGCCTTAATTGTTTTCTTTTCAGAAAGATACATACTAGCAGATGAAGTAACACTAATACCTGTGCTTGGACACTCTGCCTTTTCCTTTGTAACATTAATTCCTTTATCATCAATAGTGACTAAAACACTTCCGTCCCTGTCTGTACGATAAATTTTAGAACCCACTTTTGTTAAATTGTTTATAGTCTCTTTTGTGGGATGTCCGTAACTATTCTTACCTACACCGATGATTGAGAAAGTCGGTTTGACTTTATTCAAAAAGGGAATTGAACTTGAAGTCTTAGCCCCATGATGAGCTACTTTGAGTACATCATAATGTTTGACTAAATTTTCATTTAATAAAATATTTTCTACACTGCTGGTCATATCACCTGTAAGAAGTAAATTTCTGCCTAAATAACTTACATCTAAAACAAGGCTGGCATCATTACCGGCTAAATCCGTCTCACCATATAGAACTTTGTTCTTTATTTCACCTACATTAAAAGCATAATCGGTTTTGACTTTGATAACATCTATGTTTTTATCTTCAAGTAATTTCATCAATTTGCCGTAAGTTTCTTTTGCCTCGGCATTTTCGCCTTCCATAACTGAAGAAATCATTACACCATTCTCGATATTTCCAAAGTGTTCAACGATTTTTATAGCACCGCCCATATGATCTATATCAGGATGAGTGATCACAAGCCTGTCTATTTTACTTACTTTTATTTTATTTAAATAGTTTATTACTTTATCTCCGCCAAGAGAATTACCGGTATCAACGAGCATATTTTCCGAGTTATTTTTAATAAAAATACTGTCGCCCTGACCTACATCAATGAAATGAGCTTTTAAAGAATTATCGTTTTGGGATAATGTTTGTGCCGACACAGAAGGTATTAGTATTAAAAATAAAATCAATATAGTCAATATAACGCTGAATATTTTATTTCTGAATTTCATAATCGTTTCCCTCATTGGTTTTTCGTAATAAAAAAGAGTGGATAAAATATCCACTCAAATTATACAATAATATTTTAATTAATAATTACTATTTTTCGTAAGTATAATATTCTGCACCTTTTTCTTCAAATTCCATTATAGCAGAAGTTGTTAATGGATGATAAATAAGTTGTTCAAATAAGTCACAGCTGATTGTAGCGGCATGAGAACCAACCATAGCTACATTGTATACTTGCTGTGTATTTTTAAAGCTTGCAGCTAAAACTTTTGTATCTTTACCATACATTTCGAATAGGTTTACGATATCACCTACAACACCAATACCGTCAGAAGAGAAGTTATCGATTCTGTTTACGTATGGAGCTACATAGTCAGCACCTGCTGTTGAAGCAAGCAGTGCTTGCTGAGCCGTAAAGATAGCTGTAGCAGTTACGTTAAAGCCTAATTCTTTTAGTACGCTTATAGACTTAAGTCCTTCACCTGTTACCGGAACTTTTACAAAGAAGTTTCCGCCTACTGCATCTCTTAGTCTGATAGCCTCTTTTACTATTTCATCACAAGTTGATTCTAAAACTTGAGCATGAAGTTCAAGGTCGGGACCGATCACGTCTCTGATCGCTTTTATTTTTTTATAAACATTTTCTCCGTTTGCAGCAATAATACTTGGATTGGTTGTTACCCCATGAATTGGAAAATATTGTGTAATAGTTTTGATACTTTCAATATTAGCATCATCAATTAAATATAACATATGTAATTTCTCCTTACTTTTTATAACACTTGTTTTTATGATAAGTGCATTATATATTATACTTTAATTAATTACAAGTAGTTTCGTGTAAAAAAAGAAAAAAAGGTTATGAAAATATAAGTAAATTTTCAAAAGGTAATTATGTTTACCCTATTGTAACCTTTACATTTATATAAATATTATAAAGATTATAATGTTGTCATAGTACTGCTTTGTGAATTTTTAATTTGATTTATTTTTTATGGTTTTAAAATGAAAGCAAATGTTCCGTCAGATTATTTATTATAAAATTTAACTTTTTTATGTAACTTTTACATCATGACATAATGTATATATTGTTAAAACCAAAGATTTAATATATAATAAATATACTAAATTTAAATACAAAGGAAGTATTAAAATGGCTGAACTAATAGAGCTTAAAAACTTATTAGACGATATAGATAAAGAACTTTCGGATATTGCTGGTTCTATAAATATTAAATCATTAAAAGACGAGTTGGTTAAAAAAGAAACTCTTATGAATGATGAAAGCTTTTGGAACGAAAATGATAAAGCGAATAAAATACTTAAGGAAGTAAAATCATTAAAATCTCAAATAAATTCATATTCTTCTCTAGAATATAAAAAAGATGATATAAGTGTACTTGTGGAAATGCTACAGGAAGATTTTTCACAAAATGAAGCGGATAGTGCAATGGAAGAATTATTGGAACTTGAAAAAGAGCTTAAAGTTTTCACCATAGATACATTATTATCGGGAGAATATGATTCAAACAATGCAATATTATCAATTCATCCGGGTGCGGGAGGAACAGAAAGCCAGGATTGGGCTGAAATGCTGCTTAGGATGTTTATAAGATTTGCTGAAAAAAGAAAATTTAAAATAAAAATATTAGAGCAGCTCCCGGGAGATATTGCGGGCATAAAAAGCGTTACACTTTTAATCAGCGGCGATAATGCATACGGATATCTAAAAGGAGAAAAAGGAGTACACAGACTCGTAAGGATATCGCCTTTTGACAGTAACAGCAGAAGGCATACGTCATTTGCATCCGTCGACGTTGAACCCGAAATAAAAGAAGATATAAATCTTGAAATAAACCCAAGTGATTTAAAAATAGATACCTACCGTGCAGGCGGTGCGGGAGGACAGCATGTAAATAAAACCGATTCCGCAGTAAGAATAACACATCTTCCAACAAAAATAGTAGTATCATGTCAAAATGAAAGAAGTCAATTTCAAAATAAAGAAACTGCAATGAAAATCTTAAAAGGAAAACTATATAAAATATTAATGGAAGAACATAAAGAAAAAATAGACGAAATTAAAGGCGACTACGGACAGATCGCATGGGGAAATCAAATAAGGTCATATGTATTTCATCCCTACAGCATGGTAAAAGACCATAGAACAAAAACTGAAACCTCAAATGTACAGTCAGTAATGGACGGAGATATAAATATATTTATAGACGCATTTTTAAAAATGTAATAAAAAAGAGAAATGATTATAGTCTTTAATATCATTTCTCTTTTTTAATATTACTATTCTATGACACTATAATAATACTTTTAAATACGATAATTTTCTATACTATATAACCAACTATCAACTAATGCATTAAATATTTGTGGCTGTTCAATTTGAAGATTATGCCCTGCCATATCTATAACAGAGAAAGAAGCTCTTTTGTAATCTCCCATTAAATTCCATAAATCATTATATCCGACACAATTATCTTGACGTCCGGTAATAAATAAAGCAGGTTTATTATATTTAATCTTATGAATTTCATTATCTACATCAAATGAAAAGTCATAATTTTCTTTTAGTAAATTTATAAAATCCTCATCTGATATTTTTAATCCAGGCTGTATTTCCTTTACATATCTATCATAAACTTTACGATCGACAATTACTCCGTACTCTAAAAAATCATTCTTATATTTATTATCAAGTTCATTTATAAAATTTTCATCTATAAATTTTACTTTTGAATTTGGTAGGTTTCGATTTTTCTCATTTGGTATTACCACAGGACAAAGTAACATAATGCCATCTACCTTTTTATTTAATTTAGACAAAACGCCTCTTGCCAAATAACCGCCGAAAGAATCTCCGATAATCAAGAATTTTTCACTTACTATATTTTCGATAAACGATAGTATGATTTCTAAAATTTTATCGGATGAAGCATATTTCAGTAAATCATCGGATTTACCCATACCAGGCAAATCAATATAAACACGTTTGTGATTTTTATGGTTTTTAAATATAGGTTCCAAGCAGCCTTTCATTTGATTTGAATCACACCCCAGTCCATGAAGTATTATAACAGGCTTACCTTCTCCGATGATTTCATAATGGATTTTTATATTTTTATATATGTAAAACATAATTATTTTCGCCTTTTAATATTTATTGAAATTTTAATATTATAAAAATTTATTTTATGTATTCTTAACTTCGCGCAATACTTTTATGAGAAACATCAGGATGAATTAATTTTTTCTTTTCGTACATTTTCTCATCTGCATGATTTAAAAGAATATCCATGGTATCACCGTCCGAAGGGTATGAAGAATACCCAATACAAAAACCTTTAAACTTCAATCCCTCATAATATTCCTCAAATTCAAATGATTCCAATTTGTTTTTTAGCTCCAAACCATTACCTTGTGCTGCTATTACAACGAATTCATCTCCCGATATCCTATAAGCATTACTGTTAAAGTTATTACATAAATTTGATAGATCATCAGAAAAACCTTTTAGATATTTATCTCCGATTTGATGTCCGAATTTATCATTTACAGTCTTAAAATTATTTAAATCCAAAAAAAGTATTTGAAATTTCTTATTATTTTTTATAAGCTCTTCACCATAAAAGAACAATGCCTCTCTGTTCAATAAACCTGTAAGAGTATCGTAATAAACTTTTTTTCCTAATTTTTTTATGCCGTAATCGGCGTTTATATATTCATATAAAATAATATAACTATTAAAAATCACTATCCCCATACAAATTATCGTAAGTATATAAAATAACTTAAAATTACTTATGATTGATACATTAAATAGATTTATACAAATAAATCCGGATAATGCCGTCCATCCCAAATAGTTATTTTTTTTATTATTTAACTGCCTTAGCAAAAAGATATATTTAGGTACGAACATTTTAGTATAGATAGGTTCACCAACAATAAATAGAGCAGTCTGGATCAATAAGGAGCTAAACACAAAATCAGACGGAAATAACCACAATGAAATTTGAACGGAAAAGAAAAATATCAAACTTGTAAATATCCATGTTGTACACATTATTTCAAGAACTCTGGTAACTGACTCTTTTAATAAAAAATTTAAAGGAATTAAAAATACGAACCCCAGCAAATTAAACATGCCGTTCCCATTTCCATAAAAACTGAATTTAGATAAAATACTTTGAATAATCAAAATAATCAAAATACTGCTTAGAGACATAACTATAAAAAACATTTTTTTAGAAACTTTTAATGTGGTCCATTTATACGTATTATATATATTTAAAAATACGATCTCAAAAACAATAATAAAATGAAAAATCAAAGTATATTTGTCCATAATTTCCTCTATTCTCAATATGTAATCAACATATAAAATATTTTTCTCTAAATAATTACATATATATTATACAACAAAAAAAGTGTACATAAATAGAGTTTTAGATATTAAAAATATAAACTTTAAACTCTTAGTATCAAATATAGTTTATTAAGATCCAAAAAAATAAAATAATATAAAAAAACTTTTTAATCATTGACATAATAAATCCTTGATGATATACTATTTAAGCATGTATCCGCACTGAATAAGGTAAAAAGAAGTTGATGATTCACACCTTGGACGGCGAGACAGGATAGTGGAGGTAAAAGATATGTATGCAATTATTAAAACAGGCGGTAAACAATACCGTGTACAAAAAGGCGACGTTATAAACGTTGAAAAAATCGTTCCAAAAAGAAAAAATCAAAAGAAAGTTACTTTTGATGAAGTATTGTTTGTAAACGAAGACGGAAATATGTTAGTAGGTGCACCTTTAGTAGAAGGCTATAAGGTAGAAGGAAAAATACTTGAACAAGGTAAGAGCGAAAAAGTTATTATCTATAAGTATAAAGCTAAGAAAGACTACAGAAGAAAACAAGGACACCGTCAACCATATACACAAATCGAAATAACCGGTCTTGTAAAAAAAGAAGAAAAAGCAGCTGAATAATGATTGATATCAGCATTGATATAAAATCTGATTTTATTGAAACGATTAAACTCAGCGGACACGCCGAAAGCAATGAAAAAGGAAAAGACTTGATATGCTGCAGTATTTCAACTTTAACTATATCCCTTATAAATGCTTTAACGGAAATAGCTAAGGCAAATATCAAAGCAGATATATCGGAGGGATTTACTTTAATAGAAGTAAATGAAAAAGATAAAGATAAAAGATTAAAATCCGATATACTTACAAAAAGTTTTATGCTTTCAGTTAAAGGAATCGAAGAAGAAAACCCTGAGTTTATAAAACTAAATATCACGGAGGAATAAAAATGATTAAATTTAATTTAGATAACTTACAACTATTCGCTCATAAAAAAGGAATGGGTAGTACAAAGAATGGTAGAGACAGTGAATCAAAAAGACTTGGTACTAAAAAAGGTGACGGTCAATATGTTTTAGCTGGAAATATCATAGTTAGACAAAGAGGAACTAGAATTTATCCAGGAGTTAACGTAGGAATTGGCGGAGATGACACATTATTTGCTAAAGCTGACGGAGTTGTTAAATTCGAAAGAAAAGGCAAAACAAGAAAACAAGTTAGTGTTTACCCTAAGGCTCAATAGAATATTTTAAATAATAAACTCCATACTAAGTGTGTGGAGTTTAATTTTTTATAAAGGAAAATAATTATGTTTGTAGATAAAGTTAGTATAAATGTTAAAAGCGGTAAGGGCGGAGACGGAGCAGTCGCTTTCAGAAGAGAAAAATATGTTCCGAACGGAGGACCTTCAGGCGGAGACGGAGGAAAAGGCGGAAATGTTATTTTTAAAAGTAACTCAGCTTTAAACACACTTGAAGCTTTCCGCTACAAAAGAAAGTTTGCCGCAGAAGCCGGAGAAAACGGCAGCAGGAGCAATATGAGCGGTAAAGACGGAAAAGATATAATAATAGAAGTTCCCGTAGGGACTGTTATTTTTGATTCGGCAACCGGAGCGCTTATATGTGATATGGTAGTAGACAATCAGGAAATAACGGTACTTAACGGAGGAAGAGGCGGCAGAGGTAACCAGCATTTTGCTACTTCGACAAGACAGTCTCCCAAATTCGCAAAACCCGGCGATGAAGCGGAAGAAAAAAATCTTATTCTGGAACTGAAAACAATAGCCGATGTGGGACTTATCGGATTTCCCAATGTTGGAAAATCCACGATTCTCTCTATGGTAACAAATGCCACTCCTAAAATAGCCAATTATCACTTTACAACGTTATCACCTAATTTAGGTATTGTTAAGTATAAAAACAGTGAAGAATTTGTTTTAGCAGATATCCCGGGACTTATAGAAGGTGCAAGTTCGGGGCAGGGGCTCGGACATCAATTTTTAAGACATGTTGAAAGAACAAGACTTCTCGTACATGTTCTCGACGCTTCGGGAGTAGAAGGAAGAGATCCCAAAAAGGATTTTGATATAATAAATAATGAATTATCTCTATATGCAGAGAAACTTAAAGAAAGACCACAAATAATTGTTTTAAATAAAACCGACCTTATTGATATTGACAATAAGGAAGAAATAATTAAAGATTTAACAACTTACTTTGAACAAAAAGGATATAAAGTATTTGACTCAAGTGCGGCAATGAATGACGGACTGGATAAAATAATGAATTATATAGTAGAGATACTGCCAACGATAGAAAGAACACCATTATTCTTTACAACAGAAGAAAAAGTATTATATGCACCAAAAGCAGAAAAAGAATACAAAATCGAAAAAGAAAACGGAACTTATTATGTTGAAGGAAAAATGATGAGAAGGCTTATAAATTCCGTTAATCTGGAAGACTATGAATCAAGTACCTATTTTCAAAGAGTTCTTAAAAACAAAGGTATTTTTGCAGAACTTGAAAAAATGGGTATTTCAGACGGAGACACGGTAAACATCGAAGGATTTGAATTTGAATATTATAAATAGGAAGTAGAAAAATGAATAGCAAAGAAAGAAGTTTATTAAAAAAAGAAGCAAGCAAGATGCAGCCTATAATACACATCGGCAAAGACGGAATGAGTGATAATATTGTCACTCAAGCCGATGATGCTCTAAAAGTAAGAGAATTAGTAAAAGGAAAAATACAACAAAACTCTCTTGAAGATGTAAGAGAATCAGCAGAGTATTTAGCAGAGAAGACAAACAGTGAAGTAGTTATTACAATCGGAAGTACTTTTGTACTTTACAGAAGAAATCCTGATAAGAATAAATATAACATCTAGGAGATAAAATGAAAGTTGGTTTTATCGGCGGAAGTTTCAATCCGATACATAACGGACATATTAACTTGGCGCTTGCGGGAAAAAATGAGTTTGATTTGGATAAAGTCATATTTATACCTAACAGTATAAATCCCATAAAAGAAAACAAAAGTAAAGTTTCTATAGAAGATAGAGTAAAGATGGTAGAACTTGCGATTGAAGATCATAGCGATTTTGAAATCGACACTTATGAAGTTGATAAAAAAGGTATAAGTTATACTATCGATACTGTTGAATATTTAAAAAATAAATATAATGATTTATATTTCATCGGAGGAGCAGACTTAATATTCGAACTTCATAAATGGAAAGATTATGAAAAGCTTTTAAAAGAAGTAGATTTCATTATTGCCGGCAGAAATCCGTATAAATCATCGGAACTTAAAGATAAAGTAAATGAATTAAACAATAAATATGATATAAATATAAACATATTAAAGAACTTCAAGATGATCGATTTGTCTTCCAGTGAAATAAGAAATAATATTTTATCAAATAACTCTTTAAAAATTCCTAAAAAAGTGGCAGAATATATTATAAAGAATAATTTATATTATGATGACTAAGGGAGAAAAAATGAAAGAATATACCAGCATAAAACAAACACTCAAAACACTTTTAAAAGAAGACAGATATATTCATACATTAGCTACACAACGTGAAGCCGTCAAGCTTGCAAAGAACTATGGAGCAGATCCTGAAAAAGCCTCTCTTGCCGCACTTTTACATGACTGTGCCAAAAATATGGAACCGGAAGCAATGATAGATATATTATCTAAACAGTATATCAAATTGGACGATATAGAAAGAAAAAATACTGCATTACTTCACGGAAAAGCCGGAAGAGTAATGGCAAAATTCAAGTTCAACGTAACGGACGAAGATATTTTAAATGCAATTGAATATCATACAACAGGCAAAGAAAATATGACATTATTACAAAAAATAATATTCCTTGCCGATGTGATCGAAGAAACCAGAAACTATGAAGGCGTGGAAGAAGTAAGAGAAGTAGCATATGAAAATCTCGATAAAGCAATCGTCATGTCTCTTAACAGAACTATTTTATCTATTCTTAAAAAGGGATATCTCCTACACCCCAATACCGTTAATGCAAGAAATTATTTAATAATGGAACGAGAAGAAAAAATGAAAGATTAAAAAGCCTTATAATGGCTTTTTTATTTTAAGGAGAATTTATGAGAGAAAACAAATATGACGACGAAAAATTTTTTAATAAATATAAAAACATGGATAGGTCTAAAAAAGGTTTAGCGGGTGCGGGAGAGTGGCATGAGTTAAAAAAAATACTTCCGGATTTAAAAAACAAAACTCTTCTTGATTTAGGATGCGGTTTTGGATGGCACTGTAAATATGCTCATGATAAGGGTGCTAAAAATATCGTAGGTATAGATATATCTTATAATATGCTAAAAGAAGCACAAAAGATAAATAATGCAGATAATATTAAATATGAATGTAAGCCGATTGAAAATATAGATTATGAAAAAGAAAGCTTTGATATCGTATTAAGTTCACTAGCGATTCATTACATAAAATCTTTTAATGATTTAATCAACAATGTTTATAATGTATTAAAAACAGGCGGATATTTTATATTTTCTGTTGAACATCCTATTTTTACTGCAGAAGGAAACGAAGAATGGATTACCGATGAATACGATAATAACTTGCATTGGCCGGTTGATAATTATTTCGATGAAGGAATAAGAACCACAAAATTTTTAGGAGAAGAAGTATCTAAATATCACAGAACAATGACTACCTATTTAAATACTTTAATAAATAAAAATTTTGAAATCATTAATATTATAGAACCGAAACCCGATCCGGATATGTTGAGTATACCCGGAATGAAAGATGAACTTAGAAGACCTATGATGCTCATAATAAAAGCGTTAAAAAAATAAAAGCCCCATAAGGCTTTTATTTTTTGCTTTCAATTACATTTATTAAAACTTTACTTATAAAATCAATATTCTTTTTATCAAAGACAATGTCTTTATTTGTATGTATTTTATCCATATAATATCCGATTATCCTTTTCTTTTTCAGTGCCGCTACACCTATGCTCTTTTTAAAAAGCATTTGGTCCGAAGGATAAAAAGTGTTTTTTGTACTTTCTATCAATACATTCTTTTTATAATGCTCTTTTTCTATATTTAAGTTCTCCTTTAAAACTTCAAATATTTTATCAAATTTTGCTTTTTTAGAGCATACAAACATAATATTATCCCCATCGGATACACAGTCAAAGTTAATTATGAGCTTATCGTCTAAATCCCTATACTTTTTCTTAAATTGCGACGAACCGACAAGTCCCACCTCTTCATTATCAAAAAAAACAAAAGCTACTTTATTTCTATCTTCTGTTTTTATGCCGTGCATTATACTCAATAAAGTTATTACCCCTGATGTATTATCATTTGCGGTATGTTTATTGGACTTCCCGAATATCAATAAATAAATATCTAAGAAAACAACAAACATATAAACAAACCTTGATATAAAAGCTTTATGAAATAAGAGGTTTGAAATAAAGGCACATGCAGATGCGGTGACTACCATTAAAAAAGCCAAAAACAAAGAATATAAGATATATATGAATATATTCTTAGGCGTTATAAAATTAGGGAAAGGAAGCACTGCACAAGTATCATAATGAGCTGTTAGAATGATATCCGCATCACTTATATCCCCTACTGTAATGTTCCTGCTTTTGATTATTTTCCCATGATTATCTATATTAAATTTAATTTCAAATTTATTAAAAATAGTTTTGAGATATTCAATGAATTTACTTTTATCATTATAGCTTTTTCTTATCTGATAATTATTAAAAATTTCTTGAATAATATTATACATAATAGTTCTCCTATGATTTTACTTATTATAACATACCCCAATATATACTTAAAAGATAAAACATATTCAAGCATATTAAAATCACCATTATTAAACATTTTAAATATTATAAAATAAAAGGAGGATTATATATGCAGGTAATTAACGAATTTGTGCCATACAGTAAAGATATAATCGGACAGAGCAGATTAAAAGAAAAAAGCAGTATCAAGCCGATCGTAAGTAATCAAGAAGATATTATAGACGATGTAAGCAAGGTTGCTATCATGGCGATAACATCAATGACGGGAATGGTAAAAATGGTAAGCGAAGCAATAATAAAAAGAATAAATGAATAAATACATATTAAAAAAACTAATAATAAATGATATAATGTATAAGCTGATTAAAATTTAGGAGAAAAATATAAACATGTACTTAATAGTTGGACTTGGAAATATAGGAAGTGAATATAACCTTACAAGACATAACATAGGTTTTGAAACAGTAGATTATATAAGTGACGAATACAATATAAAAATAAATAAAACAAAGTTCAAAGCCGACTATGGAAAAGGCAAGCTGGCAGGTGAAGAAGTGTTTTTGATCAAACCGAGAACATATATGAACTTAAGCGGAGAAAGCGTAAAATTATTTAAAGATTATTTTAAAATACCCGAAGAAAATATATTTGTCATATATGACGATATTGAACTTCCAAAGGGAAAGTTAAGGATAAGGAAAAACGGAGGCCCCGGGACCCATAACGGGATGAAATCCATAGTGAAAGAAATCGGGACAAAAAATTTCCCAAGGTTCAGAATGGGAGTGGGAAGTCCCGAACACGGAGACTTGGTAAACTATGTTCTAGGAAGATTCAGTGCAGAAGAACTTCCGGTTATAAAAGATATGGTTATCATGACAAGTAAGGCTATTTTTACTGCTCTGGATAAAGATTTAGACAAAGCAATGAATATGTACAATAAGAAATAAAATAAAGAAGAAGTGTATTCACTTCTTTTTATTTTTATATGATGAACTCCAATTTTAAATTGACTCTTAGCTAATAACCTTAATCACATATATAGTATCATTAATTTTATAATAAATATTATTTATGTTATAATATAAAAAATGGCATTTAAATCCTTACAAAAAAGATATACTTTAATTATAAGTGAGGTAAATCAAAATGAAAGAAAAATCATTTTCAGTGGACTCAAGTGATGGAAAATTAAAAATATCATGTTATATGAAAATACCGGAAGATAATATCAAGGGTATTGTTCAAATCGCCCACGGCATGGCAGAACATAAGGAAAGATATTATGACTTTATGGACTATCTTACAAATAACGGATATATAACCGTTATCAACGACCACAGAGGTCACGGAGAAAGTATAATCGAAGATAAGGACTTAGGGTATTTTTATGACGACAGCGGAGACATGATCGTCGAAGATTTTCATATCATAACTGAACATATCAAAGAAGAATATAAAGATATACCTTATTATATTTTCTCTCATAGTATGGGTACGTTAGTGGCAAGGAATTATTTGAAAGAACATGACAATGAAATAAATGGGATGATATTATGCGGTGCACCATATAAAAATCCAATGGCAAAAATGGGTCTAGGCATCTCATCGCTAATCGGGAAAATGAAAGGCGAACATCATAGAAGTAAATTTATCAATGGATTGGCTTTCAACTCATTCAATGATAAATTTGAAGAACCCATAATGAATAAATGGCTAAACAGTGACATATCAAAAGTCAAAGAATACAATAAAAACCCGCTTTGCGGATATATTTTTACAATAAACGGATTTAAAAATTTATTTAACCTGGTAGATAAGGCATTTAAAAAAGATGAATATAAAGCCAGAAATAAAAATCTTCCAATATTTTTTATAGCAGGAGAAGACGATCCGGTTATCGGCGGAGAGGAAAAATTTAAAGAAAGTATGGAGTTTTTAAGAAATCTGGGGTATACAAATATCTCAGCCAGATTATACTATGGACTAAGACACGAAATATTAAATGAAAAAAATCATATGGAAGTATACAAAGATGTTTTGGAGTTTTTAAATAATATTGATAATTAATTTTAATAAACAATTTACAAATTTTAAAATTCATGTTATTATATGAACTGAAAATGCTGCTATGGCTCAGGCGGTAGAGCACTTCCTTGGTAAGGAAGAGGTCACGGGTTCAAGTCCCGTTAGTAGCTCCATTTAAAAATCAATCTGTACTGATGTTTCAGTACAGATTTTTTTTACCAAATAAATTTCATACCATTATATGGTATTCGACTGACAAGCGATTGCTTATTTTGTTATTTTCAATTATGATTATCTTAACATAACGGAGGAACATTAATGAATTATAAAAAAATAGGAACATTTATTTGCAGTCTGAGAAAAGAAAAAAACTTAACTCAAAAGGAGCTTGCAGATAAACTCAATATTACAAACAAAGCAATATCAAAATGGGAGCGAGGAATAAGCTGTCCCGATATTTCTTTATTGATACCACTATCTGATATTTTAGATGTAACGACCAATGAAATATTAAACGGCGAAAGAGAAGAAATATCGGATATAAATGAAGATATAGATAGAAAAGTAAAAAAGACACTTACTTATATGGTTAACATATCAAGTGAAAAAAGTAAAAAATATTTAAATTATATATTTTTAGGTATTTCTTTTTCTTTGATTATAAGTATAATAATTTGTTTGATTTGTGACTATGTATTATATAATTCATTTTCATGGTCTCTTGTTGTATGTGCTTCATGTATACTTAGCTGGTTAATTATCCTCTCAATTTTTAAATCCAAAAAAAACAGATTTAAATCGGTTATTATAAGCATAACTCTGTCAATCATCCCTTATTTATTTACATTAAGCATAATACTTGAAAACAATTTAATATTTTCTCTTGGCAGTATTTTTGCTATACTGGGCATAGTATATATTTGGATACTATATTACTTATATATAAAAATGAAACATAAAAAATTCAAAATTACGGGGATAGCATTTTTATTACTGATACCTCTAAGTTTTTCTATAAACCGTATAGCGAATTATTTCTTAGGTCCTGATCCATTTGAGATATTCAACGTAATTTTAAATACATTCAGTGCTATAATAATAGCATTAATATGCTTTAAAATAAGTAGGAAAAGAAATGAAGATTAAAACAGAAAATAATTATAAAATTAGTATTTCTCTCATCCATATAGTATAATATATTAACTAAATCTATATAGGAGAAGGATATGGAAACAGAAAATAAGACGACGATAATAAAGAAAAGTGTTAAATCCGGGATTTCATTCGGCAGTGCCCTTGCAATGGTCATAAGCTATTCTACATGGCATTCTATAGGTTGGGCAATCATTCACGGATTATTAAGCTGGGTATATGTAATTTACTTTTTTATTGTTCATTATTAATTTATAAAATATATACTAATAAATAAAAAAGGAGATAATTTAAATATCTCCTTTTTTATTTATTATTTTGCTTTTACGGGAATCCAAATTTCGCTGTAATAATTGTCATCCTCTACACCCATTTTATACTCTGACGGATCACTGTACATTTCGATATTATATCCTGCAGCAATTTCATAATCTTTGCAATTAGACAACCACTGCGAAAAAATCTTCTTTTGCACATCCGGAATTGACGTAGAGCTTGCACCCTTACAAGAAAATACTGCCCAAGTATGTTTAGGAATAACTTTCGTTACAAATCCCTCAGGAATTTCTTTTATGGGCTCATAATTATCGGCAATAAGATATTCAAACTTATTACCCTCCATATTTTCATCGATAGAAATACCATAAACACTGCATACAATATCATTTTTGCCTTTTTGATAATATTCTGACCATAACTTAGGAACCTCTGTTTGAGCATCATCATACTTAAACACTTGTGATACCCCAATCACGGTAAACTGTTCCTTTTTTACTATTTTATAATCCATAGTATAACCTCCTTCCAAAGTAAAATTGATTTTTAATGAAGCGAAAGATTTTATCATTTTTTCGCCCTTTCTTACAGAAGTAGGCGTTGCACCATGGAAACGAGTAAATGCTTTTGTGAAACTATCCGGAGAATTATAACCATATTTTAAAGCTATATCTATGATTTTTTTATCAGTTGAAATAAGCTCGCTGCCGGCTAGCGAGAGTCTTCGTTTTTTTATATAATCTCCGACAGTAAATCCGCAAAGCATGGTAAATCCTTTTTGGAAATAAAAAGGTGAAATCATTGCTTTCTTTGCAATATCTTCGATTGTAATTTCTTCGGTTATATTATCCTCAATATAATTGATTGCAGTACCGATACATTCAGTCCACTCCATGATAAATACCTCCTGTCTGTATTTATATCTTACTATTATTAGAAAAAGGTCTCCCGATTTTCTGTGCTTTGTTTTGTCTATTAAATAAATAATATAAATATTTTAAATTATAATATATCAAACATACTTTAATTATAAGTCATTTAACGTTTTATTTTTATTAATTGAACAAAATACATTTTATCTTTAGTTATTTTTATAAAAAAAACATCTTTCGATTGAAAGATGTTTAAAATCATACAAATGGTGGGGGAGAATGGATTCGAACCATTGTAGGCTGAGCCAACGGATTTACAGTCCGCCCCCTTTAGCCACTCGGGCACTCCCCCATGAATATGCTATAATATTTTATTATATTATTTCCCTTTTGTCAAGAGATTACTCATTTATATAGCTTTTAATTAAAAAATGCACCTGAAACAGATGCATTTTTATAATATTATTTATTCCCAAGGTTTTAAAATTACCTTAATTGCCTCTCCGGTCCTCGTCATTTCTATTCCTCTTTTTATTTCAGATAAAGGAAGCGTATGAGTAACAAATTTATCAGCAGGTATAGTACCGTCTACTATCAAATCAAGTGCATGCTTAAAGGAATCGGGTGAGAAACTATATCCTCCGCATATTTGAAGTTCTTTATAATGTATTAAATTACTGTCAAAACTTACATGACAGTTATCATGAGGAAGTCCTCCGAATAATAGAACTTTTCCTCTAGGTCTTACATAGTGTGTTGCTTCCTCTTGCACAGCACCCACAGGACAAGCCGTTATAGCTACATCTACCCCATCTCCGTCGGTTTCTCTATTAACTATTTCTTCTAAATTTTCCGTTGTAGGATTTACGAATAAATCTATAAAATCAAATCTTTTAGCTTTATCAAGTCTGGGTTGATTTACTTCCGATAATATAACCTTTTTAGCACCTCTGATCTTAGCCATTGCGCTATGTAAATTACCTAAAGGTCCTGCCCCGATTATAAGGACGATATCACCCTTTGTTATATTGATAAAATCATGAGTGGAATAAACGCTTGCCAATGTTTCGGAAAGCGGTGCTAAATCCAAATTAAAATCGTCCGGAAGTATATGTAAAAATTTCGGATTAGTGCCAACTTCGGGAAGTGCTACATACTGTGCATATCCGCCGTAAAAATCCATTCCCGGTACAACAATATTTTTACACTGGTTGCCTAAATTTTTGTCAGATGTACAAAATTTACATTTTCCGCAAGTAATACCCGGATTTAACATTACTTTCTGACCTTTTTTATAATATTCACTGTCGCTCTCTTCAACTATTCCTGCAATTTCATGCCCAATTACAAAAGGAGGTTTGACCTTGTGATGTCCCGAATTAAAAGTTCTGATATCAGAACCGCAAAGTCCTACCGATATGACTTTGATTAATACACCATTTTTAGGACACGACGGAGTCTCCACTTCTTCATAATCAAAATTTCCGGGTCCTTTATAAAGTATTGCTTTCATTTTCGTCTCCTTACAATTAATTTATCTTATATTAAGTTTAATATTATAATTATATAATCGCAATACTGAAAATATTTTCACTAATTGTAAACGTCATCTGATTTTAAAATAAAAAAGCACGCTCAGAGGGCTATATGAGCATGCTTTTGAGGTGTAAAACCTGTCTGACCGATTATATTTAAAACATAAATATCCAGACAGTATCATTTATTCTTCTTCAGGTTCTTGGAGTGCATCAAAGCCTTCTTCTCCGGTCCTGATTTTAACTACATTATCAAGTCCGTAAATAAAGATCTTTCCATCTCCGATATTTCCTGTATATAAAGCTTTTTTAGCTGCTTCGATAACGGTTCTTACAGGTACAGCCGCAACTACTATTTCGACTTTTAGTTTTGGAAGCAATACCGCATCTACTTCACTGCCACGATAATAGCTTTTTCTTCCCTTTTGAACACCACATCCAAGTACGTTGGTTACCGTCATTCCCGTAACCCCGACTTTTTGCATTGCTGCTTTAAGTGAATTGAACTTGTCTTTATTAATTACGATTGTAATTTTGCTTATACCCGAAGCCGTCTTAGTTACTTTGATTTGACTGTCCTTTTCTTCTACAGGTATATCTTCCATTTTTGCTGCCGGAACAGGTTCACTTGATGAAGCAAGGCTGCCTTCATCTTCCAATGAATAATAGAAATCTCCTGCGGGAGCAAAATCCGCATAAGAACTTACCAATCCGTGTTCGGTTATATCCAATCCTAAGATTTCTTCTTCTTCGCTAGCTCTAAGCCCTACAGTCTTTTGAATAAGCTTGAATGCTATAAACATCGTAACTCCAACATAAATAATGACAGAAACGACTCCGAGTAATTGAATTAAGAACATATGTATACCGCCGCCGTAGAAAAGACCTCCGTCCAATGCGAATAGTCCGGTAAGTAATGTACCCGTAGCACCACAGCATCCATGAACTGCAATTGCACCGACAGGATCATCTATTTTAAGTTTATGATCTATAAATTCAACTGCAAATACTACCAATATACCTGCTATAGCTCCGATAAATAAAGCTCCTGCGGGAGAGACCATATCACAGCCTGCAGTTATTGCAACCAAACCTGCCAAAGCACCGTTCAAAGTCATTGAAACATCCGGTTTTCCATATCTTACCCATGTAACGATTAATGTCATCAATGTAGCTGCAGCAGCTGCCATGTTTGTAGTTACGAATACACTTGAAGCGGATAACATAGCTTCGTCTGTAGACATAGCTACAGTAGAACATCCGTTAAATCCAAACCAACCCATCCAAAGGATAAATACGCCTAAAGCACCGATTGCGATATTATGTCCGGGGATAGCCTTACTTTTTCCGTTTTCATCATATTTACCGATTCTAGGTCCAAGTATCTTAGCTCCTACCAATGCTGCAACACCTCCGACCATATGTACGGCGGTAGAACCTGCGAAATCGTGGAAACCTAATTGACTTAACCAACCGCCTCCCCAAATCCAGTGTCCTGAAATAGGATAAATGATTGCACTTATGACCGCAGAATAAATAAGATAAGAAATGAATTTTGTTCTTTCAGCCATAGCACCCGAAACGATTGTAGCTGCAGTAGCACAAAATACTGTTTGAAAAATCACAAATGCCATTGTGGGAAAAGCACTGTCATAATTTCCTCTGATAAAGAAATCAAACTTCCCTATGACTCCTGCTATATCCGGTCCCATCATGATCCCAAAACCAATAACCCAGTATATGATTGTACCAAGAACAAAGTCCATCAAGTTTTTCATAATGATATTTCCGGCATTTTTAGCTCTGGTAAACCCCGATTCTACCATAGCAAATCCGGCTTGCATCCAAAATACCAGTATAGCTCCTAGCAATACCCAAATGGTATCGAGAGCATTAAATGTTGTCTCCATTTTAATTACCTCCAAATGTTATTTTTTATTTATATAAAAAAGCGTGTAATCATATAGAATATCTATACAATTACACGCCTTCGTGTCATAATTATTAAATTATATTTACTATTAAATTATTTTACACTGAACAAGATTTCTCCGTATGTAGGATATGGCCAGAAATCTCTGTCTACGATAGTTTCCAGTTCATCAGCATATTTTCTTACTTCTTCCATATTTTCAAATACATCTTTTCTGAATGACATCGCTCTTTCTTGTACATCTTCTATATTTTCAGCCTTTTTTAGTCCTTCTTCCAAAGTAGCGATAGCTTTATACAATGAAGAGTTAAGAGAGCTTACTTTCATTACCGTATCTTCTTCAACCGTGCTGTCAGCCGAAGGACAAACATCTTTCTTAACCGCTAGAGTCTCTGCAACTTCTTTTACGTATGATACACATGAAGGTAAAATTGAAGCTTTTGCCATATCCAAACAAGCTTTTGCTTCTATTGAAATTACATTTGAATAATCTTCTAAAAGAACTTCGGTTCTGCTTTCAACTTCTTCTTTTGTAAGAACTTTATGTTTTTCAAATAATGAAATATTTTCTTCTCTCTTATAATATGGGATAGCTTCCGCACAGGTCTTAAGATTAAGTAATTTTCTCTTTTCTGCCTCAACGACCCATTCATCCGAATATCCGTCCCCGTTGAAAATAATTCTTTGATGTTTAGTAAATGTATCTTTAATTAATTTTTTGATTGCTTCATCTGAATTATCCTTTTCAAGTACATCGGCAAATTCACAGAAAGCGTCAGCTACAATAGTATTAAGCATCATGTTTGAACATGCAACCGAATCCTGAGAACCGACCATTCTGAATTCAAACTTATTTCCCGTAAAGGCGAATGGTGAAGTTCTGTTCCTATCCGTTGTATCCTTAGTCAAATCGGGAAGAACCGTAGCACCAAGGTTAAATTTAGTTTTACCTTCGCTCTTATAATCATTATCTGAGATGATTGCATCTACAACACCTTTTAAATCATCTCCCAAGAAAATGGATATAATTGCGGGAGGAGCTTCATTCGCACCTAGTCTATGGTCATTACCTGCACTTGCAACGGAAATCCTAAGCAGATCCTGATGTTCGTCAACAGCTTTAACGACAGCCGCAAGAACTAATAAGAACTGCATATTTTGTTTAGGGTCATTTCCCGGTGATAATAGATTTTCACCTTCTTTTGTCGTAAGTGACCAGTTATTATGTTTACCGCTTCCGTTTATACCTTCAAATGGTTTTTCGTGAAGTAAACATACCAAACCATGTTTTTTTGCAACTTTTTTCATTATTTCCATCATGACTTGATTTTGATCACATGCTATATTCGTAGAAGTATAAACCGGAGCCAATTCGTGCTGAGCGGGAGCAACTTCGTTATGTCTGGTTTTAGCGGTTATGCCAAGTTCCCATAGAGTTTCATCCAAATCCTGCATATATTTCATTATAGGACCTTTTATAGGAGCAAAATAATGGTCATCCATTTCCTGTCCTTTCGGAGTCGGAGCGCCGAATAATGTTCTTCCTGTATAAATTAAGTCAGGTCTGTTTCTATACATTTCTTCGGAGATTATAAAATATTCCTGTTCTGCACCTACAGACGGATCTGCTCCGGAACATTCTTTGCCCAAAAGCTTTAAAAGTCTTACAACTTGATCGCTTATTGCTTCTATGGATTTAAGCAAAGGTGCTTTTTTATCAAGTACTTCGCCGTTATAAGAACAGAATATTGCAGGAATGCAAAGCGTATTATCTTTAATAAAAGCATAGCTTGTAGGATCCCAAACCGTATATCCTCTGGCTTCATTTGTAGCTCTGAGTCCCCCTGAAGGAAATGATGAAGCATCCGGTTCATCTTGAAGCAAATCTTTCCCTGAAAGTCTTATTACCACATTATCCCCTGCCGGCTCTATAAATGCGTCATGCTTTTCGGCAGTTAAACTGGTCATTGGCTGGAACCAATGTGTATAATGCGTACATCCGTTTTCCAGTGCCCATTCTTTCATTGCATGCGCAACCGCATTTGCAATTGTTATATCTAGGGCTTCACCCTCTTCTATAGTTTTCTTCAATATCTTATATGTATCGTTTGGTAGTTTTTCCTGCATGGTATCATCATTAAAAACTTTACACCCGAATAAACTCGCAACTCTATCCATAATTTATACATCCTTTCTCTACGTTAAATTAAATATTTATTAATTTTACAATATGAATTAATTATACATTTTTTTTCATAATCTTTCTACCATATTTTAAATCTTTATATTCCTTTTCACCTTTTTAACCTTTCCATTGAAATTTAATCAAACCTATCTTTATACAATTTTAATTTTAAAAAAGAAAAGGCGCCGTAAGCTTTTTGCCTACAGCGCCGTTGCTGTTATGAATGCATAATACTACGCAAGTTAGTATTTGTCAAGTATTTTTTTCAATTTTTTAAATATTTTGAAAATTCAAATTTATTTACATTTTAAACTTGATTTTTATTTTAAATAAGTGTATACTGTTTTCACTGTAAAATTAAATAACCGGACAAAGGAGTCCAATAAACATGGAGTTATTCTGTGTTTATTGGGCTTTTTATTTTTTCATGGGGGTGTAAAAATGGTATTTGATGAAAGATATAAAGAAGGAAATGTAAGAATTCCATCCGGATGTGCAATAAGCGGGATATTTCATAAAGACGGAAGAAAGACCGACGGAAGAGATATTATAACTTCTATTGAAGTTATGCATGAAAGAAGCAATGGTTTGGGCGGCGGATTTGCGGCATATGGTATTTATCCCGAGTATAAGGATTACTATGCTTTTCATGTGTTCTTTGACGATAATATAGTAAGAAAGGAATGTGAATCTTTCTTAGACACTCATTTTGATGTTATTGACTATGGGATAATCCCAACAAGAAAAATAGATAAAATCACGAACGAACCTTTGATTTACAGATATTTTCTGTTTCCCAAAGAATCAAAATTAAAATCATCACAATTGGATGAAAAAGAATTTGTGGTAAAAAGCGTTATGAATATAAATACAAATATGAATGGATGCTATGTCTTTTCAAGCGGGAAAAATATGGGCTCATTTAAAGCCGTAGGATATCCCGAAGATGTGGGCGAGTTTTATAAACTAGATGATTACAAGGCATATTCATGGACGGCACACGGAAGATACCCTACCAATACACCGGGATGGTGGGGAGGAGCACATCCGTTCAGCCTGCTGGATTATTCTATAGTACATAACGGAGAGATTTCTTCATATGACGCAAACAGAAGATTTATTGAAATGTTCGGATATAAATGTAATCTGCTTACGGATACAGAAGTAATTACATATATGATGGATTATTTATTAAGGAAAAAGGGACTTACATTAGAAGAAACCGCAGAAGTAATCGCAGCTCCTTTTTGGGATACTATAGAAAAAAAAGATAAAGAAGAAAGAGAGCGTCTTACCTATCTAAGAACTATGTTTTCCAGCATGCTTATTACCGGACCTTTTTCTATAATGCTGGGTTTTGACGGAGGAATAATGGCTCTTAACGACAGACTTAAACTTCGTTCAATGGTAGTCGGAGAAAAAGGTGAAGACGTATATATAGCAAGTGAGGAGAGTGCAATAAAAATTGTACAAAAAGATTTTGATAATATCTACTCTCCCGCAGGAGGAGAAGCGGTAATCGTAAAATTAAATGAGGGGGTTGAATAAAATGGGAATAAATTTTATACATCCACAGTTTGAAGTGGTTAGAAATCAGGATAGATGTATTAAATGCAGAGTTTGCGAGCGTCAATGCGCAAATGAAGTTCATTTTTACGATGAAGACAGCAAATTGATGCTCAGCGATGAGACCAACTGTGTTAATTGTCACAGATGTGTTGCGCTTTGTCCTACAAAGGCATTAAAAATAGTAGAGAGCGATCATACTTTCAAACCTCATGCAAACTGGACCGGGGAACATATAGAAAATATATTCAGACAGGCAGACAGTGGAGGTGTCCTTCTTGCATCAATGGGAAATCCAAAAGAATATCCCATTTACTTTGATAAAATGCTTATCAACGCTTCTCAGGTTACAAACCCTTCCATAGACCCTTTAAGGGAGCCTATGGAAACAAAGGTAAGCCTGGGAAAGAAAACAGTTGAAATCAAAAGAGACAGTAACGGAAAAATCATCCCCAATACTCCTCCTCAAATAAAACTTAATGTACCAATAATGTTTTCTGCCATGTCATATGGTTCAATAAGCTATAATGCTCATGAAAGTTTAGCAAGAGCGGCAAGCGAACTTGGAACTATGTATAACACAGGTGAAGGCGGACTTCATGAAGATTTTTATAAATATGGTAAGAATACGATCGTACAGGTAGCCTCAGGAAGATTTGGTGTACATAAGGATTATTTAAACACAGGTTCAGCCATTGAAATAAAAATGGGACAGGGCGCTAAACCGGGTATCGGAGGCCATCTTCCGGGAGAAAAAATAGGCCCGGATATTTCAAAAACCAGAATGATACCCGAGGGAAGCGACGCTATAAGTCCCGCACCTCATCATGATATATATTCCATAGAAGATTTAAGACAGCTTGTATTATCCCTTAAGGAAGCGACAAATTATGAAAAGCCGGTAATCGTAAAAATCGCCGCCGTACATAATGTAGCTGCCATAGCAAGCGGAGTTGCAAGAAGCGGAGCTGATATAATCGCAATAGACGGTTTCAGAGGAGGAACAGGTGCGGCACCTACAAGGATAAGAGATAATGTAGGGATACCGATAGAATTGGCCCTTGCCAGTGTAGACTCAAGACTTAGAAACGAAGGAATAAGAAATAACGTTTCGCTCGTAGTAGGCGGAAGTATAAGAAGCAGTGCAGATGTAGTAAAAGCAATAGCACTCGGTGCCGACTGTGTATACATTGCAACATCGGCTTTAATGGCTCTTGGATGTCATTTATGCAGAAACTGCCACAGCGGTAAATGCAACTGGGGTATCGCCACTCAACGCCCCGATTTAGTAAAAAGATTAAATCCGGATATAGGATATAAAAGAGTAGTTAATTTGGTTACGGCGTGGGAACATGAAATAAAAGAGATGATGGGCGGAATGGGTATTAACTCAATCGAAGCGTTAAAAGGAAACAGGTTAATGCTAAGAGGCGTAGGTCTAAACGAAAAAGAACTTGAAATACTTGGAATAAAACATGCGGGAGAATAGAATTGAAAAGAGTATATGTTAACGAAGAATGGTGCTTAGGCTGTCATTTATGTGAATATAATTGCGCTTTTGCAAACAGCAATGAAGACAGAATGGTCAAAGCACTTAAAGATAAAAACATCAGACCCAATATAAACGTAGAGGAAAATAAAGATATACACTTTGCAGTTTCATGCAGACACTGCGATGATGCGATTTGCTTAAAAAGCTGTATCAGCGGTGCACTTACAAAAAAAGATGGGTTGATAAGCGTAAATAAAGAAAAATGTATTGGTTGTCTAACCTGCGTTTTAGTCTGCCCTTACGGAGCTGTACATCCCGACGAAGAAAATGGTGTGGTAGATAAATGTGAATTTTGTACTAATAATTTAAAAGGCGAACCAAACTGCGTAAAAGGTTGTCCCAATAATGCCATTGTATTCGAAGAAAGGGGTTAAATATGAGCAAATATGTAATTATAGGAGGTTCTATTGCTGCTATAGGAACAATAGAAGGAATAAGAAGTATAGATAAAGACGGTGAAATAACACTTATCAGTGATGAAAATCATTTTATCTATTCTCGCCCTTTAATTTCTTACCTAGTTCAAGGTAAAACAGACTTAAAGAATATGAGATATAGAGATGATGATTTTTATAATAAAAACAATGTCAGTGTGATAAAAGGAGTCAGGGCTTTAAAAATCAATCATCAAGACAAATACATATCCCTTAGTAATAATGAAAGTATCCCTTATGAAAAATTAATGATTGCAACAGGCTCTTCTCCTTTTATCCCTCACATTGAAGGAGAAGAAAAAGTAATAAATAAATTTACTTTTATGTCCCTTGATGATGCACTAAGTTTACAAAAAGCAATAAATAAAGACAGCAAAGTATTGATTTTGGGAGCAGGGCTTATAGGGCTCAAATGTGCCGAAGCGGTAAATGATAAAGTAAAAAGCGTAACAGTAGTGGATCTTGCGGGTAGGATTCTTCCGAGCATACTAGATAATAAAGGATGTAAAATCGTTCAAAAACATATAGAAAAACAAGGCGTTAAATTTGTTTTAAACAATAGCATAACCGGTATAAATGAACATCAGGCGACACTAAAAGATAATACTGTAATTGATTTTGATGTTTTTGTAGTGGCAGTGGGAGTAAGACCGAATATATCATTGGCAAAAGAAATAGGAGCAGAAGTCAACAGGGGCATTATAACAGATAAAAAAGGAATGACAACAATAAAAGACATTTATGCTGCGGGAGACTGCACCGAGAGCTATGATATAACCGGAGAACAAAATATTATTCTAGCGTTACTTCCAAATGCTTACTTTAAAGGGGAAACCGCAGGGATAAATATGGCAGGAGGGAAAAAGTCATACAATAACGCAATGCCAATGAACTCACTCGGATTGTTCGGACTTCATATGGTAACGGCAGGAAATTATGACGGAGAAGAATATATTATTGAAAAGAATAACTATTATAAAAAACTTATATACAAGGACGGACTTTTAAAAGGATATATTATTATTGGAGATGTAAATAAATCCGGAATTTATACATATTTAATAAGGGAAAAAGTAAAATTAAATGATATAGATTTTGATTTAATTAGAGATAATCCCGGGCTTATTGCCTTTTCCAAAGAATACAGAGGGACTACTCTGGGAGGGAAAAAGTTATGATGGAAATAAACGCAAAAGGACTTGAACATAGAGAAATAAATTTGGAAATAAAAGCATGTGCCATAAAAGACAGGGATATTAACATAAAGGAAGTAATGGGACAACGATTTATCGGCTCTGCACTATCAAAAACTAATCTTACAATAAACGGAGTTCCCGGAAATGCAGTCGGAGCATACCTGGACGGTGCAAAAATTATCATAAACGAAAATGCACAGGACGCTACCGGTGATACTATGAACGACGGAGAAATCATAATCCACGGTTCAAGCGGGGATGCTACGGGATATGCAATGAGAGGCGGAACTATATATGTTAAAGGTGACGTCGGTTACAGAGCCGGAATTCATATGAAAGCTTATAAGGATAAAAAACCGACAATAGTAATCGGAGGAAAAACCGGTTCGTTCCTCGGCGAATATCAAGCGGGAGGAAATATAATAATTCTTGGATTAGGATATGAAAAAGGGAATATTCCTTTGGGAAATTTTTGTGCTACGGGAATGCACGGAGGAAAAATATTTTTAAGAACCGAAAATCCTCCCCAAATAGAAACTGATAAATTGATTATTAAAGAAGCGGACACTAAAGATATAAATGAAATAAAAGAATATATAAAAAAATTCAGTTCTTACTTTGACAAAGATTATGATAAAATAATAAAAAGCAAGTATTATGTGATCATACCTAATACAAAAAGCCCTTATAAACAATTATACACTAATCATTAGAAGGAGTAGTATATGAACAGTATAACAAAGGAAGTAATTAACTTTGTCAGAGAAAACGATATAAAGTTCATTAGATTAGCATTCTGTGATATTTTCGGGGTGCAAAAAAATATAGCTATAATGTCAGATGAACTTGAAAATGCCTTTGCAAACGGAATTTCTTTTGACGGATTTTCAATCGATGGATTTTTAAATGACAAAAGCAGTCATCTTTTACTATATCCGGATCCTTCTACACTATCTATCTTACCATGGAGACCTTCGGAAGGAAGAGTTGCAAGATTTTTTTGTGATGTAAAATATCCCACAAGTGAATTATTCGAAAATGATTCAAGATATATTCTAAAAAAAGCAATTAATAAAGCAAAGGATATGGGGTATTTAGCAAAAATCGGAGCGGAATGTGAATTTTATATTTTTGAAACCGATGAAGAAGGACATCCTACTATGATACCTTATGACGAAGGAGGATATTTTGATGTATCTCCTTTGGATAAAGGTGAAAATATACGTAGAGAAATTTGTCTTACACTGGAGCAAATGGGAATCACTCCGATAAGCTCTTACCATGAAAGAGGTCCCGGACAGCATAGGATCAAATTCAGATATGGGGATCCGCTGACGGCAGCAGATGATTTCATTACATTTAAATGGATCGTAAAATCCATAGCAAATAAAAACGGAGGTTATGCGACATTTATGCCTAAACCTTTAAAAGAACTATATGGCAGCGGACTCCATGTAAGCCTTCTATTATTTAAAGACGGTAAAAATATATTATCTGAAGGTCTTCATAAATCAGATGAAGCTAAATCTTTCATAGCTGGCATAATGAATAGAATAAATGAAATAACCGCTATTTTAAACCCGACAAGGAATTCATATAAAAGATTTGGAGAATTTCATGCACCTAAATATATTACTTGGTCAGAAAAAAATCCAAATACATTGATTAAAGTCACTACATTTAATAAAGATAAAGCAAAATTTAAATTAAGGTCGGTAGACCCGACTGCCAATCCATATCTTGCATTTGCCTTGATTTTACTGGCAGGTTTAAAAGGTATAGAAAACAAAGAAAAAATAGATAAGAGTGCAAATATTAAATCTATTATGGAAGAAGATTTGCCGGCAGAAGTAAATATGCTTCCTCAAAACTTTAAAAGTGCTTTAAAAATATTTGAAAACAGTACATTTACAAAAGAATGTTTAGGAAAAAATCTAGTTTATAACTTTACGGAAAAAAGAAAAAAAGATTTAAAGATAGATGAAGATATACAAGAACTAAAGTATTTTTTAATGGATTAAATAATAAATTATATTTATAACAGGGGGTGATTATTTGGATAAAATATTAATAGTATCTGCAAATGAAAAATCAAAAGATACACTTTGTGAATTATTAAAAGAATACGATGATATCCAAATAGTTACCACGACTTCCGCATCAAAAGCAAGGAGATATGCCTCAAATAATGAATTATCAATAGCCATAATCAACACTCCTCTCAGAGAAGAATTCGGTACCGAACTTAGTATGGACCTATCAAGATTAAATATAGGGACATTATTAATCGTTAAAAGTGAAGTATCCGAAGAAATAAGTGCAGATGTAGAAAGTTTCGGAGTATTGGTCATATCAAAACCTATTATAAAATCTCTTTTTTATCAATCATTCAGACTGCAAATGTCGGTAAAGAACAGACTTATTTCTTTAAAAAAAGAAAATGACAAGCTAAAAAATAAAATTGAAGAAATAAAAATTGTGGACAGGGCTAAACTAGTACTTATAGAGAATGAGAACTTAAGTGAAAATGAAGCACATAAATATATAGAAAAAGAAGCTATGAACCGCCGATTAAGCAGATATCAAATAGCTAAAGAAATCTTAGTCAAATACAATATTTCTTGACATATCAACTCTTATATTATAAAATATTTTTTAATTCAAGGAAGAATTAACATACGTAGATTAAAAAAGACTTATGTATGTAACATAAGTTTTTTTAATGCAAAAAGGAGATAAAATGATCAGAGACATAATATTTCTTATAATAGGATTTATACTTCTTATAAAAGGAGCAGACTTATTTGTGGAAGGCTCCAGTTCGGTAGCAAAACTATTAAAAGTACCTACAATCATTATCGGACTTACTATAGTCGCAATGGGAACAAGCGCACCGGAAGCAGCTGTCAGTATTTCCGCAGCCCTCAAAGGACAAAATGCGATCGCTATAGCAAATGTGGTAGGTTCAAATATATTTAATCTTTTAATCGTAGGCGGAGTATGCGCGGTCATTACACCAATAATAGTTAAAAAAAGTATTATTAAAAGAGAATATCCATTTTCGATTATAATAAGTATACTATTACTGTTTTTCATTTCCGATTTTATATTTGGAAATAATAATATTACTCTCGGAAGACTTGAAGGTCTTATCCTATTAGTATTATTTGTACTATTTATTATATATATGGTCGTTTCTGCTATTAAAAACAGAGAAGAATTAGATGAAGATTTTATAGTTCTTTCACCTACAAAAAGTATATTATATATACTACTGGGACTTTTAGGTGTAATATACGGAGGAGACGCAGTTGTTGACTCTGCTTCTTCAATAGCGTCCAGTTTAGGTTTAAGCGCAAATTTGATAGGGCTAACCATAATAGCTCTTGGGACAAGCCTTCCGGAGCTGGTTACGAGTATTGTTGCCGCAAGAAAAGGTGACAGTGATATGGCTCTTGGAAATATAATAGGGTCAAATATCTTTAATATATTGTTGATTTTAGGTATGGCATCATTCATTCATCCGATAGCAGTTTCAATGGAATCTGTATTTGATTTAATTATACTTTGCATAGTAAGTATAATCACTTATTTCTTCTGTATATCTAAAGATAAAATAAGTAAAAAAGAAGGATTTGTAATGATTTTAATGTATTTGATTTACATGATTTACATTATAAACAGATAACACTTCAATAAATAATAAAAAAAGACTTCATAATTGAAGTCTTTTTATTTACGCTTCTTCAATTTGTTTTAAAGTCATTTTTACCGCAGTATCCAAATCTTCATGGAGACTGAATAATCCCCTATTTCCGACAATATAAATATCTACCCCGGCTTCTTTATATTCCTTAAAATGCTCTTTATTTACTACCCCATCAACTTCTATTAAAAAATGCAAATCTTTTTCTTCTCTGATTTTAACTAGTTGATTTATTTTGTCTAAAGTTCCGGGTATAAAATCACCGCCCGCAAACCCCGGTTCTTCCGTCATTACAGTGATTTTATCTACTTCGGATATATAAGGCAATAAAGTTTCCGCGCATACTTCCGGACTCAGTACCACACCGAATTCTTTGTTTCTTGCATGTAAAAACTTACTAGTTCTAAATGCTTCATTAATAAGTTTTTCAGAATGAATACTTACACAGTCCGCACCGCAGTCGACCATTTCTTCCAAATAGTAAAAAGGATCAACGAGCATAACATGAGCATCTAATTTTGCGGAAGTTACTTTTCTTACAGCCTTCATAAAAGGAGGTGTGAAAGAAAAGTTTTTAAAATATACTCCGTCAATTATATCAACATGATAAGAATATACATATGGATTAAGAGTTTTTATTTGACTTTCTATATTAAGTAGGTCCATACACATAAGAGATGGGCTTATTTTATATTTCATTTTTTACCTCCCTAAATATATTTATAATATATCATAAAAAAATTATAAAGCACAAATATAATTATATAAAGAAAAAACTGATTTAAAATAAATCAGTTTAATTATTGTTTATGATATCTTTAATTTCATTTGCGGCTCTATTTATATCATCATTTACTACTATGTAATCATATTTATTTTTAAATAATATCTCTTCTTTAGCCGTCGCAATTCTAAGTTTCAACTGTTCGTCGCTTTCGGTTTTCCTGTTTGTAAGTCTTTCGATGAGTTCCTCTTCACTCGGAGGCATTATAAATATTAATATCGCCTTATCGTTTTGTCTTTTTATTTGCATAGCACCCTGAACATCTATTTCAAGAATTACATTATATCCACCGTCAAGCATTTCATCAACTTTTTCTTTAAGTGTACCGTAGTAATGATTAAATACGCTTGCAAACTCATAAAAAGCTTTCTTCTTTATTCTCTTTTGGAATTCTTCATTGCTCAAAAAATAATAATTAACGCCTTCTTCTTCACCTTTCCTCATAGGTCTGGTTGTTGCGGAAATCGATATTTTTATATTTTCTTCTTTCTCAAGTTCTTTACAAATAGTACTTTTGCCGCTCCCCGAAGGTCCCGAAATAACAAATAATTTTCCCCTCATCAATATCTCCTATTATTTAAAATTTAATACCATAATATAATCTTCATTATTTTCTTTTATTATATCAAATCCCAGCTTTTTATACAAATCAAGAGCATAATTTTCTTTGTTTACACTTAAAGAAACTCTTTTATAATTATTATTTTTAAGTACTTTAAGGTGTTCTTTAAGTAAAGAAGTACCCATACCTTTATTTCTGTATCCTTTTAAAACAGAAATAGCAATCTCCGGAGTCTTATCATCAATATTCCCATAGCCCTTTACTTCCCCATTCAATATCCTGCTCCAAGATAAAGCAACGATTTTATTATTATATTCACATCCTAAAACAATATCATCGTCTTTTCCCACTCCTTCAATATAATTATAAATTTCTTTATTATATATTATACTCTTATCTAAGGGTGTACTGCCGTCGGGGATATAAATAGTATTATATAGAAATTTTTCCAATATATGTATATCCGGTTTATCTATTAACCTTATTTCATACTTCATTATTATTCGATATTTTGAATTTGTTCTCTTATCTTTTCAAGTTCGCTTTTTATTTCAACTACGGATGAACTAATTTCAAAACTGTTTGATTTTGAAGCTATTGTATTCGCTTCCCTGTTTATTTCCTGAAGCAAGAAATCCAGTTTTCTTCCTATAGGTTCTTTCTTTTCTATTATAGTTAAGAAGGATTTAAGATGATTATCTAATCTTACCAATTCTTCGGTTATATTTACTTTTTCTGCATATAAAGCAATTTCGGTTGCTAATCTGTCGGAATCGATTACTCCGACTTTATATTTTTCTATATTATCATTGAGCTCCTTGGCATAATTCACCGGTATATCATGAGCCAATTCAGAGATTTTTTCAGTCTCAGAGCCAACAATATCTATCCTTTTTATGAAATCCAGCTTAAGGGCTTCGCCTTCAAGTCTCCTGCTTTCAACCAAGGTATCTACAGCCTCATTTATTGCTTCCTCAAAATACTTCCATTGTTCTTCCAAATCAATTTCAGCTTCTTCCGTTTTTATAACTTCGGGATATCTTGCTATGGTAGTAATTGTAATATCGTTTTTAATATCGGAAAAATTACATCCGATTTTATTTAAAATATCATAATACTCTTTAGCAAGGTTTTCATCATAAACCAAAGAAACATCTTCACTTCCGAACTTTTCTGTCTTAATAAAGACATCAATTCTTCCTCTGTTTACTTTCTTGCTTATAAGATTTCTTACTTTTTCTTCAAAAGCAGAATATTTCCTGGGTAATCTTATATTAAAATCTCTATATCTGTGATTTATGGTTTTAATCTCAACATCTATTACCAAAGCTTCGCTTCTGTATTCTCCTCTTCCGAAACCTGTCATGCTTTTCATAATACTTTCCCCTTTTCTATAACTCCAATATATCGTCTATTCTATTAAATATTTCATATACTTGATCTATTTCGTTAACATTGTTAATACTGTTCCTGATTTTAGCGCTGTTCTTTATACCTTTGATATACCAATATAAGTATTTTCTAAATTCAATTACTTTCTTTTTATCCTTTGAATATTTTAAATGTATTTCAAAATGCTTTCTTGCCGCATCTATTTTATCTCTGAGAGAATACTCACTTACTTTTTTACCTGAAATACACTCATTGAATTGAGAAAAAATAAATGGATCATAATTTGCACCTCTGCCTATCATAACACCGTCAGCACCGGTATAATCCATTTTTTCTTTTGCCTTAAGATAGTTATCCAAATCACCGTTTGCAATAAGCGGGACGCTTGCTGTCTCTTTAGCTTTTTTTATTCCGTCATAATCAACCTCCCCGGTAAAAACCTGTTCTCTCGTCCTCCCGTGAACGGTTATCATATCCGCACCGCCGTCTTCGATAGCTTTAATAATATCCTCAATGATATTTTCGTTGAAACCGAGCCTAACCTTAACACTGACAGGTTTACTTGAAGCTGACTTTACTTCTCTGACTACCTTATTTGCTTTATCCAAATCCTTTAATAGAGCGGAACCATCTCCGTTATTTACTATTTTTTTCATCGGACATCCCATATTGATGTCAATGAAATCAAAGGCGGTATCATTTATATATCGTTCAGTGATTTCCCCCATTATTTCGGGCTCACTTCCAAATATCTGAATACCCGTCACGGAATCCTTATGTTCAAGCTCATTGGTTTCCATTAAAGGAAAAGTATTCTTGCTTTTATAATATAGACCTTTGGCACTGACCATTTCACTTATAAAAATCTTACATCCCATTTCTCTCATAAATAATCTATATGGCAGGGTCGTTACCCCTGCCATAGGTGCCAAGATAGCTTTATTTATTTTTAGTAAGTCTTCAAAATAATTATTTTTTATTTTTGTCATAAATAATTTTTAGTCCTTTTAATGTTAATAATGGATCAAATACATCAATCACATCGGTTTCCGGATATATTATTTTTCCATATCCGCCGCAGGCAACGACTTTTATGCCTTCTGTGTTCAACTCTTCTTTCATTTTCTTTATTACATATTCTACTTGACCGATATATCCATATACAAGTCCTGCCTGCATACTTGTTATCGTATTGCTTGCAAGTATGCTTTTAGGTTTTTCTATCTCTATTTTAGGAAGTTTTGCGGCACCTTTCCAAAGTGCGTCCGCAGAAATTTGAATTCCCGGAGAAGTAACCGCATAAGAAAATACACCTTCTCTGTTTACATAATCATATCTCGTTGCTGTCCCGAAATTTACCACGATAACCGGGCATTTATACAAATTATAAGCAGCAGCCGCATCTACGATCCTGTCGGCTCCTACCTCTTTGGGATTATCTGTCCTTACATTGATACCGGTTTTGATTCCGCTTCCAACCATTAAAGGCTCCACACATAAATATTTCTTTATAGCATTAACAAGGTGATAATTGACATCAGGTACAACACTTGAAATTATTGCACCCTTAAAATCTTTGATATCGATATTAAAATGTGCAAAAAAAGTAATGATCAGTGTTCCTATTTCATCACTGGTCCTATCCTGCTTTGTAATATACCTAAATTCGTGTATTAACTTATCATCTTTAAAAATACCAAGCTGAGTCGTAGTATTACCGACATCAATAACTAAAATCATTTTCTCTCTCCTATTGCTCTGCCTTAATATTAGGATTTTTCTTTATATAAACAGCCATGACTGCAAGAGTAAATATTCCCATTACAGCTGCTTCTATCAACATTGAAGAAGATATTATACCTATAAGTAAAACTTTGAACGAACTTCCCACTGTCTTTGCAATTTCGGTTCCGTAAAGAAAATATAACATCGGCATTACAAGCGCAGTATTTATGATTGCACCAAGTGCACCTGATAAAAATGAAGCTATACTGCTTGCTTTTACTATACTCTTAGTCAGCTTGTAAATATAATACGGAACTACACCGATAAAAATTCTTGGTAAAACCGATACCAGCGGATTAATAAAGTAAGGGTCCAATATACCCGCAGGCATTAAAATCGCTTTTGATAAAGAAACCAACCCGGCAAGTGCTCCCATAAAAGCACCTTTAACGGGACCGTAAATCAAAGATGTGATTACTGTTGGAATAAAACAAAGAATTGCAACAGACGCCATACCGGCAGGAATCATACCCGCAGTGTAAGTGAAGAAAATTGTAATCCCGAACATAATACTTAAAAAAGTAAACTCTTTTGTGTCTTTAAATAATCTATTACTCATAATTAACCTCCGTTCTCACTCCTCATCTACTATATATAAAGGATGCAAGACGATTTTTTTGTAGTTAAGAACATTATATCATCACCCATTTTATTGTCAATAAAAAATCTTTTTTCGGCAAAAAAAGATAATTTCTTATAATATAAATGTATTTTTAAATAAAAATCTTTTATTATCTATTGTAATTATTCATAAACTTACAAAAAAGAGCATATTAATATGCTCTTTTCATTATTATTTAATTATAATACTATAATTTTCTTTTCTTGGTTTAGCTTCTTTAACATCACCTTTTGAATACCCTAAAGCTAAAGCTCCCACTCCGACAACATCATCACTAACTCCCCATTCATTTAACAGTTCTCTTCCCTCTTTTGTGTTAAACATTTCATATTCCCTGTTGATCCAGCAAGTCGATATCCCGAGAGAATGTGCGGCAAGCATCATAGTGCCAAGAGCCAAACTTCCGTCTTGAATATGTGTACTTACATTTTTATCTGCAAGGACTATTATAATAGTTGGAGCACCATAATAAGGATTTGAATTTGTACCCATGATTTCAGCATTCATATTAACAAACTTATCTATGGTTTCTTTATTTTGAACTGCTACTATTACCGGAGACTGTTTCCCCATACCCGATGGTGCATACTCACCAGCTTTTAATATTAACTTTAAGTCATCTTCACTTACTTGTTTGTCCAAATAACTTCTTACACTTCTTCTTGATAAAATATTTTCTATAACTGCATTGCTCATAATTATACCTCCTATGCTATTTATCAATATTATAAACCCCAAATATTAAATTAAAGTGAAACTTATGCAATAAAAATTTATTTTGTTTACTGATTTAATTCTACATGTGTTTACAACGAAAATAATATTATAGTACTAAACAGCACTTAAAAGGTATGTAGTTGTATTTAAGATAATTGGTAGAAATAGGTTTTAAACTAAAATATAATTTACTATAAATCAAAAAAAATATATTATAGGTATTATATTTATAGCTATAACACTTTTGATAATCATTTTTTTATTAACATAGTAAAATAAAAAAGAGTAAAAAACACTCTTTTTTATATCAACTTATTTATTTCTTTCAACATGATACTGCTGTTAAGCGGTTTTGAGAGATATCCGTTCATGCCGGCAGTTATTGCCGCATGGATATCTTCAGAAAATACATCTGCTGTCATAGCTAAAATAGGAATAGTTTTAGAGTCTTTTCTTTCTAAATTTCTAATTAATTTTGTGGCTTCGTATCCATTCATAACAGGCATTTGAATATCCATTAAAATAATATCATAATAATTTTCTTCGCAAGACTTAAACATATCCAAACATTCTTTTCCGTTTGAAGCACATTCAATATTAGCTTTAGTTATAGATAATAACTCCGCTGCGATATCTCTGTTAAGTTCATTATCTTCGACAAGTAATATATTTTTATTTGTAAAATCATAATTATTAGTTTTCCTGCCCAGATAATCTTCTTCATTTGTTTTAAGAACATATTTTTCAAGTGCTCTGTAAAGAGTTGAACGGAACAATGGTTTTTGTAAAAATCCATTCACTCCCACAGCTTTATTCTCTATTTCGCTCCAGTCATATGCTGAAACGATTAAAATTGGGATATCATCATTTATTGAAGCTCTGATTTTCTTCGCCGTTTCTATACCGTCTTGATCCGGCATCATCCAGTCAAGGATTACTATATCAAAATCTCTTTTCTCATCATGAGCTTTTATTACTTTTTCAACAGCATACTTACCGCTGTCTACCCACTCTGCTTCTGCACCTAAGGTCTTTAGACTGCTGACTGTATATTCACACATAATTTCATCGTCATCAACTACGAGTACATTTATATTAGGTAATGTGTAATCTTTTATTTTTATCTATTTTAAGAGGAAGAGTCACGATAAATGTTGTTCCCATGCCCACTTTGCTTTTTACTTCGATAGTTCCATTCATTATGTCTACTATTTTTTTAGTAATAGCCATCCCAAGTCCGCTACCTTCGGTTTTATCGACTCTTCCGTCTTTCTCACGAGTAAAGGAATCAAAAATATTATTTAAAAATTCTTCTTTTATACCTATTCCCGTGTCAGTAAACGTAAACATTAATTTGGAATAGTCAGGATCACCCGTGTATTCTTCTTCAACATCTACAGTAATACTTCCTTTTTCAGGTGTAAATTTAGTAGCATTAGATAAAATATTGATAAAGCATTGACGAAGTCTCAATGCATCAAAGTAAAAGTCTTCATGTACTAAATTACGAATTCTAATAGAAAATGATTGTTCTCTGGATTTTACCATTGGCTGAAGAATAGATACTACATTTTCCAATACTTCGGGTAAAGACGCAGAGTCATTCCTTAACGTCATCTTTCCGCTCTCAATTTTGGACATGTCCAAAACATCATTTATAAGTCCAAGCAAATGTTGTCCGGATATAGATATTTTTTTCAAACAATCATTTACTTTATCGGTATTTAAAATATTCATTTGTGCTATTTCCGTCATACCCATGATAGCATTCATCGGAGTTCTTATATCGTGAGACATACTTGAAAGGAACTCTGATTTTGCCCTATTGGCATTTTTCGCTTCTTTTAATGCTTTTTGGAGCTCAACGGATTGTTTTTCAAGCTTTGTTTGCATTTTTCTTAAATCCGTTAAATCGGTCACATCTATGCATACAAATAAATAAACAGGTTCTTCTCTGATCCAATCTATACAATCTGCATTTATCTGCATCCATATATTTTCACCATTATTATCTTTAAGTTTTGCTAAAAAACGTATGTGATTACCGGCTTTTATATCTATTAAGTGATTTTTTATTATCTGCCTGTTAAAGTCAGACATCATATTGTAATGTTCATTTTTATAATTAAGTAATTTATCATTTTTATCCTGAATATCCAAAAGCTCAAGTTCATTATCATTTTTTATAATACCTTTAAAAATCAATCCCGGCAAATTATTGGTTGTTATAAGCTGAGTTTTCTGGGTTTGAACCAAATCATCTATATTTGTTATAACAGTATAAGATACCTGTTTGCCATTAATTATTTCATCGGTAAAAGTTGCATTCATCCTTACCCATACATGTCCCTTTTTACCCTTGACTGGAAGCCTGGTTATAATACTATAATCACTTTTCCCGCTGTTAATAGTCTCAATTACTGTCTTCGTAATTTCTTCAAGCTCATTTAAATATCCATGTTTTTTATAATAAATATCAGGACGATTTTTAAATTTTACTTCATATTCATCTTTTGGATAACCAATCAAATCATAATAATAATCGTTAGCCCAAACGGTTGTGAAGTATTCATCTAAAAGGTGTTTGCTTACACTGACTTTCATAGTACCCATCAGGTTATTATATTCTTCACTTAACGGCAGCGATTTATCTGTTTCATTTGTATTATGTTCCATAATATATTTCTCCCATACACGGATAAACAACTAATTGTAAATATCTATGTTAAATATACAAAGTTTCTGTGTTCATGTATATATAGCTTTATTGTAACAAATACTTTAATATATATCAAGAAAAGATATTATTTAAATTTATCAGGTGGATATTGTGAACAGAGCATTTTATGAAATGATGTATGAATATTATTCTACGCAAATATTATTTGGACATTTAAAATTTGGAGAAAAGTTACCTTCCATTGAACACTTATGTTATAAATTTCAGGTTGCACCTCAAACTGCAAGAAATACATTATATAAACTTAGGAATAATGGATTTATAGAAATTTCAGCAGGTAAAAAAGCAACAGTGATTTATAAATCTACAAATGAAGAAATAAAAAGTTATATAAATAATTATTATTTAAAAAGAGTTGATTCAATAACGGATATAAATGAGATTGCACCTTCAATGATAAATCCAATATTAAAAAAAGGACTATAAATATCTGGAAAAAGAAGATATGAATATTTTATATAATACTATTTTAAATACCGATCCCAGAGATACATATTTATCATTTACTATGGGGAGTGCAATACTTGAAAAACTCGGAAACAAATTAGCAATGAATTTATTTAATGAAATAATTTTATTTTATAAATTTCCCTATTTCGATGGTATAAATTATAACTTTTATTCTTTTATGGAAGATAACGATATAAACGTTCAGGATAGAAAAAATTACAAAGATGCAATTGATAATATATTGAAGAGCTGTAAAAATCACAAGACTGATGAGTTTTTAAAGAATTATTTTATATTCGAAGATATCTTACTGGAAGACATACAAAAATATATCAAATATCCAAATGATAAATCAAAAATATCTAATGAACAAATACCTTTCATATGGAATATATATAGAGACAGACCGCAAAAATGCTATTCAGTCGCAGAAAAGATAATAGGAGAAATTTTTTATGGAACTTATAAAATAAATTCCTATTTACCTTCATTTAAAAAAATGGAAGAAAAATATAACGTTTCTTTTAGTACAATAAGAAGAACGATTAACCTTTTAGGTACATTAGGTATAGTTAAAACTATTCCGAGAAAAGGCACAAAGGTAAGTATAGAAAATATAGATTTAGATAATTTTAATAATAAGGTTATAAACAAAAATATCAAATTGGGCTACGAAAGTTTGGAAATTTTAAAATTAAACGCATTGGAAATGAACGAGCTGATTTTTTCAAAATTTTCAAATGATGATTTTGATAATATAAAGAAAAAAATAATCTCTTTAGATAATAAAAAATCACTCGATATAATATTTGCTTATTTATCCTCTATTATATTATTTTCGAAATCAAAATTTATTAAAATGGTTTATACACGTTATTTTGCTTTGATTCTTTGGCTTTATCCAATTAATATCATATATGAGGAAAAAGAAACAATCGATATAAACCATATATTAAAAATACTGGATAAAAGAGATTCAAATGCTTTTTCAAATATAATGGTAAAGATTTTAGAAAATGTACAAGATATAGCAAAATCAGTCCTACAAAAAAAAGAGTAAATTATACTCTTTTTTTATTTTCATTTATTACTTCAACTTCTTCAATGAACATCAATACAAATACTGCTATAAGTCCTATCAAAGCAAACAGAACAGCTTTAACAAAATAGATATGAGTCAATATACTTCCAATCAATGCTCCGACTATAAAAAATAATATTATTCCATAATACTGCAAACTATTTTTAAGTATTCGTTTATCTTTTGTTTGCTTATAGTTATATAAGTGTTCCGTAGCACTTCTCAAATTTCCGGTACACATAGTAGTTGCGTAAGCATTTCCGTTGACTTTCCTAAAGCTTTCAACCTGAAGCGAGCATACGAAAGATATCAATATATTGCTCAGCATATCAAATCTTCCTGAAGGTATAAAACCTACTATGAGAAGCGCAATGATTTCTATTATTATTACAATTTGTCTCCAGTGAATGTTTTCATTATATTTATGTCTTTTTTTAATCATCTCCGCCCCTATTATACCTACAAAAAATGCAAGAATGGGAAGCAGATAAAAAGCCGCTTCTTTAAATTCTCCTTCTGCAAAATTCACTCCGAGAAGTACGATATTCCCAGTTTGAGCATTTGCAAATACTTTTCCCCTTGAAATATAAGTATATGCATCTAAAAATCCTCCTACTACGGCGAGGATCATACCTATTATATATGTCTCCGACATTTGTCTTTTTCCGGTCATAATTATCCCCTAAAAAGTCTTTTATTTATGATATGTTTCATTGTTGTTTATTTTAAAACATCTGTATATCTGTTCAAGAAGCATTACTCTGAATAATTGATGCGGAAAAGTCATTAAAGAAAATGACATTTTTTTATTCGCCCTCTTTAACACTTCTTCACTAAGCCCCAAACTTCCTCCTATTATAAAGGTGAAATCACTCTTTCCGGATATACTTAAATCATTTAATTCCTTTGCAAAATCAATGGATGTACTCTGTTTGCCTTTTATATCCATGGCAAAAATATAAGAATTTTTTGGTATCTTATTTATAATATTCTCCCCTTCTTTATTTTTCGCCAAAATATCCAAAGAGCTATTACCGGTTAACTTCTCATCATTTAACTCAATGATTTTAACTTTAGCAAATCTTGAAATCCTCTTTAAGTATTCACTTTCTGCTTCTTTAAGATATTTTTCTTTTAATTTTCCTACACATATTATATTAACATTCATCTTTTTTCTTCCATAATATTTTTATCAAAGTATAAATTTCATTCTTATCATTACATATTTTAACATTAGTATAATATTGCTCATCCTCTACTATATCTTTTGTATAGACATATGGTTCATCATCAATAGTAATTTGCTTTTTATATGTCAGCTGGATTTTATAAGGGATATATTTATCTAATATTTCTTTATCGATATAATCATAAAAATAAGAAAAATATAATGTATTATTGACGTGATTATTTATATCCAAATCAGACCTTCTAATTTGCAAAGGCTTTTTTTCTACATCAATAAACACTTTATCTTCTATATTGTCTACTTCAAAACCCTTCCCCTTTTCTATCTCATGAAGGTCATATACCTCTGCGATTTCTTTTGTTACTTTTTTTATCTTCAAAGTATCCTTTTCAACAAGCAGCCATCTTGTCTTTGCTTCTATCATGACATTATCATTTTCATCTTTTAGGAAAAACATCCTATTCCCGTAAAATCTGTTGAATGAATAAGGATATGTTTCTATCTTTACTTTATCTCCGATTTTACCATATTTATAAATGTTCATATCATAATTCAATAATATCCATGTAAAATCACTGGTCCTTTCTATACCTAAAACTTCATCCTGCCTTAAAAATATATCTTGGAACCATCTGGCGGCTTCCATCGGTTTAAGCATATTATTATTATCTGCATTTGAATATTTGACCCTGTGATTTTCAGTTATATACGATTTTAATTGTTTCATTTTTGCTCCTAACATTATGTTAAAATTCTTCTGCCTTACATTATACTACGTCTTTTCTATTTTTCAAATTATATAAACATACTTTATTGTCTTTATACTTTTTATATGGTAAAATTTTTCCGGAAGGACTGACATATATGGACAACTTGATTTTCAGCTTGAATGCTACATTACCGATTTTTTTAACAATGGTAGTAGGCATTATTTTAAAAAAGTTAAATATATTCAATGATAACTTTTTATCTTCATTAAATAAATTTGTATTTACCGTAGCTTTGCCGATTCTATTATTTCAGGATATAAGCTCAACGGATTTTATTAAAAATTGGGATACTAAATTTGTAATATTTTGCTTTATAGTTACTTTGCTATCTGTGGCAATATCATATTTAGTTTCCATGTTTTTAAAAGATAAATCAATACAGGGAGAATTCGTGCAAGCCTCATATAGAAGCTCGGCTTCAATTATAGGAATAGCATTCGTACAAAATATATATGGAAATATAAGTGTAGCTCCTCTTATGATAATAGGAGCTGTTCCCTTATATAATATAGTTGCAGTAATAGTATTATCTTTCTTAAAACCTACTAAAGATAAACTTACTTTTAATACAATTAAATCAACGATTAAAGATGTAATTACAAACCCTATAATACTCGGGATACTCATAGGTATGATATGGTCCATACTAAAAATCCCCAAACCTACGATTTTGGATAAAACACTTATAAGCCTTGCCAACTTAGCAACGCCTTTGGGATTAATAGTAATCGGCGCCGGCTTTAATTTTAAAAAAGCATTTAATAATATTAAACCTGCACTGATATGCAGTTTTTTAAAGTTATTAGCCTTTTGTGCATTATTCCTTCCTCTGGCAGTATATATAGGTTACAAAAACGAATATCTTGTAAATATACTGGTTATGCTTGGTTCCGCAACGACCGTAAGCTGTTACATTATGGCAAAAAATATGGGACATGAGGGTATACTTACTTCCAACGCAGTCATGCTTACAACAATGCTGAGTTCTTTTACCCTTACCGGCTGGCTGTTTATATTAAAAAGTATGGGATTAATATAATGTTTCACGTGAAACATAAATAAAAAAGAGACTAAACAGTCTCTTTTATTTTAAACTTTACACTTTACACTTTTATTAAATTTTGCTCGTGATAAAGTAACTATCCTTTTACACTGGATACATTCAAGTTTAACATCAGAGCCTATCCTTACTATCTCCCATTTATTGGTCCCGCATGGGTGTCCTTTTTTCATCATTACAATGTCATTTACCAGATAATTTTCCATAATATAATTCTCCTAATCAAAACAGAATATATCCTATATAAAAGTAACTTGCAAATAAGGAATCTCTCAGTGCTATATTAAGAGGTGAATCCTTTAAAAATATTGCAATAACAAATAATATACTTATTATCACAAGGTTTAAAAGAAGCCCTTTTAAAAATCCAAATACAGCTCCTCCTATTGTATTAAAAGTACTGATAACAGGAAGTTTTGTAACTAAATTTAATACCTCTACCAACAAAGAAATAACTACAAAGGCAAATATCAATAATCCAATAAATGAGATAAATGAAACTATAGACGCCGTAGTTATATCCACAACTGTCGAATTTGCATTTCCCGCAGCTTGAACACCATTGTTCCATAAGTTTTCAAAAAACTTGATTACGGAATTAGGGACTTCACCGAGGTTCAAACTGTTAAACCATACGCTTACACTATTTGAAGCATCACTTACCCCGCTTGGAACGCTGGGAAGAGTATCTTTAACTTTAAAAAAGTTATGTATAGTGTTTTCTATATTAGTATTATTTATAAGCCAGCCCGAAAGGACCGGAGTAAAAATCTTCGCGACTATAAAACTTAAAACAATAGTTACTAAAGAAAATACACTTTTAACAAGCCCCTTATAAGCTCCGAGTATAATACATATACCAATAATTACAATTATTAAAATATCAATCCATGTCAGCATAATATTTTCCTTTTAAAGAAGACTTATTTATCTTCATTTTTAGGTTCTTTTTGCTCCTTTAAATTTTCCTTTAATATACTATTTACAATTTCCTCAGCTAACTTATCTTCTTTTTCATCTAAATCTTTTGTTATAGTGGTCGTATCCGTAACCAAGGCTTCTTCTATTTTGTCGTTATCATTAGAAATTTCGTTTAGTTCACTTTTCTTGTATGATAATTCATCATCAATTTCTTCTGTTACTTTTTCGCTGTCCTCTTCTACTTTTTCTTTTTTCTTTAGTTTTCGCTTATTCTTTTTTTCTTTCTTTGCTTTTTTATCTTTTTTATTCGGTTTAGATTCTATATTGTTTTCTTTATCATCTCTTTTATTTTTTCTTCTTTTGCCGCCATTAATAGCATATCCCAAAAGCTCTCCTATGAAATAAGAAATACCCATTACCGCATAATTCACTAAAAACAGTATATATCCGCTGCCTTTAAACATAGCCATAAATAGTGTAATTGGCTTATTGAAAAATATAAGAGGTCCGCCAAGGAAAAAGAAATGAGTCCAGCCCTGACTTTCCATAGGTACAAGTTTACTTACACCATATGATATACCGGTATATAATAATATTGGGAATAAAGCGATCAAAACAGCTAAGAACAATTTCCCTACTTTGTCCATGTCCCCGCTTACTGCAACTTTAAACCCGCATATCAACCATATTATTACTTCTGCAATAAGCATTATCATTGCTATAACTACATTATTAACACTAACTATCATTCCTACAATATATATTATAAAACATAATAAAAGCTGTAGTCCGTTTACCAACATCGCCGTACCAAAGTATTTAGTTTCTTTTTTTGTCATATTATTTATCCTCTATATTAAAAAGTTCTAAAAGTCTCGATAAATCTTCATTTGAATAATAATCAATTACAATACTTCCCTTATTACCTTTATCATTTAGCTTAACTTTTGTTCCAAATGTTAAAGACATCTTGTGTTCCAAATCTACAATATAGGGATTTTCCTTTTTTTCTTTAATTGTTTTTTTAGGTTTATCGTTTTTATTACCTTTAAATTCCTTACTTAATTTTTCACTTTCTCTGACAGATAAGTTTTTACTTATAATTTCCTCTAAAAATTCATCTCTGTATTTTTCATCGACCGAAAGGATCGCTCTTGCATGCCCTGCCGATATTTTATTATCTCTTATGGCTTTCTTTATATCTTCCGTTAAAGAAAGGAGCCTTAAAGTATTTGCAACGCTTGCTCTGCTGGTGCCAAGTCTTTTTGCTATATCTTCCTGCGTCATTTTAAAACTCTCTTTTAACTCATTATATGCTTCAGCTTTTTCTATTTCATTTAAGTCTTCTCTTTGAAGATTTTCAATCAAAGACACTTCGCTTATTTCCTTTTCGCTGTAATCTTTGATTATTACAGGAACTTCCTTTAGCCCCGCAAGGATAGAAGCTCTGTATCTTCTCTCTCCCGCAACGATGACATACTCGTTATCCTCTTTTACAACAAGCAAAGGCTGAATAACACCGTGTTCCTTAATCGAATCGGATAATTCTTTTATTTTCTCTTTATCAAAATGTTTTCTTGGCTGATTTGCATTTGCCTTAACTAAATTAATATCTACTTTTTTTATATCATGCTCGTTATTTTCACTGAAAACACCATCTACATCTTCCTGAGGGATGAGTGCAGAAAGTCCTTTCCCGAGACCGCCTGATTTTTTTTTCATATTATTCCCCTTTTTTAAGTAATTCTTTCGCTAAATTCATATAAGCTTTTGAACCTTTTGAAGAAGGATCATATTCCACAATCGTTTGACCGAAACTTGGAGCTTCGGCAAGTCTTATATTTCTTGGGATAATCGTTTCGTAAACTTTATTTCCAAAAAATCTTTTTACTTCTTCAACTACCTGAGTTGAAAGATTAGTCCTATTATCAAACATCGTAAGAAGTACACCCTCTACTTTTAAATATGGATTTATACCTTTCTTAACAAGATTGATAGTATTCATCAGCTGACTAACTCCTTCAAGCGCATAATACTCACATTGTATAGGTATAAGAACACTGTTTGATGCACAAAGAGCATTGATTGGAAGCAGTCCCAAAGAAGGAGCACAATCTATAATAACATAATCATAGCCAGCAATCAGCGAACTTATATGTCTTTTTAAAATCGTTTCTCTCTTCGGCTTACTTGCTATTTCAATCTCAGCACTTGCAAGATCTATACTTGAAGGTATCAAATCTAAATTTTCAACTTCGGTATTTATAACGACATTACTTCCGTCTACATCGTTGACAATAATGTCATATGTACTGTATTCAAGCTTAGTTCTATCTATATCCAGTCCGCTGGTAAAATTGCTTTGAGGATCAAGATCTATCCCAAGGACTTTTTTATCCATTTTAGCAAGACATGCAGATAAATTAACTGCGGTTGTTGTCTTACCAACGCCTCCCTTTTGATTAAATAATGATATTATCTTTGTCATATTTCTTACTTCTTCCCTATTATATTTTTACTTTCTACATTGTAACACAGAAAAAGTACCCCTTCAATAAATTTAATATTAAAAAATGTTTCACGTGAAACATTAAAATTTATATAGTAAATAAAATATTATATATTATAATATTTTAAGCTTAATTTAACTTGAATTTATTTTGAAAATTCAAACATTTATCTTTAAATAAATAACTGTTTTCATATTATAATTCATATAATCAGCAATTTAATTTTTATTAAGATAAGAATATTCTAATCACCTTGATATTTAACAATTTTTTCTCATTTTTTATTGATTTTTATGTTTACAAAAAAGACTTTTTGCATTAATATATATATAAATTAAAATACAGTTTACTTTTTAGAAGATAGCAAGGACTTTATCTTCGATTTTTTTATATTATAAGGAGGCAATCATGGGTAAAATTTTAAAAGAAGGACTAACATTCGACGATGTGTTATTAATACCGAGAAAAAGCGATGTTATCCCTTCAGAGGTAGACACATCAACATATTTAACAAAGAAAATCAAACTTAATATTCCACTAATGAGTGCGGGAATGGATACTGTAACAGAATCAAAGCTTGCTATAGCGATGTCAAGACAAGGCGGTATAGGTATTATTCATAAGAATATGACTATTGAACAACAAGCAGCCGAAGTTGATAAAGTAAAAAGAAGCGAACACGGGGTTATTGTAGATCCATTCTTTTTATCACCTGAACATGTAGTTGAAGACGCAAATGAAATCATGGCAAGATATAAAATTTCGGGAGTGCCTATTACAGATAAAACAGGTACACTTGTAGGTATCATTACAAACAGAGACTTAAGGTTTGAAAGAGACCCTAAGAAAAAAATAAAAGATGCTATGACTAAAGACAACTTGATCACAGCAGCCGAAGGTACGACTTTAGAAGAAGCTGAAAAAATACTTAAGAAAAACAGAATTGAAAAACTTCCTATAGTAGATAAAAACTTTAAATTAAAAGGTCTTATAACAATTAAAGATATCGAAAAGAAAATCCAATATCCAAATGCTGCAAAAGACGAACAAGGAAGACTTCTTGCAGGTGCGGCAGTCGGAACAGCAGCAGATACAATGGAAAGAGTTCAAGCATTGGTAGATGCAAAAGTTGATGTTATTGTACTTGACACAGCTCACGGACATTCAACGAATGTTTCTGACTGGTTAAAGAAAATCAAAAAAGTTCATCCTGATTTACAAATCATCGCAGGTAATGTTGCAACAGGAGAAGCTACAGAAGATTTGATAAAAGCAGGAGCGGATGCAGTCAAAGTCGGTATGGGACCGGGTTCTATTTGTACTACAAGAGTTGTTTCAGGAATAGGTGTACCTCAAATCACAGCGGTAATGGACTGTGCGGAAGTAGGTAATAAATACTCAGTTCCTGTAATTGCCGACGGAGGTATCAAATTCTCGGGAGATATCACTAAAGCTATTGCGGCAGGAGCAAGCACTGTAATGCTTGGAAGTATGTTTGCGGGAACGGAAGAAGCTCCGGGCGAACTTATAATATATCAAGGAAGACAATTTAAAGCATACAGAGGAATGGGTTCCGTTGCGGCTATGTCACAGGCAAACAACTCTTCAGACAGATACTTCCAAAGCGGACAAAAGAAACTTGTTCCGGAAGGGGTTGAAGGCAGAGTTGCATTCAAAGGAAATATCGCCGATAATGTATTCCAATTAATAGGCGGTCTTCGTGCAGGAATGGGGTACTGCGGATGCGGTACCATCGAAGAACTTAGAAATGATGCAAACTTCGTTAAAATAACAGCTGCGTCACTTCAGGAATCTCATCCTCATGATATTTCAATAACAAAAGAATCTCCAAACTATACAAGAGAATTTTAAGGAAAATAAAATATGAGCAAAAAAAATGAATTAGTAATAGTTTTAGATTTCGGAGGACAATACAATCAGCTTATCGCCAGAAGAGTAAGAGAATGTAATGTTTACTGTGAAATAAAACCATACACTATTTCTCTGGAAGAATTAAAAGAACTAAATCCTAAAGGAATTATTTTTACCGGAGGTCCTAACAGTGTATACGGTGAAGATTCCGCAACATATACAAAGGAAGTATTCGAAGCAGGTATCCCTATCCTTGGAATATGCTACGGTTCTCAGTTAATGGCACATAAGCTTGGAGGAACAGTTGAAACTGCTCCGGTAAGCGAATACGGGCATACCGAAGTTGAACTTGATACCTCTTCCCTACTCTTTGAAGATATAGATGAAAAAAATATTTGCTGGATGAGCCATACGGATTATATATCCAAGGAGCCTCAAGGTTTTAAAGTTACAGGAAAAACTCCGGTTTGCCCTGTAGCAGCGATGGAAAACAAAGATAAAAATCTATACGCGGTTCAGTTCCACCCTGAAGTCATGCATACAAAAAAAGGAACCAAAATCATAAGTAACTTCCTATATAATATTTGTAAATGCAGCGGCGACTGGAAAATGGATTCATTCGTAGAGGATACAATTAAGAATATAAAAGAAAAAGTCGGAAACGGTAAAGTTTTATGCGCACTATCTGGAGGAGTCGACTCTTCCGTTGCTGCAGTAATGTTAGCAAAGGCAGTAGGCAAACAACTAACATGTGTATTCGTAGACCATGGTCTCCTTCGTAAAAATGAAGGTGATGAAGTCGAAGCGGTATTCGGTCCCGACGGTCCATACGATCTAAATTTTATAAGAGCTAATGTACAACAGAGATTTTACGATAAACTTGCAGGCGTAACAGACCCGGAAACTAAAAGAAAAATCATTGGTGAAGAATTTATAAGAGTATTCGAAGAAGAAGCTAAAAAAATCGGAACCGTGGATTTCTTGGTTCAGGGAACTATATATCCTGATGTTGTGGAAAGCGGATTAGATAAAAGTGCGGTAATAAAATCACATCACAACGTAGGCGGACTTCCCGACTACGTAGACTTTAAAGAAATCATTGAGCCTCTGAGAGATTTGTTTAAAGACGAAGTTAGAAAAGCAGGAAAAGAACTTGGTATTCCGGAATACTTGGTAATGCGTCAGCCATTCCCGGGACCGGGACTTGCCATTAGAATAATCGGAGAAGTAACCGAAGAAAAAGTAAAGATAGTTCAGGATGCAGATGCAATTTACAGAGAAGAAGTGGCAAAAGCAGGAATAGACAAAGACCTAGGACAATACTTTGCGGCACTTACAAATATGCGCTCGGTAGGTGTAATGGGTGACTTTAGGACTTACGACTATGCAATAGCACTTAGAGCAGTAATGACTTCGGACTTTATGACAGCGGAAGCAGCAAAACTTCCTTGGGAAGTCCTTCACAAAGTAACAACAAGAATAGTAAACGAAGTCGACCACGTAAACAGAGTACTGTACGACTGTACGAGTAAACCACCTGGAACGATTGAGTTTGAGTAGAATAAATAAAAGCACTTCAGAATATGAAGTGCTTTTTAATGAGATAAAGTAGTATATGTCGGAATTTGTCTTTTTATGTAAACGTTGTATAATAAAAAAATAATAATATTTATCAAGGATTAAATATGTCTATTAAAGAAAAATTGGAAAATGATTTAAAAAATAAAGAAATATCAGATTTATCTATTGTCGAAAAATATATTTGTTTTGGTGTTCCAATTATTTTTAAGAATAACGAAGAAAGATATTATGAATTATTACAAGACCTTAGAAATCATTTTACTCTAAATTCAATGAGAAATATAATTATAGTCGGATCTTCAAAATTAGGATTTAGTATTGCTCCAGGTAAAAGATTTAAAGATATTTCAGATGATTCAGACATTGATGTTGCCATAATAGATGAAGAATTATTTGATACCTACTGGGAAAAATTATTTGAGTTTAATATAAAATTAAAAAGTAGAAGTAATCAAGAGGAACTTAATTATAGAAGATTTTTAGAGTATTTTTTTAAAGGATGGCTAAGACCAGATTTATTTCCATTTAATTATAAGGGGAAAAACGAGTGGTTCGATTATTTTTCTAATATATCATACAAAAAATATGACAAAAGAAAAGTAACAGCAGCAATATTTAAAAATTAATACTTTTTTAAAAAATATCATGAAAACAATATAAGAACATGGAGAAAGGAAATAAAAAATGCAACAAAGTAATACAACGGGAATTGCAACAAATAAAAAAATTATTGATCTTTATCAAGATATGAATGAAAATAAACTAATTCTACAACCATCATTTCAAAGAAAATTAGTATGGAATAATAAACATAAAGAAAATTTTTTACAAACAATATTAGGACAATATCCATTCCCTGAAGTCTATTTTGCAGATGGAAATATTGATACTGAGAATATTCAAGCAACAAAACAAGTCATTGATGGGCAACAAAGGCTAAGTACTATCTATCAGTACATAAGCAATAATGATGATTTAGTATTAAAGAAAATAAAAAAATTTAAAGATTTAAGTCAAACAAAAAAAGAATGTTTTTTAAATTACACAGTTGTAGTAAGAGATTTAGGTAAACTTTCTGATATTCAAATTAAAGAAATATTTAGTAGAATTAATTCAGTAAATTATGCTTTAAATGCAATGGAAATTAATAATGCTTTATATGAAGGTGAATTTATTACAACAGGTAAAGAAATAATTAAAACTAAATTACTGGAAAATTTAGATGTATTAAGTGATAGCGAAATATCACGAATGAATGATTTAGAATTCATTATAATATTAATGACCACTATAGAGATAGGTAGATATTTCAACAGTAATCGAGAAATCGAAAGTTATATTAAAAAATTTGAAGACGAATATCCTAATAAAAATATAATTAAAAAATGCTTTATAAATGTATTAACTTTCATTAATAAATTAAACTTACCTATTGATTCTTTATGGTACAGAAAATCATCTATATTTACATTAATATCAGAAATAATGTTTTAAATTTATAGACATGATAAGTGTTTGCCAGACACAAATATAGTATGTGAAATTTTAATTAAATTAGAAAAAAAAATATTACAATCAAAAAGTAATGGAACTATGGATAAATATTATGAATTTTATAATTACATATATCAGGGTACATCAAGCCGTAAAGGAAGGAATGTTCGAGGAGAAATTCTAAGAGAAGAAATAAAACAACTATTTTAATAAATTTATCTTAAAAAAATTAAAATGCAAAAGTATAAATAATTTTTTTAAATATTAAAGAATTTAATAAAGCACTTTTAATTAATTTGTTTTTATTTAAGCTTAATTTACTTCCTCCCGAATATTCAGAATATATTGAAAATAATGTCGAAATATGCTATTATAAAGGGCAAAAAGAGGATATTTTATAACATTTTAAAATGTCTAAGGAGGAAATTATTATTATGTCAGAAGTAAAACAACCCGCAAGTGCCCTATCATCACCTAGATTTTGTAATATGGGGACTTTTATGAGAATGGATAAAGTGGACAGTGCAAAAGGTCTTGACTTTGCGATTGCAGGTGCACCTTTTGATACCGCGAGCTCATTCCGTTCAGGATCAAGATTTGGACCAAATGCAATCCGTAACATCTCTGCAATGATGAAACCTAATAATGTATTGATGCAAGTTAATATCATGGACGGTCTACAAGGAGGAGATATCGGTGACTTCCCTGTCATTCCCGGATATATCCATCCTACTTATAAAGCGATTGAAGAAGGAGTAAAAGGAATAATAGACGAAGACGCTGTTCCTATAGTGCTCGGAGGAGACCATTCCATAACTTTAGCGGAACTTCGTGCAGTAGCTAAAAAACATGGTCCCGTGGCATTGGTTCATTTCGATTCTCATTCGGATTTATGTGATGAAGTATTCGGAGAAAAATATAACCACGGAACACCTTTCAGAAGAGCATTGGAAGAAGGTTTGATCGACCCTTCACATTCCATTCAAATCGGTATGAGAGGTTCGTTATATGACCCTGATGAACATAAAATGGCTGCAGAACTTGGGATGTTATTGATTCCGGGACACAAAGTTAGAGAAATGGGAAGTAAAAAATTACTTGAAACAGCTCTTGAAAGAGTTGGAGATAAACCTTGCTTCTTAACATTCGATATCGACTTTGTAGACCCTGCATATGCTCCCGGTACGGGAACACCCGAAGTAGGCGGCTTTACTTCTTGGGAATCTCTTGAAATGGTAAGAGGGCTTAAAGACCTTAACTTTATCGGAATGGATTTGGTTGAAGTTCTACCTGCTTACGACCATGGAGAAATCACAGCTTATCTTGGTGCAAATATAGTATTTGAATTCTTGTCAATTCTAGCAACAAAGAAAAAATAGAAAGGGCAAGAGTGATAAATGGAAAATAATACAACAACAAAAGTAGTCTATGATCCGGACATGCCTTCAAATGAGCTGGATAATATAACATTTAAAAAAGATAAATTTCTAAAAAGTCTTATAAGACTCATCATTTGCTCTGTTATAGGTATACTGGTATTCTTTGTGTCTGTTCCTCATAACGGAGACAGTGAAATCATATTTAGTATAGTTTATAACTGGCTTATAGGGCTAATGGGTAATTTTGCATACTGGGTAATCGCATTAATAGTAGGAGGAAACCTATTTGCTCATATTTATTATAAGTACATAAAAAAGGGCAAATGTACATCCACATTTGCTGGAGTATATGAAAATGATACTATACTTCATACTATCCTATACTCTTTAGGGTTTATATATGTATTCTTATACGCGATGAAAATGAACATCGCCGGTTTCGTCGGTCCCGAATTCATCGTTGGAGACGCAACGGGCGGAAGTGTTGTACCCCCTATCGTTCTCGGTGTACTCGGGATTATCATAGTGGGAGCGGTATTCATGCCTTTCTTACTTAACTACGGAATACTTGAAATAGTAGGAGCATTATTGGAGCCTTTCATGAGACCTTTATTCAAAGTCCCGGGAAAAGCAGCACTTGATGCAGTAGCTTCATTCGTAAGCTCCTCATCTTTAGGCGTTCTCATTACAAACAGACTTTGGAAGAAAAATGCCTATACAGATAAAGAAATGGTTGCGATAATGACGGGCTTTAGTGCCGTCAGTATAGGTTTTGCATACCTTGTTATAAATACCGCAAACCTAGGACACTTATTCTTAAAGATATACGCAATCAGCTTCGTGCTTGTTTTCATTATGGAAATCATCATGGTTCGTATACCTCCTATCTCAAGAAAGAAAAATGTTTATTACAACGGAAGAGAACAAAGCGAGGCAGAAAGAAAAGACGGTGCCAAAGCAAGCCTTTCAATATTCAAAACAGGTTTCAGCCGTGCCGTAAAAAGAGCAGGCATAGCAAACGGCGTAGCAACTGACATAAAACTCAGTGTAATGGACAGTTTGCTGATACTGCCTCAAGTCCTTACCATGCTTTCCGCTATTGGTGTATCGGCATTGATTTTAGCGGAGTACACTCCTGTATTTCAGTGGCTTGGTAATATATTTAAACCATTACTGCTGATATGTCAGGTTCCGGATGTTTCCTTGATTGCACCTTCTATCCCTGTTGGTATCGCGGAAATGTTCTTACCCGTACTTGTTATGGGAACAAAAATAACACTAATCAGCGAGCCTGCAAGAGTATTTGTTACACTTGTATCTATAGTACAAATCATATTTTTCTCGGAAACCGCAACGGTTATGCTTGCAACTAAATCTCCGATTAAATTTTGGGAAATAATAGTTTGTTTCTTGGAAAGAACTGTTATTGCAATACCTCTTGCGGCAATCGTTATTCATTTATTCTTTTAAATATATAAATATAAACAGCAGTTCTATACTGCTGTTTTTTTATTGTGAAAATAATTTTTTTAAATTTTTATATTTTTTTCTTGACCTTGAGTTAGCTCTAAGTGATAAGATTGGAAATCGAAGGAGAGTGAATAAAATGAAAAAAGATGTATTTAAAATGTTAAGAAATGCAGAAAGAGTTGATTTACATGCAGATTATTTTAAACCTGCTGTAGATGAAATGATGAGAACAAGATGTTTATGTTTTGATGTTAATAATATTAGACCCGATGGTGATATAAATTCTATATTTGAAGAAATATTCAATGATTCTATGGATACCAAAAGAATCCTAACACCATTTCAGCTTGATTTCGGAAATCAAACCAAATTAGGAAAGGGCGTATTTATCAATCATAGTTTTGTCGGTTCAGCTGCCGGCGGGATAATCATAGACGACGATGTTCAAATAGCACCGAAAGTAACAATATTGACAGTAAACCATGACCATTATGAAAGAAATATTTGTATATGCAAAACCGTACATATCAAAAAAGGTGCATGGATCGGTTCAGAGAGTACTATATTACCCGGTGTCACAATCGGAGAAAATGCAATAGTAGGTGCGGGCTCGGTTGTAACAAAAGATGTTCCGGATAATTGTGCGGTTGTTGGAAACCCTGCAAAAATAATTAAAAAATTAGATTAAGATTAATAATATTTTGCTTGACTTGGAGTTAACTCCAAGTGGTAAAATATTACTATAATAAGTATTTACATCTTGAGAAACAAAAATGTAATTAGACAGCCATATCAATATATTCAGTCAAATAATAAAGATACCTAAAATAATTATAAAAATATTATGATAGAATTACCATATAAAGTATTTTTGTATTTTAGAGGAGATTAGTGTTGAGCTATTTTAAAAAGCTTAGTGGAGTTTTATTGATATGTTTAAGCAGTCTGGGCATTTTATTATTTACTTTTATGATTATAAATGAATTGCTGAAATACTTTGAATTTGGGAGTATTGATGGTGGTTTAAGTGTATTTGCTTTTTGTATAATATCTATTATCATTTTTATTTACCTTTTAATATTAGGTATAAAATTAGTCAAAAAAAATAGTAAAGAAGAAAATATAATCTATGATAAAAGTGAATATAAAATAAGTCACTCTGACAAAAATTCAGATAACATAAAAAATATCAATAATCAAGTATTTATAAAGGATAATGATATACATATTGGGAAATATAATGATTACGCACCCAAAGATTATATAAAATACGGAATTATTTATCTCTTTATTATGTTACTTGTTGCTGTTATTCTTTTAATTGGATTCACCTTTTTTTCCTTAATATACTTACCGAAAGAGATAAGAAACATAATATCATGTTTTACAGTGATTTTATTTGGTATAGTTTTAGTATCATTATCATTTAAAATAGGAATTCTTATAAATTCCATGCTTTTAACATTTGCAATGGATAAAAATAAAAAATTATATTTATTTGATTATAATTCAAGAGAATTTAAAAGTCGTACCAAAATCAATATAGTAAGCACGGGAACTATAAGTAATATATTAGCTATTATAAGCTACATATTTAACAGCAAACAAAATGCTGAAATCATAAATAAAATAGATAAAAACCATATCATTGAAAACATTATGTCTTCAGGAAACATATATACATACGGACAGGAAATAAATTCTGTAGAAAAATTATCTATTAATAAAAATAACTGCAAACTCATCTTAAAACTTAAAAGAGAAGATGAAAGTACATATAAAAGAAAAATAGTAATTCCCAAAAGTTATGATAATTTTGATGAATTATTATCGGTTTTTAAAAGACTTGAAATGTATAATTAAAATATAACAGACAAAAAGAGGTAAATAAAATGAAAAGCAAAGTCTATTTCACAAAAAAAATCACACCTGAAAAAATGGTGGAAATGTACAAAGTTATGGGCAGAGAATTAAAAGGAAATATTGCGGTAAAAGTCCATAGCGGCGAAGTCGGAAATCAAAACTTCTTAAGACCGCAATTTATGAAGGACATAATCGATTATGTAGACGGTACGGTCGTTGAATGCAATACTGCATATGAAGGGAAAAGAAATACTACAAAAGCACACTGGGAAACCATGAAAGAACATGGATGGAGTGAAATGTTTAAAGTAGACATAATGGACGAAAATGAAGATATTAAAATCCCTGTCAGAGGCGGAAAGATCCTTGATAAGAATTATGTGGGCAAAAACTTAGAAAATTACGACTCATTACTTGTCCTTTCTCATTTTAAAGGTCATCCTATGGGTGGATACGGCGGAGCACTGAAAAATATTTCCATAGGTATAGCTTCAAGCAAAGGAAAAGCATATATTCACGGAGGCGGTACTTTTGAAGATATGTTTAAAGCCGATCATGACTCTTTCTTGATTTCAATGGCAGATTCGGCAAAATCCATAATGGATTATGAAAAAGATAATATTGCATTTATAAATGTAATGTGCAATATGTCTGTAGACTGCGACTGCTGTGCAGTAGCGGAAGATCCTAAAATCAAAGATATTGGTATATTATCATCTCTCGATCCCGTTGCGCTCGATCAGGCATGTGTAGATTTGGTATATAACAGTGAAGATGAAGGGAAAAAAGATTTAATAGAAAGAATAGAATCAAGGAACGGACTTTTAACTATTAAAGCAGCAAGTGAAATTGGCATAGGTTCAAGAGAATATGAAATAATAGATATAGATAAATAACAAATAAAAGCAGGTAAACTATACCTGCTTTTCTATTTTATAAATTTAAATATTACACCAAGAACTACCCCTATTATAATTCCTATAGAAAAATATGATTTTAATCCTTCATTTGTAGTAACTATATCCGGATGATATTTTTTTAAATAAATAAGAAATAAATACGAGCCTTTTTTTATTTCTATAGTTTCACCTTTGTAAGTATAAATATATATTTTATTCGGTGAATAACTGATTTTACTATATGACGCCGCGACATAATGAACGGAGCTTATATCCTGCCATTTTGTATATTCTCTCAGTGTGCTTATTCCCTCTTCATCAGCTACTATATTTATTTTTCCCAAATATAAATAATTTAATATTACCAAAGGTATAACAAAAACAAATGCTAGTATAAACATAAGCAGTATACCTATATATTTAATATCAAAAAGCCAAATCATACACATTATAGAAATCGATAGAGCAAGGGGTGTCATAACTACATAAAAACCAAGGCTCCACATATGTCTGAACTTTTTACCTTTGATATCAGATAAATCTTTAATACTCTCTACTCTATCGTTATTTATATAAGACTTATAAATATTGGCAAATTCTTCGTAATACCTATAATTACATATACTGATAGGTACACTGACAAATAAACAAAAATATGAAAATATCAATGCGATAATGCAAAACCAATTAGGGATTAAAAAATACAATGGTAAAAATAGTATAAGAGCTAAAGCTACGAATATATAGAATTTTATATTCATTTTTCCATCTGTAAAAAACTGATAATAAAACTTCGATGATATTCTATAAAATATTAAAACAAATAATAAAGAAATGGTTAATATTATAGGTAATGTCATTAAATAAAAATGATTTTTAATAAATAACATACATAAGATATTGCTTATCCCTAAAAATATACTCGATACAAGCATACTTGCCATGATCTTAGATCTAAATCCAAATAAACTATTTGTCATATCTTTTTTATATTTATAAAAAGTAACAGCATACACGATATATAAAAGTAAGGATATAAAAAACAGTATCCAAGGGAAAACACCAAAATATAATTTACATATAAAAGTTAATATTATCTGCATTAAAAAAAATAATAAAAAAAGCAATCATATTACCGATAAAAGAAATCTCTTCCAATGATTTGAAGTTTTTTCCGTCACAGTCATTTATAAAATCTTTTATATTTGACGAATTGTATCTGCATAACTCGTCTATATTAAAAACAGGAAACAAAAACTCTTTCAATTAATTCTCCTTATACTTATTTAATTTATTATATAATCTTTATAAGTTTTTATCAAATAAATAAGATTGCCATAAATTAAAAATCTATGATATAATTCATTTATATAAAACAGAAAAGGTGGTGTCTGTTTGTTACCGATACTGTAAGGTTTTAATAGCTTATTAAGATAACCGTAGTTATTTTTGTTTTAATATCTTGCAAAAGTATCAAACGAATACCGAAATATTATTGATATGGACATGGTATTATCATGTCTTTTTTTGTAAGGTAATATGATTTAAGGTTAAATAAAGAAATGAAGAATAACATGAAAAAGAATTATATTATTAGAAAAGAAACCAAAGAAGATTATAAGGAAACAGAGTATATAACAAGAGAAGCATTTTTTAATGTATATCAGGAAGGGTGTTTTGAACATTATATATTAAACAAACTTCATTCAAGCAAGGATTATATAAAAGAACTTGCATTCGTAGTAGAAAAAAATAATAAACTCATAGGTCACATAGGATATACTCATTCCAAACTTATTTCATCAAATAATGATGAAAAAAACATAATAAGCTTTGGTCCGGTAAGTATAATCCCTGAATATAAAATGCAGGGTATCGGAAGCAAGCTAATAATTCACTCAATAGCTGAAGCTAAAAAACTTGCTCATAAAGCAATCGTAATATATGGAAATCCTAAACTGTACCAGCACTTTGGTTTTACTTTAGGTATAAAATATGGCATAAAAACCGCAGAAGGCAAAAATGCGGTTCCCCTTCTCGCTATGGAATTAGAAAAGGGGTATCTAAATGATGCGGATGGATATAGATTTATGGAAAGTCAAGATTTTGAAATAAATGAACAAGAATTCAATGAATACGATAAAAGCTTTCCATATAAGGAGAAAAAGAAAACCGAGTCCCAAACTGAATTTGAAATAATATCAAACCTAATGTGGTAGTAAAAATAAATAAGGGAGTAGATTATGAACATAAGCAATATAATTATGCAGATGATAGAATTGTTTTTAATAATGGGAGCAGGATATATATGTTATAAAGTAAAATATATAGATATAAGATCTGCAAAGAGAATGAATATATTGCTTTTAAACGTAACTACTCCTTGTCTTATTTTAGGCTCGGTATCATCCGGCGAAGTTCCATACAAAAACAGTACGATATTTACGATTTTATTGATAGCATTCCTTATGTATTTAATACTTCCCTTTATTGCTTTCATCCTCAATAAGGTACTAAAGGTAGAAAAAGAAAATTTTGGACTGTATTTATTTATGACAGTGTTTTCAAACATAGGATTTATGGGATATCCCGTTGTAAAAACCATATTCGGTGATAATGCAGTATTCTTATGCAGTCTGTTTAATATGGTATTCGGGTTATTTGCATATAGTCTCGGTATCTATTTATTCAATATGGATAAAGGAAAAAATCTGAAATTTGATATCAAAGAAATAATAAATCCTGCTATGATTGCAAGTATATTGGCTCTTTTAATATTTTTACTTAATGTTAAACTTCCGACGATCATAAGCAATACTTTTATATCTATAGGCAGTATCACTTCACCGCTGGCAATGATGTTAATAGGTTCGTCTCTTGCTACCATGCCTATAAAAGAAATATTTAAAGAATATAAATTATATCCGTATACACTTATAAAACAAATAATAATTCCTTTATTAGCACTTATCATATTAAAACCTATTTTGACAGATCCACTGATTTTGGGAATAACGATCGTAGTCCTTGCCATGCCTATAGGAAACATATCAAATATATTTGCCAATAGATTTGACGGGAATTATAAACTTGCTTCAAAGGGGATATTTATAACAACTATATGCTCATTCATTACCATACCTATATTATGTTATATATTATAAAAGACAGATAATCATCTGTCTTTTTTTAAATACCACTTTTTAAAATCATTTACCAGAGGCTCTTCCAAATAATTAAACTTTAGCTTAAATACTTTATCTTTATTATCTGTGACTTTAACTGTAAAAGTCTTATGATTTCCCAGCGTACCTTCTTTTTTTATTGCCGATATTTTACTTATATAATTCCTGTTAAAAGCTATAAACCCTGTACTACCTATACCTATAAACCAGTCGTCGGTTTTATAAATCAAATCTTTACCTAAATATTTATCCTTAAAATAATCATTGAAATTTATATTAAATTCTTTCTCCTGATTAATAATGTATATGATAGATTTAATTGAACGCAGAGAACAAAATAACATCAGACATAAAAACATAATAATTAAAATCAACCACATATATATAAAATCCATTAAGCCAAGTCCGGTTTTATTTAAGTTTATTACTCCAACGATAGTCATAAATATTAATATTGTTATAATAATAACTAAAAGAGCTAAAAATAAATCTTTAACAGAGTTTATAAAAAGCGAAGCTTTAGAAATAAATATAGGTTTACGATTATCATATTTTTTCTTATATTTTTTGTTTTTATCCTTTAATTTATCATTCCCGACAATAAATTCAGTATATGGGATATAACCTACAGCAGGTTCATCATCTATTGAAACAACTTCGATTTTTTCTTTAATATCAAGTAAATACTCCCCGTCGATAATACCATACTTTTTCAACTCTTCAAGTGAATTAAATTTTTTATCATCCAAATAAAAATCACATATTTCCCTTGTACTCCCGTTATCATCTCCGACCAAGGATAAAGTATGTTTATTATTATTATAAATAAATACTACCTCACATCCTATGAGTAACTTTAAACTTTCATATATAGGAATAAATAAATCCTCTATATTACATATAACTTTTCCCTTCATATTTTCTCTCCGTTTCTCAATATCACATTTTATATATAATAACATAACTTATAAGTATTATTTTTTAATAACTAAAAATATAACAATAAAATATTTAAGTAATATGACTTTCAACATAAAAATAAATATATGTTATAATATAATAAAAAACAGCAGGTGATATAAAATGAATATATGTATTTACGGTTCATACAGCAAAAATCAAGATGAGAAGTTATTAAACTTATCAACAAATATAGCAAAAGAACTTTGCATAAGAAATCATACGCTGGTTTACGGCGGAGGGAAAAACGGACTTCTAGGTCAATTAGCAAAAGAAGTTCATAACAATAATAAAAAAATCATTGGCGTTATTTTAGATGACTCCGATATGGAAAGTTATGTTTATAAAGAATGTACGGACTTGATTTCAAAGAAGAATATGAGTGAGAGAAAACACTATATGGAAGAAATATCCGATGGATTTATAATCCTTCCGGGAGGAATAGGTACATTGGATGAATTCTTTGAAATACTTGTTTTAGCAAGTAAAAATGTGTTAAATAAACCTATAGTACTTTTTAATACAGACGGATTTTTTAACGAAATTATATCATTCATGAAAATGCTTTTAAATAAGGGAATGATGGGAGAAAAAATATTTGATTTATTTTGTATAACGGATAATATCAAAGAAACATTCGATTACATAGAAAATAATAAATAGGAGAATTATAATGATAGATTATGCTGAAGGAAGCGGAAAACAATATCATATAGGAGTGGGAAAAGGAGAAGTCGGTAAGTATGTCCTTCTTCCCGGAGATCCAAAGAGATGTAAAGAAATAGCAAAATATTTTGACGATCCTAAGCTGATAGCCGATTCGAGAGAATTCGTCACTTACACAGGTTTTATTAACGGAGAAAAGGTATCCGTCACTTCTACGGGAATCGGCGGACCGTCTGCGGCAATAGCAATGGAAGAATTAGTTGCATGCGGAGCCGATACGTTCATAAGAGTAGGTACGTGCGGAGGTATGGATTTAAATGTAATAGGGGGAGATATGGTCATTGCAAGTTCTGCAATTAGATTTGAAGGAACGAGCAAAGAATATGCACCTATAGAATATCCTGCGGTTGCCGATTTTGAAATAATGACTGCCTTAAAGAATGCAGCAGATAAACTGGGTATGAGAAACCATATAGGTGTGGTTCAAAGTAAGGACGCATTTTACGGACAGCACAGACCGGAGACTCTCCCAAATAAAGATGAATTATTATCCAAATGGGAAGCTTGGTGCAAACTGGGATGTAAAGCAAGTGAAATGGAAGGAGCTGCATTATTTATAGTAGCAAGCTATCTTAAAGTAAGATGCGGCGCATGCTTTCTTGCAATAGCAAATCAGGAAAGAGAAAAAGCAGGACTGGAAAATATCCAAGTTCACGATACCGACGAAGTAATCAAAGTTGCTATAGAAGCGATAAAAGAACTCATTAAAAATGATAAGAAATAAAATGATGAATGATTTGTTTATAAGAGGAGTAAAAATAAAGTTTGATGACATAAAAGAAAGCTCATATGTAAAAGAAATACAATCTATAAAAAATACCAAAGAACTTACATTTAATAAAAATGTTACTTTTTTCTCGGGAGAAAACGGAAGCGGGAAATCAACTTTACTTGAAGCAATTGCAATCAATTACGGATTTAATCCTGAGGGAGGAAGCAAAAACTTTGCGTTTTCCATCAAAGAAACACACTCAGATTTAAATGAAAATATAACTCTTATAAAAGGTACACGACCGTCCAAAGACGGTTTTTTCCTAAGAGCGGAAAGTTTTTATAATGTAGCCAGTAAACTTGATGAATATGGAGCGATAAATAGCTACGGAGGAACTTCTCTTCATCAAAAGTCACACGGGGAAAGTTTTTTATCTTTGGTTGAGTATAGATTTTGGGGAAAAGGACTATATATACTAGATGAACCCGAAGCCGCATTATCCGTTGAAAGACAATTTACACTTTTGATTCACATCAACAGACTGGCAAAAGAAGGAGCTCAGTTTATAATCGGAACTCAATCCCCTATTTTGCTTGCTCTTCCAAGTTCAGAAATACTGTCTTTTGATAATGATGATATCAGCAAAATAACTTACGAAGAAACAAGCAGCTATCAGCTTATGAAGACATTCATAGAAAATAAAGATTATATGCTTAAGCTATTATTGGAATGATAATAGCTTATTTTTTTGCTTTTATTACACAGCTTGTATGATTTACTTTCTTATAATCTATATCTTTAAATCCAACTTCATTAAGCATTTTTATAAACTCTTTTTTTGAGTATATTTTTACATCTCCGTCTCTGCCGAACTTCATAAATACATTCATTATTTCCCTGGAAATAATCGGTTGATAACATTCTCCTATAAGCAAATATCCGCTGTCTTTTAACACCCTATGCATTTCACCGAGAACTTTTAAAGGGTTTGGGTAATGATGAAAGGAGTCATTACATAATATTAAATCAAATTTATTATTCTCATAAGGCAAATTTTCACTGTCCGATACGATAAGATCGACTTCATTACCGAGCTTATTTCCAGCTGCTTTTATCATATTCTCCGATAAATCTAAACCATAATATTCGGCTTTGTCATTTTTATTCTTTATAATATTTATAATTTCCCCTGTACCGCAGCCAACATCTAACATAGAATTAAAACTTATATTCTCAACTTCTTTTATGATATCTTTATATAATTTCTTTGCGTGATTACAGCAATTGGTATCATCATATCTTTCTGCATAATCATTAAACGCGTGTCTTGACTTTTCTTTGTAGATATTCATTATAAACCTCCATTGACTTTTGTTCATTCATATTTTAAAATGTAACCCCGATATATATCGGGGGTTAAGCTTTCAGTAAAATATCTATATAATTACGTATTTCTTTTACAACTTCTTCTATATTGTCATCTGTTTTGGAAAGAAGCCCCACCTGACCATACATGATAAAATCGACCAATATTTTAGGATTATTTACATTCAATTCTCCCAGCTCACATAATCTGTTTATTTCTTCTTCAAAATAAGGAGAAAGATATCGACACATCTTTATGGTAAGTCTTTCATGGAATTCTTCATTTCCTTTTTTATGAAAAAAGCTTTTATATTCAGAATTTTCTTCGGTTTCGATCATTAATGAACCAAGCAAATCCAGCCTTTTGTTTAAAGGTTTTGAGCGGTCTTTTATCAGGTTTATAAAAACTTCACTGCACTGTTTGACATACTCGTCCATAGCAGATTCAAATAATTTTTGTTTTGAATCAAAATATCTGTAACAAAGACCTTTTACCACATTCATTTCCTTTGCTATATCAGCCATGGTCGTTTCATTATATCCTTTTGTGGAAAACAATCTCATAGCAGTATCCAATATTTCCTGCTTTCTTTCTTCCGGTGCTTTAGAAATACGCATTTTTACTTCCTTTCAGCCTTATAATATCACATGAATGAACTTTAGTCAATGAACTATATTCACTTGATTTATTTATGCTCAAAATATCCTTTATACTGAACTTTATATTTACTGTTCGGGAAAAGATATTCATGCAAATCTATAAAATAATCATCCGTCATACTGGCTATATAATCGACAACTATATCATTGGGTTTCGTTTCTTCATATTTAAAATCTTTTGCGGTATAAAAATTATTGCTGTTTACATAATTGATATGATGTCTGTAGATGATTGAAGAAGAATCTTTTTTTTCTAAATCATAAAGTAGTTTTTCATATATCTCTTTCATCATAGGTTCGATTTTTTCGCTGTAGTCCGACCTTACTTTATCCGTACCATATATGATTTCATTATTTTCTACTTTACCCAGTTTCAAAGCATTATAAGCAACTTCATCCATTTGAAGATACTCTTTTCCATAGCTATGTTCCATTATGCTTACGCTTAAATTATTTATGATTTCAGCGTTGCTGCTGCCTATACCCTCATCACTGAAAACTTCAGTTCCTTTTAACATTTTTATTCTTTCGGCATCCTGCCTGTCTTTACCAAGATAAGCTATTATATCACTTACTCTGACTACACAGCCTTCCAAAGTTGAAGGAACCAAATGACCTATATTCGTTTTATCGATATAACATGCTTCGGCTTTTTTATCAAAATCATCAAAGTTATCGAGGGACATAGGTCTATATTCTTTCTGCTCAAGTTCCCCGTTATGACAAAGTATACCATCCAAAACCTGAAGGCTCATATTTCTCTTAATTATTTTATCAAGTACTCTTACGCTGTGAACATTATGATTAAAATACCTTCCTGTATGTTCAAAATATAACTTACTTAAGAAATCCTCTCCCGCATGCCCGAAAGGAGTATGACCGAGGTCATGTCCGAGAGCAATGGCTTCAATCAAATCTAAATTTAAATTTAAAACTCTTCCAATATTCCTTGCAATTCTCGATACGAGCTGAATATGAAGACCTCTTCGTGATATATCGTCATTTTTATACAGTGAAAACACCTGCGTCTTATCAAAATATCTGTTGTAGTAAGGAATATGTAAGATCTTTTCTACATCTCTTACAAAGGCAGGTCTCCACAAATTTGCCTTATCATGTTCCATGTCTCTTCTTATTATATTTTCATCTCTAAACGCATATGGATTTTCTTTATGTTTTTTTCTGTCTTCCAATATACGTTGTTGTAAATCTTTAGAAAGTGAATTATATTTAGGCATATTATTATCTCCTTTTTTTCATTGTAACACATTAATATTCTTTATTAATAAAAAAACTTTACCCATTTTGAGCAAAGTTTTATTTTATATATATGTACTTTCCACTTTGACTACCGCAAAGTGGTTTTTAAAATTTCTGCTGACCAGTTCTTTTATTTTATCCTCAACTTCTTTCTCACTCATTTTATATTTAGGCGGTATCACCGCATCGAAAATCACATTCGTATGGCTTGGTCCTTTTACCATTCTAAAATCATGAATCGAGATTATTTCATCTAATTCTTCTTTTATTTTTTTACTTACCAAATCTTTCATTCTCATAGTCTCTTCATCATCTGTATCTATCGGATCCAAATGTATAACAGCTTCACAGTGAAGTTTTTTGCTAAGTTCCATTTCCGCTCTGTCTATAGCATCATGAAGAACAAATATATCCCCGCTTCCCGGGACTTCCGCATGAAGAGAAATCATCAGTCTTCCCGGACCGTAATCATGAACTACTAAATCATGAATACCTACTATTTCATCATAATTCATTACAATCTGTTCAATGTTTTGAACGAGAGAATTATCGGGAAGCTGCCCCAAAAGCGGGCTTAAAGTTTCTTTTGCCGCATCATAACCTGCATAAAGAATGAAACAAGCAACAAGAACCCCGCTGTATCCGTCAATATTAAGTCCGGTAAGTTTAAGTATAAGCATAGAAATAAGTACAACGGTCGTAGCTATACAGTCGCTCTTACTATCAGTAGCAGTCGCCTTCATCGCAGATGAATTTATCTTTTTACCTATATTTGAGTTATATAAAGACATATATAATTTAACAAGGATTGATATAATTAAGATAACAATGGAAATCAAACTAGTATCGATTGCTTCAGGGTTGAAAATCTTGATTACAGACGATTTAAACAATTCCACACCCATTAATATAATAAGAACGGATACGATAAATCCCGCAATATACTCTATCCTGCCGTGTCCGAAAGGATGTTCATTATCCGGTTCCATTCCCGCAAACTTAAAACCGATCAACGTAATAAGAGATGAGCCTGCATCGGATAAATTATTAAAAGCATCTGCCATAATAGCAATTGAACCGCTTAATATCCCCGCAAAATATTTTATACCAAATAAAAACACATTAAATAAAATGCCTAATAAACTGCAAAGTATACCATATGCACTCCTGACATTTTCATTATCAACTTCATTATAATTTTTTATAAACTTTTTAGCCAATAAATTAACCATATAAATACCTACCTTTTACTTACAATATAATACAATAATTAACATAATTTTACAAAGTTTTTTTATTTTTTATACTTATCAAATCATAATATGTTTATTATTTCCAAATAAAAATATATACATTCAAATAATATTATGCTATAATTTGAGTAAATATACAAATTAAAGGAGAAATATATGAATAAAAAATCAAAAGGATATAACTATTTGACAATCTCGGCAATAATTGATGTAATTTTAGCACTAGCCAGCTTGATACTTGTAGTAATATTACAAAAAGAATCATCATCTGAATTATATCAATCCATAGGAATAAGTGCAAAAGAAGGATTGCTTGGATTAGTTGGTTTCTATATCCTATTAATACTTCATGCAATAAATGCGGCTGTAGCTTTTATGACAAGAAATAAACCGGAAGCATGGAAGACACCTTATATACTGGGAACAATAATGGTAGTATTGGTATTCTTAACAACAAATTGGTCTGTAATGAATATTATAAATGTCGTAATACCTCTTATACCACCTTGTTTGATGATATCAGGTGCAATTATGAATAAAAAACAAATGCAAGAACAATAATAATTAATAAAAAAAGGACTATATATAGTCCTTTTTTTATTAATGTTAACTTTGGTTGACAAATTTCAAAGTAAGGTTGATAGCTATTTTAATGACTTTAGTGTATATTTATATCAACGATATAAAGTAAGAGGTTAAATATGGATTTAGGAAATAAATTATATACACTAAGAAAGCAAAAAGGTATATCACAGGAAACGGCTGCGAATGAAATCGGTGTTTCCAGACAGACAATATCTAAATGGGAAACAAATTCCAGCTATCCGGAATTTGATAAACTTGTATTAATAAGTAAACTTTATGATATAAGTCTTGATGAGCTTGCAGGAATTACAAACATAAATAATAAAGAGATTAATTATATACCCATTAAAACTCACTACGAATATATAAGTAAAAGAAAAATAGGAAATATACCACTGATACACATAAATATAGGAAGAGGTTTCTACAAAGCCAAAGGAATTATAGCTATTGGAAATATAGCAAAAGGACTGCTATCCATAGGATTATTATCAATAGGTCTGATTTCTCTGGGACCGATAGCAATCGGATTATTATCGGCATTGGGCGGTCTTTGTATAGCAGGAGTGAGTATCGGCGGGTTATCCGTAGGTATAGTGGCAATAGGCGGATTTGCACTTGGGATATTCGCTATAGGAGGTTTTGCTATGGGCATATATTCTATTGGAGGAGCGGCTTTGGCAAGTAAGATAGCCGCAGGAGGATATGCAAATGCTCCGGTAGCAATAATGCAGGACACAGAAAATATTAAAACTTTAATACTAAATAAATTACCTAACACACCGAATTTTTAATAAATTTATTCAGCAGTATAAACATAAAATAATTTAATAATTTAAATGATAAAAAAGAAAGAGCATAGTACTCTTCTTTTTTATTTAATCCATATATATTCAAATTTTACGTTAATATATATTTTAGTATTTTAACCTAATTTAATAAGCCAGCTTGTTTATTTTTAAAATTATTATTAATAAAAATACCATTAAGATATAAAACTGCTTTACAAAATATTTACAAAAACTTAAGAGTAATTTGATAGAGAAAACTTTCCTTTTTATGTAAACTTTGATTTACCAAGAAAATAAAAAGGAGAATAACAATGCTTAAATTGCAAAATATAAAAAAATCATACGATGATAATGTAATTTTAGATAACATTAATCTCGAAATAAACGATGGAGAAATCGTATCAATTTTAGGACCTTCCGGCAGCGGAAAAACTACACTGTTAAATCTGATATTGGGTCTTACCGATGCAGACAGCGGCAAAATAGAATTTAACAATAAAGATTTAACAAATGTTCCAATGGAAAAAAGAGGATTTAATATAGTTTTTCAAGACTATGCCTTATTCCCGAATTTAAATGCATACGATAATATTACTTACGGACTAAAAAATAACCCGGACATATCCACAAAAGAAGAAGTAGATGAATTGATACATCTTTTAGGTTTGGAGCCTCATTTGGATAAAAAAATAGAAATGCTTTCCGGAGGACAAAAACAAAGAGTTGCATTAGCCAGAACTTTGGTTATGAAGCCTGATATTTTATTATTGGATGAACCTCTAAGTGCCTTGGACGGAGTTATAAAAGAATCCATTAAGGAAAAAATCAAAACCATAGCAAAAGAACTTCATCTTACGACAATAATCGTAACACATGACCCGGAAGAAGCTCTGACATTATCGGACAGGGTTCTGATTATAAACGAAGGAGAAATCTCTCAGTATGGTAAACCAGAAGAAATCATTCATAGACCAAATAATAATTTTGTAAAAGATTTTATATTAAACCAACTTGAAATAAAAAGAAATAATATTTTCAGTCTGTTTCAAGTCAATAATAATCTAAGCGGTGAACTTGCATGAAACAAAAAAAGGGCTTAGAAATTAAAATAATATATACATGTATTTTAATTATCTTTGCTTTTTTTCTGCTGGTGCCGCTACTGCATATACTTGGTAATGCATTTTTAAATGGCAGCAGTTTTACCACGGATTATATAAAAGAAGTACTCAGTGAGAGAAACTTTTCTACGGTACTTATAAACAGTTTTAAAGTATCTATAGTAAGTGCCGTAATAGCTACATTGATTGCTTTTTTTATGTCTTATACGATCCAATACACAAATGTAAATAAAAAAGTAAAGAAATTAATAAAGCTTAGCTGTACATTACCGATGCTTCTACCTACCATAACATATGGATTTGCGATTATATATTCATTCGGTAAACAGGGTCTACTTACAAAACTCTTCGGTAAGCAGCTTTTTGATATATATGGATTTAACGGAATGGTTCTGGGATTTGTTATATACACCCTCCCTATAGCATTTATGCTCATAAGCAATACAATGCTTTACATAGACAGGAAATTTATGATAGTTTCTAAAATAATGGGGGATAACGGATTTAAAACATTTAAAAACACCCTGTTAAAACCACTCCTCGGAACACTGGCAGCGTCGTTCATACAAGCATTTTTCTTGAGTTTTACGGATTTTGGTATACCTGCTTCAGTAGGGGGACAGTATTCAGTAGTTGCCTCAAGTTTATATAGTGAAATGCTGGGTTCTCTTCCAAACTTTAATACAGGTGCAGTAATAGCTATCATAATGTTAATTCCTTCCATCGTTAGTATCCTGCTGCTTACGTATTTGGAGAAATATAACATCAGATATCAAAAAATTTCTACGGTTGAAATTAAGAAAAGTACATCGAGAGACGTATTCTTCGGTGGTATATCATCTGTATTTTCACTTGGTGTACTGTCTCTATTCTTGGTAATATTTCTTATACCTTTTATCAAAGGCTGGCCTTATGACTTGACTTTTACTTTTGACAATATAAAAAATGCAATAACGGGACAAAATTTAGGTCAGGTATACTTAAATTCTATCTTTGTAGCAATTTTGACCGCAGTAATAGGTATGCTAGTCACTTACGGCGCAGCACTGGTAACAGCAAGAAGTAAACTTAATAAAAAACTTAAAAAAGTAATAGAAAATATATCCATTATTACAAATACAATACCGGGTATGGTATTAGGTATTGCATACTTGCTTATGTTTACGGGAACAAGTCTTCAAAATACTTTTCCATTGATCATTATATGTAATGTCATTCATTACTTTTCGACACCATACCTAATGTTTAAAAATTCTTTGGAAAAAATGAACAGTTCTTGGGAAACCACAGCTATGCTGATGGGAGACAACTGGGTAAAAACCATTATAAGAGTTGTTACTCCAAATGCAAAATCAACGATATTCGAAGTATTATCTTATTACTTCGTAAACGCAATGGTTACGATAAGTGCAATAGTATTCTTGGTCGGAACAAAAACAATGGTAATAACGACTAAAATAAAAGAATTACAGCACTTTGCAAAATTTAACGAAATATTTATATTATCTTTGATGATAATGCTGACAAATGTACTTATAAAAATAATTTTTGAAAAACTAGCAAATAAGAAGGGGAATAAAAAAGAAAATGAAAAAGTTAATTAGTTTATTATTATGTTTAATTTTAGGATTAGGAGTTTTCGCGGGATGCGGAAACAGTGATACGGGAAGCAGCTCAAGCTCGGATAAAGTGATAATATATTCAAATGCTGACGATGAAGCTATTGCAGCTATGTCTACGGCTTTAGATGTAAACGGATATAAAGATAAATATATGTTTCAAACATTCGGAACAAGTGAACTTGGCGGTAAGCTTATTGCAGAAGGTAAAAATATAGAAGCAGACATGGTAACAATGTCTTCATTCTACCTTGACAGTGCACAGGCTAAAAATACCATGTTTAAAGATTTAACATTTGACGCTAAAACAAAAGATGAATTTCCATCAATTTATGCACCTATAACATCTCAGGAAGGTGCGATAATAGTTAACACAGACGTACTTAAAGCAAATAATCTTCCTATGCCGAAATCAATAAAAGATTTAACAAAAGATATATACAAAGACAATATTTCCGTTACGGATATCAAATCATCTTCAACTGCTTGGTTACTTATTCAAGCGATCATCAGCGAATACGGAGAAGATGAAGGAGCAGAAGTACTTAAAAAACTTTATCAAAATGCAGGACCACATATTGAAGAATCAGGTTCGGGCCCTATCAAAAAAGTACGTTCGGGAGAAGTTGCAATAGGTTTTGGACTCAGACAACAAGCTGTTGCAGATAAAAAAGAAGGTCTTCCGATAGATTACGTTGACCCAACCGAAGGTAATTTCTCTTTAACGGAATCAGTTGCGGTAGTTGACAAAGGCGACAAAACCAATGCACTTTGCATGAAAATAGCACAATGTATAATTGAAAAAGGTAGAAGCGAATTAATCAAATATTATCCTAATGCAATATATGAAGGAGAAACCACAAATAAAGAAAATGCTTCAAAATACCCTAAAGTATTTAAAGAAAAATTAACTGCAGACCTACTAAAACAACATCAAGATTTCTCAGAAAACTGCAAATAGGAGGATTTATATAAAAAAAATGAAATATAAATTATTAACTCCCGGACCTCTTACAACCACTGACTCCGTCAAAGAACAAATGTTATTTGATCACTGTACATGGGATGAAGACTATAAAAAGATTACAAGAGATATAACAGACAAATTACTTGATTTAGCACATGTAAACAAAGAAAAATATGTATGCACTTTAATGCAGGGAAGCGGGACTTTCGGAGTTGAATCTGTGTTATCAAGTTCAATAGGCAAAGATGAGAAACTTCTCATCCTTGCAAACGGAGCTTACGGTGAAAGAATGACTGATATAGCTAAGCATAATAAAATAAATTATGTTATGTATACACAAGATTATAATAAAAGACATGATTTAAATAAAATAAAGGATATACTTGAAAATGATAAAGATATCACTCATGTGTCTATTGTGCATAGTGAAACTACTTCAGGCATATTAAATGATATAGAAGAAGTCGGTAAAATAATTAAAAACTATAATAAAATATTTATCGTTGATGCAATGAGCAGTTTCGGTGGTATAGATATCCCGGTAGAAAAATATGATATAGATTTCATCATAAGCAGTGCAAATAAATGTATACAAGGTGTACCGGGATTTTCATTTATTATAGCTAAAAAAGAAGAAATATTAAAATGTAAAAATAAAGCAAGAAGTCTTTCTCTCGATTTATATGCACAGTGGGAAACGATGAATAAAGACGGAAAATGGAGATTTACCTCACCTACTCATACAGTACTGGCATTTAATAAAGCATTGGATGAATTAATTGAAGAAGGCGGGATTGAAAAAAGATATGAAAGATATTTTAACAACAATCGTCTTTTAATAAATAAAATGGAAAAACTGGGATTTAAAACATATGTAGATTTAAAATATCAGTCACCTATTATAACATCTTTTATATATCCTGAAAATGTCGGATATACATTTAAAGAAATGTATAGTTATATAAAACAAAGAGGATATGCTATATATCCCGGTAAAATTGAAAATATTAATTCTTTCAGAATAGGAAACATAGGCGAAATATACGAAGAAGATATTATAAAGTTATGTGATATTATTGATGAATTTTTAAAAGGAGTTAATTAATGAGTAAAATTAAAGCAGTAATTTTTGATTGGGCGGGAACAACCGTTGATTACGGATGTTTCGCTCCGGTTCAAACTTTTATAGAAGTTTTTAACGCATACGGACTGAGTCCTACAATGGAAGAAACAAGAAAGCCAATGGGTATGCTTAAAATAGACCATATAAGAACTATGCTTAATATGGATAGATTAAGTGAAGAATTTATTAAAAAGCATAATAGAAAATTCAATGAAGATGATGTTAAGACAATGCATGACAGATTTTCTGATATGATATTAAAGGTTTTGAATAAACATTCCGATGTAAAACCTTATGTCTTGGAAACAGTGGAAGAACTTAAAAAAATGAATATTAAAATAGGCTCTACCACGGGTTATACAGATAAAATGATGAAAATAGTTACAGATACGGCAAAATCCCAAGGTTACGAACCTGACGCTTGGTTTAGTCCCGATTCTACCAACAAAATGGGAAGACCATATCCTTACATGATATTTAAGAATATGGAAGAATTAAACATAAAGTCTGTTGATGAAGTAATTAAAGTCGGAGATACTGTTTCTGATATTTTGGAAGGAAAAAATGCCGGTGTTATATCCGTAGGAATTATTGAAGGTAGTTCGGAAATGGGACTTACAATGGAAGAATACAATAATTTAAGTAAAGAAAATAAAGAAAAAGAAATTGAAAGAGTTAAGAAAACTTATAAAAATGCAGGAGCAGATTATATAATCAATGATATTAGAGGCATAATAGATATTATAAACGACCTTTAATATAAATAAATTACCCCGTACAAAAAAATAGATGACAATAATAATTGTCATCTATTTTAATTTATAGATATAATATAAAAACATAAAATAAATATAGTAAATAACCATAAATATTAATATAATAATAAAGATTTTATATATTTTGAAAGGACATTAAATGCAAAGTACTAAACTGGTTTCAAATATATTGGATATAGGTGAAATGCTTCTTGTATCGGGAGCTGAAGTAAGCAGAGTAGAAGATACTATGATACGTCTAGGAACTTCTTACGGCTTTAAAAAAGTAGATGTATTTACCATTACATCTACGATAATACTGACTATACACCTTCCAAATGACGAAATAATAACACAAACAAGAAGGATCAAAAAATATAACACAAATTTTGAAAAGGTTGAATACCTAAATCAATTATCAAGAGATATATGTTCAAAAAAAGTTAATATTTCAAAAGTTGAAAAGGAAATTAGAAATATAGATAAAACTAAAAATTATCCTAAAGTTTTACATTTATTCTCTTATATAGCCATTTCATTTGCTTTTTCAGTCTTTTTCGGAGGGATTTTTTCAGATGCTGTGGCTTCGGGAATAACAGGATCAATTTTATTTATTTTACTTGAGCTATTAAATAAAGTAAACATGAACAATATAGTCATAAGCCTTTTATCCTCTACATTAACTGCTTTAAGTGCCGTTACGCTATCTAATATAGGTATAGGAAGTAATATAGATAAAATCATAATAGGAAATATAATGCTTTTAATTCCCGGTATACCTCTTACAAATTCTTTAAGAGATTTAATCAACGGAGATATAATATCCGGTTTATTGGGACTGCTTGAATCTCTGCTTAAAGCTGCCGCAGTTGCTCTGGGGTTCTCTCTGATACTAATACCAATGGGAGGTTAACATGATAGAAAGTCTAATTCAAATACTGATGGCGTTAATAGGTTCTGTAGGATTTGCAATACTATTCAATATAAAAAAAGACAAAATTTCTATTATTGCTTTCGGAGGAGCAATGTCCTGGATTTGTTATTTGTTTTTTTACAGTTATAATGCAAATAAAGTAATAAGTTTATTTATATCAACTTTCATATTATCTATATTTGCAGAAATCATATCCAGAAAAATAAAAACTCCGGTAATAATTATTCTAATACCGATACTGGTTCCTTTGATACCCGGAGGAGATTTATACTATACAATGTATAATTTGGTCACCGACAATATGGATAATTTTATTTACTTTTTTAATTTGGTTATAAAAGAAGCAGCGGCGATTTCTTTTGGTATCATACTTGTTACTTCAATAATGCAGATAATTACAAAACTAAAAAAATATTATATAAGAAAAAGACCCTACTGATAGTTAAGGTCTTTTTTAGCGGGCACTACACCTGCTTCGCAGATTCCGCGCCCTAATAAATTCATTTATGATTTACTGTTTCTTTTCTATAAACTCCAAATTTTCCACACTCGGATCATTGATTATATTACCCATATAATCAAACCTCGAACCATGGCAAGGACAGTCCCATGATTTTTCATCGGGATTCCAAGATAGTTCACATCCTAAATGAGGACACTTTGTAGAAACTATATAGCACTTTCCGTCTTCATCTTTATACACTCCGACTTTCTTTCCATTATACTTAACGACTCCTCCGTGTCCCAAAAGCAGTTTATCAAGTTCGGTATTTGGTATATTGAGAAATTCCTTAGATAGTCCCTTTATGGAATAAGGACCTTCTTTAATAGCTGACTTTGCAACACCTTTGGTATCAAATCTGCTTGGACAAAAAATACTGTTTTTATTATCAAGACCATTCGATATCATATCGGCAATTATATCACTTCCGAACATCGAAGACGTCATTCCCCACTTATTAAATCCCGTAAGTACATAAATGTCTTTCAGTGAATCTGAAAATAAGCCGATATAAGGAACTTTATCTATACTCATACAGTCCTGAGTCGAATAATGACCGACTTCATTATAGTTTTTGTCAAAGGTTTTTAGTTTTTCTCTGAGTAAATTATATTTATAGCCCTCTTTATTTCCTCCCGTCCTATGCTTTTCTCCGCCGAATAGTAAATATTTGTCATAACTTCTGAAAGAATATCCTTTTTCATCTACATTTAAGTATATATTTTTAAGTTTCTTTTTATTTTCACATATTAAAAAATATGATCTTTCTTGGTGCATTCTTAAAAAATAATATCCGGGACTGTTTACAAAAGGGTAATGACAGGCAAATACTATTTTATCCGCTTTGACTTTATATCCTTTATCGGTAGTCAATAATTTATTTTGTTCATCAAATTCTTTGATAAAAGTATGATCATATATCTTTAAATCCTTTATTATATGTTTCACAAACTTTAAAGGATTAAATTTTCCTTGATTTTTATATTTTATTGCTCCCTTAATACCTTTTGGAAGCTCACTTTCTTCTAAATACTCACATTCCAAATTACATTTTTTAGCCGCTTTAAATTCTTCCTTTAAATTATAATCATATAAAGCGGAGTAAAGATAAGAAGAGCATTTTTCAAATTCACAATCAATATTTTCTTTATTTATCAATTCTTCATATTCGTTTATCGCTTTTTTATTACAGTCAGCATATTCTACTGCTTGTTCTAAAGAAAAGTTATCTATTAAATAATTATAAATAAGTCCATGTGCCAAAGATATTTTACCTGTCGTATACCCTGTTGTACCCGAACATATTTTATCTGCTTCAAAAATTACAGCATTAAGTCCCTTTTCCTTTAATTTATAAGCCGTTAGTATACCCGCAAGCCCTCCTCCGATTATAGCTATATCAACATTTATATTACTTTTCAAGCTTTCATAATCAGGTAAATCCGTAGTGTTTTTCCAAAGTGCATCCATAATAAATACCTCATAATATTTTTTTATAATTATTGACGCATATATTAAATTTATAACATTATAAATTAAAAAAGCAGTTATAATCACTGCTTTTAAAAATTATATTATTCTATAAAAAAATCATTATTCTTTCTGTTTTCACATACTTTCTTAAGCTTTTTTTTCGATGCAGCAAGCATGACCTTATTAACACTTCTTGCATTGTTCGGACATATTTCTATACATCGCATACAGGAAATACACTTTTCTTTATCCGTAAGTTTTGGATTATCTAAGGGTATTGCTCCAACAGGACATCTTTTGGCACAAAGCCCGCATTCACTGCATTTATCCGAAGCTTTTGGTTTGATGGGTACTCCGTTATATTCTTTATAAGGATAATTTCCGGGAATATTAACTTCTCCTTTGATTTCATCATTATCAGCTAAATAATCTTTAACTTTTTTAGAATATGTAATCAATTCTTTTTTATCATCTTCATCCGGACGTCCCTTACCATAAATATGCATAATTGAATGTTCTGCTACAGCCGCAATAGCGGAAAAGCATAAAAACCCATTATCGTTAAGAGTTTCTTTAAGTTCCAGTAAAGTATCATCATATGCTCGGTTACCGTAAGAAACTACGAGTAAAGCAGGAGTATGATCACCTTTTATCTTTGAGATATTATTCATTGCAGCATTTGGTACTCTCCCTCCAAAAGATGGAACAGTTATTATACATAGTTCGTTACTTCCAAATTCGTATTTTCCATAATCTTCATTATAAATGGAAATATCTATATTTTTAACCTTATCGTTTTCCCAAACTCCGGCAATTATCTTTGCAATTTTTTCACTCCCTCCGGTAGGACTGAAAAATAAATTATTTACCTTTGATATATTCATATTATTATCCTCTCTTATTTATTATAGTTTCGATATCTTAAAAATGATATAAATGTTTTATTGAAATGCTGTAGAAATTTAAATAATAATTTATATATTCTTTACTCATTTTATTATATTAATATCTTAAAGTACTTTTAAATCATAAAAAAACGCAGTCATTGATATATTTGTTTTTTGATAAATCCCCTACCCTAAAACAGAATTTACCTCAGTTGAATATCATATTAAATAAAATAATCTGAATTATTTTATCTTGAAATCTGATAAGACTATATCTGTTCTTATTAAAAGTTTTTAATATAGTTTCTTTTTATCAAATATCAAACATATAAAATCCTTTAATTAATATATTGACTATTATAGATTAAATAAATATCCTATTCAATATGTTAAAAAAACAGGATTTAATAAAAAAAGACAATTATATATTGCCTTTTTTATTTCTTTATTTTTTAACTCTATCAAAGAAAGGACTTTTTCCACTGACACTTATAGGAATTCCTTCCCATATAATATCTTCACCTTCAGCATAATTCATTTCTTCGGCGACTTTACCTATGGAAAACATAACTCTGCTGTCTACCCTGTTATCAGCGGCAATGGAAACAGCAGAACCAATGGCAATACCGAGATCGATAGTATTAAAAGCACATCTTCCACCCATTTTTTTATTTTCACCGCAGTTTTTAAATCCGCAGAAAGAACAATGAGGAAGTCCTGTATAAGCTCTTTTCACACCTATCAATACAACAGCTCCCGCTGTTCTTAAATTTCTGCCGTCTCTCACATAATGTCCTTCGGTTTCACCAAATTCTCTTAAATAAACTTCTTCCATTTTATCGGCAAGTTCATCTTTTTCTTTTCCTGTGAGCACAACAGTTACAATGTTATCCACACCTTTTGTCTTTGGTGAGGTCCTTGCAGCGGCACACATCTTAGCTGCAGTTTCCAAAACAGCTTTTTCTTCCATTTGTTTTTCATTGTAAATCATTTTTTATCTCCTTTTTATTTATATAAAATATATTTATATAATTTTTACAAGTATCATTGAGAGTCCAAGAACAGCAAGTACTATCCCTGTTATTCTGTTTAATTTTTCCGGAGTTGATTTATTAGCAAATAATGCTGCTACTCTGGCACCAACAAATGTAGCAATTATACATGTTATAAGTGCAGGGATATCCGGAGCTGAACTTATAGCGGTATGAGACAAGAAACCGGTAAATGCAGTAAAAGTCATAATAAACACGCTCGTACCCACAGCAGTTTTAAGTTCATATCCAAGAACACTGGTTAAAATAAGAAGCATCATCATACCTCCCCCGGCACCTATAAAACCGCATATAAAACCAATCAGTATTCCACAAATAACAGAACTTACAGCCATTGACTTTTTATCTTTTTTCTCCAAGTTTTCTTTGGTAGTCATAACGGGTTTTACTATAAATTTAATACCCAATAAAAATGTCATGAATACAGAAAAACTTCCCATTGTGGAATTTGGGACTATTGAAGCTATATAGCTTCCAACTACGGTAAATATCAAAACAGCAATAAGCATTATAACTCCGTTTTTGATATCTATATTTTTATTTTTATAATATATGTAAGCAGAAACTGCAGAAGCTAAAACATCTGAAGCCAACGCGATTGATACCGCTTCATACGCATTAAATCCCAAGAATGTAATGAGCATCGGAGAAATTACCGCTGCCGCAGAAAGACCTGCCAGCCCGGTTCCTATCCCTGCACCCAGACCTGATATAATATAAATCAAATAACTAAAAATCATAAAAACCTCACAATATAAATTTACTTAAATAAAATGCTGCGTAATATACTAATTATCAATATCTAATTTATTTAAACTATCGAAAGTTTTTAGTAAATTAGTAAAATTTTCTTTACCTATTTTATTTTCGATATCTTTCTGAGCTTCTTCCCATAATGGTATTGCTGAATTTAGAGTTTTTTTTCCTTTTTCGGTAAGTCTGACTTTTTTATTTCTCTCAAATTTTTCCGATATATCTTCTATTAATCGCTCTTTAAATAAAGACTTTAAATTTCTAACTACAGTAGTTCTTTCCAAACCTACTTTTACGGCAATCTCACTTACCGAAGCAGGTTCTATCTTGAGTATATTTTTAAGTAAAGAAAACTGATTTATGGTAAGACCCGCTTTTTTTAAATAATTATCATAATACTTTGTAATTGAATTTGCCGCTCTTCTAAAATTAATACAATAACAGCTATGTTTCTTCAAATTATCCATTTTTTAACCTTTCGTGTATATACACTATAACATCTGATGAAAATTTTGTCAATATCTTTAATCTATACTATATCTTCAAGTTTAAATTCTATAACTTTCTTCAAGTCATCTAAATTAACTTCGACTTGATATCCGACTTTACCGGCTGAAAATATAAAAGTATCAAAATCTTCTGCGGTTTTATTTATAACCGTAGTAAAAAACTTTTTCATACCTATAGGGGAACATCCTCCATGAACATAACCGGTAAGCGGTAAAAGCTCTTTTTCTTTTATCATACTAATAGACTTTTCTCCAACACATTTTGCTGCCTTCTTTAGATCAAGTTCCTTATTTACAGGAATGACAAATACATAATTTTCTTTTGATTTACCTATGGTAACAAGAGTCTTAAAAACCTGATTTTCATTTTGATTTAAATACTTAGCTACTTCTGTCCCGCTTATAGCACCTTTCTTTTTATATGAATAACTTTTATATTTAATTTTCTTTTTATCCAATATCCTCATCACATTAGTTTTTTCGCTCATAATTGACCTCTTTATCAGTAATTTAATATAAAGTTTAGCATATGAGTATTATTCTTTCAATTTTATTAAATAAAAAAACACCTTATTAAAATAAGGTGTTAAGTTTTATAAATCTACTTTTTTAAATTCTTTTACGGATTTTCTATATGTAAAGATATTAGATACACAAAATATCATTATACTAATAAATAATAATATTAATTTCCCAAATAAGAATATACTATCGGGAGTATCTATATAATTCATTACAAAGGGAACGATATGTGTAGATGATTCAATTATTATCATAAGTATAGTAGAAAATATCGAAGCTATAAAAAATGAATAACCTACTTTATTTACATTTTTATAATAATTTGTAAAAAATACATAATTGTATATACTATATATTAAAAATCCCATTGCCAATAAAGAAATATTTGCATCAAGTCCTGCCAAATTAGGTGAGTATATAAATATATTTTTTATTATTATAAAAGGAACAAGTAATAATATCTGAGCTGTTTCTATTAAAGAAACAAATAATATCCTTGATTTTACAAGTTCACTTCTATCTATAGGAAGAAGCATTGAATAATATATATCTTTAGTTTCTCTTCCGTTTAAAGATATAAAGAATACTCCAAGAATACTATAAAAAAATATGACCATATATGGATAATTTGGTATCAGTACCATTGATGACAGTAATAAAAATATATATGTACTGGGATGAATTGCAAGTTTAAATTCTTTATATAATATATTTTTCATCATTTTCGTCCCTTTCTAAGTGTATCATTATACTTTCTAAATCAGTATTCATTACCTCATAATAATCTTTTACATCATCGCTGCATCTTATTATTCCTTCATATCCGTATTTCGTTCTCTTTATACCAATAAGATTTTTATTATCCTCCTTGGTATAATAATCCTTTTTTATCCTTATACATTTAAATTCATTTATCAAATCATCATAGGTTTTGTTTAATATGATATTTCCGTTTTTTATATATATGATATTATCCGCACATCTTTCCAAATCCGATGTTATATGAGTTGAAAAAAATATAGTCACTTTTTCTTTTTCTGCCAAATCTAAAAATATATCCAAAAGTTCTTCTCTGGATACAGGATCCAAACCGCTTGTAGGTTCATCAAGTATCAATAATTTTGCATTGTGAGAAAGAGCAAGTATAAGAGAATATTTAACTTTCATTCCTTCGGATAATTCACTTGGTTTCTTATTTTCATCAATACCAAACTTTTTTATATAATACATATATGATTTATCGTCCCAGTTACTATAAAATCGTTTCGTAACGGAAGTTATAACTTTGATAGGTTCTAAAGAATAATAATCTATTCCTCCGCTTACAAAACCTATATATTTTTTTATTTTATTTATATTGTCTCTATTATACTTTTCAAAAAAAGTTACATTTCCGTTATCTATTTTAATAAAATTCATTATGGATTTTATTGTAGTCGTTTTTCCGGCTCCGTTCCTTCCTATAAATCCTATTATTTTTCCTTCATCAAGAGAAAATGATATATTTTTAAGCTCAAACTTTTCATACTTTTTATTTAAATTTTCTATATTCAATACTTTCATTTTTTATGTCCTTTTCTTATTAATCTTTTAATATTTCATCTGTTATAGGTTTAAATATTTCTGTCTTGGCAAGAGCCAATCCTTTATTTATATCACCTAAAAATATAAGATAATCACCGGGGTTGATATTAAAAATATTTCTTGCTTCTTTAGGTATAACTATTTGTCCTCTGTCTCCTACTTTTACAGTACCAAATAAATATTTTCCTTCATCATCATCGGATTTATCATCAACATCATCAAGTAAATACCTTACCAATGTATCGATTGTTATAGAGTAAACATTAGAAAGCTCCAGTATACTATATAAATCGGGTATACTTTCTCCTTTCTCCCACTTGCCTATAGCTTGTCTGCTGACACCGATTTTCTCCGATAACTGTTCTTGAGTTAAACCGTTATTTTTTCTTAAGTCTTTTAAATTTTTGTAAATCATAACTCTTCTCCTTAATTCAAAAGTATAAATTTAATATAGAAAATTTAAAACCAACTAATATTTACATTTATGTTATATTTAGTTGCAAAATATAATTTAAATATATCATTATTTATTGAATAATAATATTATTATTTCTATCTTAATGATTCTTATAAAATAAAAAAGACAGGTATTAACCTGTCTAAAAAATACTATATATTATTAATCCGATAATTTTTTTTGATTGTAAACAAATACGAATACAGTTGCCAGAACTACCAAATTGACCATCATAATGGAAATCCTTAGGAATGTAAAGTTATTTGCTATATCAAATATAATGGTCATCAACTGACCGCTGTATAATCCCATTGCTATTGTAGATAAAAATCCACTTCCAGTACCTGAAGCAATAAGAGGAACAAGTGCAAATAAAATAGTTATAGGTGTACTTGCAGCAGCTACATTAGAACCGGATTTAACTATAACACCGATAATAGCTCCAAGTATAGTTGAACATAATATACCAAGCATTACTACAAGTAAGAACTGAGGTATATATACAAGCTGTAAATTTAAAAGAGGTAAGAATAAACACGAAGTAACTATATTAAGTACAAATACAAAACTTCCCACCCCAAGTAAATACTGTAGCGGTTTTACATTTGAGAGTATCAAAACTCTTAAAGTTTGTTTATCTTTTTCCTCTGCTATAAGAGCAGCTGTTATCATTAAAGGTATCATAGATATATGCATTGTAAGGAAAATAAGAGGATTTGTTCCTGCATCTCCCTTCATCATTGCTGTAATCAAATACCCAAATACAGGAAAAAGTAAGAATAAAAATACTATCCTGTTGCTTCTGAGTGCATCTTTAATTTCTTTAACAAAAATTGCTTTTATTTTTCTAAGTGATGTTGACATTATATTAACTTCCTTCCTGTAAGCGAAATAAATACTGTTTCCAAATTAGGTTCAGAAGAGTGAATAGATACGACTTCATTTTTTCTGAAATGATCTGCTACTTTATCAGCACACTCACTGTTATTTAAATATCTTACTGTATTACCTGATTTAAGAAGTAACTCAACTTCATTTTTCTCATTATACTGTCTGCATAATTCTTCGGGAACACCATATTCTACTATGACACCTTCATTAAGTAAAGCTACATGATCGCAAAGTTTGGTAGCTTCTTCCATGTTATGAGTAGTCAAGAAGATAGTGGTTCCTTGTTCTCTAAGTTCAAATAATAATTTATGTACTTTTTGAGCTGTCAAAGGATCCAGACCGCTTGTAGGTTCATCCAAAAATATAAGTTCCGGTTTATGCAGTATAGCCCTTGCTATAACAAGCCTTTGTCTCATACCTTTCGATAAGTTACCGGCTTTTTCCCATTTTGCATCTGCCAAATCTACTTTATCAAATACATCGTGAACTTCCTGTCTTGATATATTATGTAAATCAGCAAAGAAAAGTATATTATCAAAACAAGTAAGTCTTTCATAAACTCCGCTGTCATCAAGAACCATACCAATTCTTTCATAATCCGCATCTTTAAGTCTTATACATTCTTTACCAAATACTTCCGCTATACCTAAATCTGAAGGTATCTGACCTGTAAGGATTTTTATTAAAGTAGTTTTACCTGCTCCCGAAGGACCGAGAAAACCTAAAATCTCACCTTTACTTACATTAAAAGTTACATCTTTTAATGCTTCTTTTTCACCGAACTTTTTATTTACATGTTCGAGCTTAATAATTATGTTTTTATCTTTCGCCATACAATACCTCGTACAATTTTACTTTATTATTAAAGTGATTTTTAAAACTTATATCCCATTATATATTGTTTAAAATCAGGAGTCAACAGTTTTGAAATTTACATTTTTTTTCAATTAAAAATAAGACTATAATACGGAATAGTCTTATTTTTTTATAATATGATTATTTATTATCGAATTTATATCTTTATACAAAAACTTTTTAAGTACTTCAAGTTTTACCGGTTCATTATATAAAATTACATTATAACAAGTTGAATTTACAAATTCCAAAATAGTATAAAGCATAAGTTCATGATTATCAAATTCATATCCCGAACTATTTATCAAATCATCAAAATAATTTTTAAATTTATTATCTTCCTCATTATCCTCTATGATTACTTTTTTGAATACGGCCCAGCTTAAGTTTTTAGCAATAAAACTCAACATAATAGGATTGTTATCCAAAAAATTAATTATGTAGTCTACTATAAATATTATTCTTTCATGGAATTCATTTATATTTTCTTTTTCCAATGCTAATTTAGCGGCATTAAAAATTTCCGTAGACTTATTGAATATAAGAGTATCATTGATATCATATTTATTTTTAAAATATAAATAAAAAGTTCCTTTGGCAACTTTAGCTTTTTTAGTTATATCCGATACAGATGTTTTCTCTATCCCTTTTGTTATAAATAAACTAAATGCAGAATCCAAAAGAGCATCTAATTTTAATTTTTTTTTATCTTCAATAATACCCATTTTTATCTCTCCTTATTTTAAATATTATTATAATAACTGCGGAAAGTCAATCTTTAAATAAACTTAATTGACCATTAGTCATTTTTTTTATATATTATTATTGACTAACGGTCATTTTAGTATTATAATCTTCTACAGTAATAAAATGACTATTAGTCATTATTTAATATATACCTTCATATATTAAATTTAAGGAGGAAATTATATGATAAAAATATCTGAAAAAATAGTAAAAAATAAAATACTTATTTTAATAATAAGTTTGCTTTTATTGATACCGTCAGTAATCGGATTTGTTACTACAAGGATAAACTATGATATATTATCATATCTGCCTAAAGACCTTGATACCATGAAAGGTCAGGATATACTTATGGATGAATTCGGTAAAGGCGGATTTGGCATGTATGTAGTCAAAGGAATGGAAGATAAAGACATATCAAACTTAAAAACAAAAATAGAAAGTGTAAAAGGTGTTGAATCCGTAATATGGTACGACGATATAATGGACACATCAGTACCTAAAGATATACTTCCGGATAATATATATAAAGAATTTAATAATAAAGAAAATAATGAAACATTAATGGCAATTTTCTTTAAAGGAAGTATGGGTTCGGATGAAACAATGAAAGCAGTAGAAGAAATAAGGAGTATATCCGATAAACAATGTTTCCTAAGCGGGATGTCATCTGTAATAACTGATATAAAACAAGTCGTCAATCAAGAAACTGTGATCTATGTAATAATAGCAGCAATCCTTACATCTATAATATTGGCTGTTTCAATGGATTCATTTATGATACCGGTATTCTTTTTATTAAGTATTGGAATGTCCATATTATATAACCTTGGAAGTAACTTCTTTCTCGGAGATGTATCTTTCATAACAAAAGCATTGACAGCAGTTCTTCAGTTAGCAGTAACAATGGACTATTCTATTTTTCTATATCACAGTTATCAGGAAGAACTTCAAAATTATGATACTAAAAATGAAGCAATGGCAAATGCCATAACGAATACATTTACTTCAATAGTAGGAAGTTCGGTAACTACTATAGCAGGATTTTTGGCTCTTTGTTTTATGACATTTACTCTTGGTCTTAATCTCGGAATAGTAATGGCAAAAGGTGTAGTAATAGGTATAATATCATGCGTTACGATATTACCTTCATTGATACTTACCTTTGAAAAGACTATCAATAAGACAAAACATAGAAACTTTATGCCAAATTTTGATAGGTTATGTAGTTTTATAGTTAAAAATTATAAAATATTCGCTTTACTATTCGTGGTAATATTAATACCTTCAATATACGGATATAAAAATACAAAGGTTTATTACAATCTTGCAGATACACTTCCTGCTACAACAGAAAGTATAGTTGCAAATAATGCATTAGTTAAAGATTTTGATATAGGTACAACACATATGATACTCACAGATAAAAATTTATCAAGAAAAGATACCTATAATATGATAAATGAAATAAAAAATATAAAAGGAATAAAAGATGTATTATCACTGGATTCTATAGTAGATCCTTCGATACCTGATGAAATGATACCAGGTAATGTAAAAGACTTATTGGAAAGCGATAAATATAAACTTATAATAATAAACTCATCTTATAAGACCGCATCAAATGAAGTTAATAATCAAATAACGAGTATAAACAATATAACAAATAAATATGATAAAAACTCTCTTGTAATAGGAGAAGCAGCATGTACAAAAGATTTAATAGATATAACGGACAGAGACTTTAAAGTCGTAAGTTATATATCAATAATAGCAATACTTATTATAATTGCATGCGTATTCAAATCTATATCACTTCCGGTTATACTGGTTTCAATTATAGAATTTGCCATATTCATAAATATGGGATTACCTTTTTATACAAATACGACAATACCATTTATAGCTTCAGTTGTTATAGGTACTATACAGCTGGGAGCTACGGTAGATTATGCAATTCTTATGACCACGAGATATAAAAGAGAAAGAACTAATGGACTTAGTAAAAAAGAATCTGTGACGATAGCACTTAAAACATCTATAAATTCAATCATAGTAAGTGCTTTAGGATTTTTCTTATCTACTCTCGGAGTTTCTGTTTATTCTAAGGTAGATATGATAAGTTCTCTATGTACACTTTTATCGAGAGGTGCGATCATAAGTATGTTTACTGTCATATTCATGCTTCCATCAGCATTAATGATATTTGATAAACTAATAATAAAAACAAGTTATAAATTCAATATAGGTAATAAAGGAGAAGTTTTAAATGAAAAATAAAAATAAAATAATTGCGGGAGCTTTATCTTCATTACTTGTAATTTCTGCATTTACTCCAAGTATATTTGCAAAAAGTTCAAAAGTAACTAAAGAAGAAAGCGTATATGTGATTGCAGATCAAAACGGTAATATAAATAAAAAAATAGTAAGCGACACTTTAAAAAATACAAATAAGGGTGAAAAAATAGAAGACAAATCAAGTTTAAGTGATATAAAAAATATAAAAGGAAATGAAACATTTAATAAAACTTTTTCTAAAGTAGTATGGAACAGTGAAGGAAAAGATATAACATACCAGGGTACTTCAAACAAAAAACTTCCTATAAGTGTAAAATTATCATATTATTTAAACGGAGAAAAAGTAAGTGCTGAAGATATAGCACATAAATCAGGAAAATTAAAAATAAGATTTGATTATAAAAATACGACATTTAATAACAGTCCTTTTATGATAGTTTCGGGAATGATTATGGATTCAAAGAAAGTAAGTAATGTAAAAGTTACAAACGGTAAAGCAGTTGATGAGGGTAACAATACATTGATTATGGGATACGGTTTTCCGGGAATGGATGAATCATTGAGTATGAAAGGAGTAGATATACCTTCATATTTAGAAGTAAGTGCTGATGTAAAAGACTTTACTTTTGACGGTAGTATGAGCTACGCTACAAATGAACTCTTTAACGATATAGACTTAACTGATGTAGACAGTTTAATGGATTTAACTAATTCTTTAAGTAAGCTTTCAAATGCTTCAAACAGCCTTGTAGAAGGTTCGGATGAATTATATAAAGGAATTACTACTTTAGTGGATAAATCAGGTACACTAACGACAGGAGTAGATAAATTAAATAAGGGTGCTAAAAAATTATCAGAAGGAAGTAAGCAATTAAAAACAGGAGCAACGGATTTAAAAAACGGAGCAAATACACTATCAAATAATATAAATAAATTGTCATCAAATGTAAAAACGGCAAAAGAAGGAAGTTCAACATTAAAAGACGGACTAAATACGGCGGGAAACTCTTTAAATCAAACTATATCTTATAATGAACAAGTAAAATCAGGTATTGATACTATGATAAGTCAATTAAAAAATGCAGATCCGTCAAATCCAATGATTACTAAGCTTGAAACAATGTCAGCTACACTGGATCAAACTATTAATGGACAAAAACAAATAGTTTATAATTTAACCACTTCAGATACAGTAAACGGGAAACCAACATTAATGAAAGGAACTTCAAATCTAGAAAGCGGATTATCACAAATATATGACGGAAGTAAATTATTAAAATCACAGGGTAGCGATAAAATAGCAGCCGGCGCAAATGATTTAATAAATAAAGGTATAAATCCATTGATAACAGGTAGCAGTGAATTAAGCGAAGGACTAAACACTCTTCAAAAAGGAAGCAGTCAATTGATCAGCGGTATTAATAAATTACAAAAAGGTTCTAAACAATTAAAAGAAGGTATGAACCAATTTGATAAAGAAGGTATAAGTAAACTTGTGGAAGCTGCAGGAAGTATAGATAATTTAAAAGCCAGACTTCATACAACTATAAATAAAGCTAATGCTTATAATAATTTTTCAGGAATATCAAATAATATGAATGGAAGCGTTAAATTTATATATAAAACGGAAGCTATAGAATAAAATTATTAAATTAATATATATGAATATTTTATAAAAAAAGGATTTATTATACTTAATAAATCCTTTTTATTTTTTTCTTATATTTATTTTATCGGTATCACTCACTTTAAAGCCATTATCAGCTTTTATTTAACACAAAACAAATTTTATAAGTAATTACATATATTTAGTTAAAAGTCCTTCAAAAGCTTTTAAATCTTCTTCATCAGGATGAGAAAGAGCATTATCAAAATTTTTGATCATTACTTTTATATTTTCGTCATCAGGATTTGTTTCCAAAGATTTTTCATATCTTTTTCTTATGCCAATCCCCATTTTACCTTGACACATAAAATAATCTATCACTTCACAGCTTTCATTGATATCTTCTTTTACATTATTTATGATTTTTTCATAGTATTCCTTGTCACTCATAAAACCTGCTGTACCGAACAATATGATTTTTTTATTTTCTATTTTACTTAATAGTTCTTTTATATTGTCTGTAGCACCGCCTTTATCGGTCCAAAATCCTACAATTATTATATCTTCATTATAGTCAATATAATTACCTTTATATTCTTCAAAATTAACTATGTCTTTTTTTAGTATTTCATAAGCTTTTTCGGCAAGTAACTTCGTATTTCCCGTTTTTGATTCATAATAAATACTATATTTCATTTTAATTCTCCTTATTAAAAAAGACCATAAGGTCTTTTTTAGTTTGATATTCTAACAGGCATTATTAAATAAGTAAACTTATTTGAGCTTACAGGTTTAATCAAGCATGGACTGTTAGAACTATTGAATTCAAGTATGACTTTTTCATCTTCAATAACTTTAAGTGCATCTATAACATATCTGCTGTTAAAAGATATATCCAAATCCTCACCGCTTAAATTTATATTTATATTTTCTTCAACATTGCCGTAAGCAGATTTGCTTGTAAGCAATAAATTATTATCGGTGAAATGAAGAGTTATTAAATGAGCTCTTCCTTCATCAGATATTATTGCAGCTCTTTCACAAGCCGATAATAACTCATTTTTATTCATTTTTACTATTGTTTTACTTTCTTTAGGAAGAAGATTGCCGTAATCGATAAATTGTCCCTGAAGCAGGCTGGATACCAATTGAGTTCTTCCTATATTCGCAACAAACTTTTTATCATTAATATTTAGGAATACATCGTCATCGTAATTAGTAAGTATTTTATTAAGTTCGTTCAATGTACTTGAAGGAACTACACACTTAATATTATTCATATATCTCTCTTTTGATTGTTCACTTCTTATAGCCATTCTAAATCCGTCAATTGCAACAAATTTAATATCTTCATCATTATTTTCTATTAGTATACCCGTAAGTATAGGAGAAACGGAATCGGAAGTTGCACATGCAAAAGATGTTTCTTTTATCATATTTCTTATGACATGGTTGTCCATTTTTATAAAATCATTTATATTATAAACTTCTTTATTTGGGAATGTTCTATGATCCATAGCTGTAATATTAAACTTTGAATTTAAACAAGTTAATTTAATATTATTATTTTCATCCGCATCTATTTCAACTTCACCGTTATCAAAACTTCTGACTATATCACTTAGTATCCTTGAATTTATTAAAAGTTTACCTTCTCTTATTACTTTAGCATCTATTATCGTTGATATCTGTATTTCTTTATTTGTTGCATATAAAGAAAGTACATCATCATAGCTTTCAAGTAGTATTCCTTCCAAAGATCCTACATTTCTAAGAGTCGTTGCTTTACTTACCGTTATAAGTGCTTTTAAAAATTCATTTCTATCAACTTTTATGTTCATTTATTAGTATCCTTTCTGTTATAGAATTAACTGTCATTTTATCTTTATAGAATTATTAATTATTAAAGAGTAATAGTATTAGTAGTGTTGATAATGTTGATAAGTCAAAAATCTATTTTTATCAGCTGATTTCGACTGTTTTTTACTGTTAATAATCAATAATTTTATTAGGATAACTATCTTAATAAGTTGTTATTTACTGTTTTTTATTTCAAGAGTTATCTTCTTTATCTCTTCTTCAAGTGTTCCGTTTGTCTTAAGTTCTTCCTTTATTTTATCATATCCGTGGATTACTGTCGAATGATCTCTTCCTCCGTAGTAATCACCTATTGCGGGAAGAGAACTATCTGTAAGTTCTCTGGATAAATACATGCTTATTTGTCTAGGAAAAGCTATATTTTTAGTTCTCCTTTTTGATAAAATATCGGCTTTACTTATATTATAATAATCACAAACCACCTTTGTAATCAAATCCATAGATATTTTTTTATCGCTTATATCAATTATATCTTTTAATTGTTTTTTTACAAGGTCTAATGTTAAAGGTTTGTTATAAAATTCATTGAGTGCCATTACTTTTAATAATAAGCCTTCGAGTTCTCTTATATTGGATTCTATATTTTCCGCTATATAATTAAGTATTTCGTTGCTTACCTGATAATTTTCTTCTTTTGCTTTCTTTCTGAGTATCGCAAGTCTTGTTTCAAAATCCGGCATAGATATATCACATATCAATCCAAGAGAAAATCTGGAACGAAGTCTGTCTTCAAGGTGAGGGATTTCTTTTGGAGGTTTATCTGATGTTAGTATTATTTGTTTATTTGAACCTTGGAGTGCATTGAATGTATGGAAAAATTCATTTTGTGTTTCATTTTTTCCTGCTATAAATTGAATATCATCAATCAATAATACATCTGCATTTCTGTATTTATTTCTAAACTGTACATTTGTTTTATTTTGTATAGCATCCAAGAATTCATTTAGGAATTGTTCACTTGATAATAAGACTACTTTTTTTGTAGGGTCTTTTCTAAGTATATGTTGTGCAATTGCGTGCATTAAATGGGTTTTTCCGAGTCCAACTCCCCCGTATATAAAAAGAGGATTGTACTTTTTAGCAGGAGCATCCGCAACAGCTAAAGAAGCTGCGTGAGCGAATCTGTTATTTGGACCTACCACAAAAGAATCAAATGTATATTTGGGATTGAATTGTATGTAAGAAGTATTATATACATTATATTCCACACTCGGTTTAGGTTCTGCCGCTGCAATTTCATCTATAGCCTCATTTTCGCTATAAACCATATCATTTGATGAAGCGACTACGAATTTAACTTTAATATATCTTTGAGTATAATATTTTAAAGCATTTTCAACCAATACTGCATATTGTCCTTCAAGTAGTATTTTATTTCCTTCGTCGGGAACTTGCAGAAAAAATGTATCATTTTCATAAGCTAAAGGTGTTATTGATGTTTCGAAATATTCTTTAAACACAAAATCAGATAATTCATCTTCTAAATATTCCAGTGCATTGTTCCATAATTCTGTTTTAAAAGACATTTTAACCTCCAAGTAGTAATATAAATATCAATAGTAAAAAAACATATACAAATGTAAAAAACTTATAATTCAACTTATAAATTTTATTAACATTTAAGTTATCAACATATAAACGATCTTTGAATTAGCATATTTTCCTAAAAAAGCAGAAAAAAAATAGGCTTATTAATAATTTACCCACAATAAATGTTAATAACTTCTATAATATATGTAGATAAGTGGTCTTTTTATCTATTATAACAAAAAATGCTAAATTATCAACATTTATTTTATGTGTTATAAACAGTGTAAATATACTATATTTCTACTATATATGCTATTATTTTTATGATTAAGTAATGCATTTTGTGTTTTATAAATATATTGGTTATAAAATAGGTTAAAAAAATATTATTAAAATTTATGTTAATAATAAATATACTTATTCAAATATTATTTATAAGTATACTAATAATAAAAGTTGAAATATAAATAAATTAATTTTTTATTCAATCTGATTAAATAAAACAAATTAAATAATTAAAAAAGTCCTGATTTAAATCAGGACTTTTTTATTAATTTTGATTTCTTCCGCAGCATTTTTTATATTTTTTTCCGCTTCCGCATGGACATGGGTCGTTTCTTCCGACTTTATTTTTATTTACTACCGGTTTCTTTTTAGCCGGTTCTTCTCCATCATTTACATACATTTCTTTAGGTGCTTCGTTTACGATTTCTTCAACTCTTTCCATATGAAACAAGTATTTAACCGTATCTTCTTTTATTACTTCATTCATTTCTTCAAACATACCAAAACCTTCTTTTGTATACGCTTGAACAGGGTCTACCTGTCCGTAAGCTCTAAGGTTGATACCTTGTTTTAATTGGTCCATATTATCTATATGTTCCATCCAGTTTGAATCCACTACTCTTAAAAGTACAAGTCTTTCAAGTTCTCTGAGTTCCTGAGTCGAAAATTCTTCTTCTTTTTTCTTATATAAAGAATATACTGCTTCTTTTATTATATCTTTTAATTTTTCTTTACTGTCTATGGAACTATCAAATTCCATTTTAATGTCAAAGATATTAAATATATTTTCTTTTATTTTATCGTAGTTCCAATTATCCGTAAAGTGTTCTTCTGTCGTAAAAGATTCAACTATATTATCGATAATGGAGTCTATCATTTCTCTTATTGCATCGGATACATCTTCACCTTTAAGTACTTTCTTCCTTTGATCATAAATAACTTTTCTTTGTTTATTCATTACATCATCGTATTGAAGTACATATTTTCTTATTCCGAAGTTTTTACCTTCTATTTGCTTTTGAGCATTTTCTATCGTTCTTGTAAGCATTCTGCTTTCTAAAGCTTCATCTTCTTCCAAGTTCGTTTTACTTGCAAAATTTTGTATTCTTTCTCCTCCGAAAAGTCTCATTAAATCATCTTCGAGGGAAATAAAGAATTGTGAAGAACCCGGATCTCCCTGTCTACCCGACCTACCACGAAGCTGATTATCAATTCTTCTGCTTTCGTGTCTTTCTGTACCTAGTATATGAAGACCGCCTAATTCTTTAACACCTTCTCCTAGAACTATATCGGTACCTCTACCTGCCATATTCGTTGAAATTGTAACTGTTCCCATCTGTCCGGCATTTGCTATGATTTCGGCTTCTTTTTCATGGAATTTAGCATTAAGTACACTATGTTTGATACCTTCTCTTTTGAGAAGTTTACTTAGTCTTTCACTGTCTTCTATAGCTATCGTACCGACCAAAATAGGCTGACCTTTATCATGTCTTTCTTTTATTTCATTGATGATTGCTTTTTCTTTACCTTTTTTTGTTGTAAAGACTGCATCTCTCATATCTTCTCTGATCAGAGGTTTATTTGTAGGAACTTGAAGAACGTTCATATTATATATTTCTTTAAATTCTTCTTCTTCCGTCTTAGCTGTACCTGTCATGCCGGCAAGTTTATTGTACATCCTGAAATAGTTCTGGAATGTAATAGTAGCAAGTGTAACACTTTCTCTTTCTACTTTAACTCCTTCTTTTGCTTCTATTGCCTGATGTAATCCTTCGGAATATCTTCTTCCTTCCATGATCCTTCCGGTAAATTCATCTACGATTAAAACTTCTCCGTCTCTTACAACATAATCTCTGTCTCTGAACATCAATGTATTAGCTCTTAAAGCTTGATTTATATGATGCTGAAGTTCCATATTGTTTATATCGGATAGATTTTCAATATTGAATGCTCTTTCGGCTTTTGCTATACCTTTTTCGGTTAAGTTACAAGTTTTTTCTTTTTCGTCAACCGCATAGTCCTCTTCTTTTTTAAGAGTTTTAATGAATGCATTTGCGTCATAATATCTTTTAGTGCTTTCATTTCCGCTTCCCGAAATGATAAGAGGAGTTCTGGCTTCATCTATCAAAATACTGTCCACTTCATCCACAATGGCATAATTCAGATCTCTTTGGACCATTTCATCCATTTCGGTAACCATGTTATCTCTTAGATAATCAAAACCGAATTCGTTATTTGTACCATAAGTTATATCCGCTGCATATGCTGCTTTCTTTTCTTCAAACTCTAGACCGTGAACAATAAGTCCAACGTTTAATCCCAGAAAATTAAACATTTTTCCGTTCCATTCACTGTCTCTTTTTGCCAAATAATCATTTACTGTTACTATATGAACACCTTTGCCATCAAGTGCATTTAAGTATGCTGGAAGTGTTGCCATCAACGTTTTACCTTCACCTGTTTTCATTTCGGCTATATTTCCCTGATGAAGAATGATACCCCCTATCAGCTGAACTTTAAAATGTCTGAGTCCGAGTATCCTTGTTGATGCTTCTCTTACCGTAGCAAAAGCTTCTACAAGCAAATCATCCAATGTTTCCCCATTGGATAATCTTTCTTTGAATTCTATAGTTTTATGTTGTAGATCCTCATCGCTTAAAGCAGAATATTCATCTGCCAATGCTTCTATTTTATCTGCAGTTTTTTCTAATTTTTTAATTTCTTTAGTATCTAAAGATTTTGCAACCGCTCCAAGTAATCCCATTTATAAATCCTCTCTTTTAACGATTTTCGTAAATTATATTGTATCATACTATAAGTTAAAAAATGTAAAATTTAAGCAAATTTTAATATAAATAAATGATTTATTAGTAAATTTTAAGTATTATAAGTTACTTATTTGTTGTCGTATCTTTTTAACACTTCTATATTCATTAAATAATAATTTGCAAAGTCAAAAAGGTCATCTTGAGATACATCCATTTCATATAAAATATCAAAATTAATGTCATCAAGATTTTCTATATTGGATTTTTCGGTTTTATTGATATTTCTTTTACCTTTTACTTTTTCTTCCGTAACCATATCGTAAGTTATTTCAGATAGATTTTTATTTTTTATAACGGCATATTGATCATAATTACTGTAATAAAAAATTACTATATAATTATTTTTATCTAAAGGATATTCATTAAAAGAATATTTTGTAACATTATTGTTTTCGGATAAATAAAATTTAAATATATATTTATTAAAATCTGTTGTGTAATATAAATTCAAAGCATTATTTTTAATTTCAAAATTATAATCAGAATTTTTTATTCTATTATAGATTTCTTTTCCATTATTACTGTCATATTTATAATTGAGTCCTAATGTAATCAAAATACCTATAATTATAATTATTAATAAAGGAACAATTAATAAAATAAACTTTTCTTTCTTGTATTTTTCCTATTTTTTATTTCCCTGATAATATATGTATATAAATATTATAGCATATAGGTAAATAAAACCTTAAAATAATACAATGTTTTTTATTCAAATATAATTGTTTATGTTATACTGTCTTTAATATATCTTGACTATAAATATTTATTGTATATGAGGTGTTAATAATGATATTATCAGGAAAAGAAATTGAAAAACATATAGGAAAAGAAATAATAATAGAACCGTATGATAAAAATAGAATAAATCCTAACAGTTATAACCTATCTTTATCCAATGAGCTGCTTGTTTATGATAATGATTTACTAGATATGAAAAAAGAAAACAAAGCTTCGAAAATCGTAATTCCGGAAGACGGACTTATATTGGAACCAAATAAACTATATCTCGGCAGGACAAATGAATTTACAAAGACGGATAAATTTGTTCCTATGTTGGAAGGGCGTTCTTCAACTGGTAGGTTAGGTTTATTTATTCATGTTACGGCAGGATTTGGTGATATTGGTTTTGCCGGATATTGGACACTTGAAATTTTTTGTGTTCAGCCTATCAAAATTTATCCTAACGTGGAAATATGCCAAATTTATTTTCATGATATCCATGGAGATTATGATTTATATTCAAGCGGTAAATATCAAAACAATACGGGGATACAGCCTAGCTTGATGTTTAAGGATTTTGAAAAGTAAAATTAAATACTGCTTATTTAATAAGCAGTATTTTTTATTATTCATTTTATATTTTCTATATTTAATTTTATAAGATAAAAAATTATTATATAAAAAGAAAAGCCAATTATGTAATTTAAAAATTAAATTCATTTTCCCAGTTAAAATCTGCCGATTCTTCAATGCTTTTTGGCCAGTGTTTACACCAGTAAGGTACTATGGGATTTTTAACCCTGTCTAGGCTTGGCGTATACGGTTTTATATCTAATATCGGACTATTATTATAAGCGTCTATATAATAAGTCTTTATTATTCCCTCATTTAAGTCTATATCCGCAATATCTATAACAGATAAGGCTATTGGATTTGGTCTGAACGGTGAACGTGTCGCAAATGTCCCCATTATTTCTGGAGAATTTTTATATGGACTTTCGACTTCTATTATATTTCTATATTCTTCTTTATCACTTTCACTGAACCACCAGATTATTTCTGCATGAGAAAAATCGCTTAGTTCTTTTAATCCCGAAATATATTCTTTATCCAGCCTGATATAAATGATATCATTATTTACTTCGATTTTACCTATAGGATTTACTGTTAAATTTTTATTCATTTTATTATACCTCCGTTTCCTATATTCGCAGTATAATCCTTCACACGGTGTGAGGGTCAAGAATTTTTTATAAGCGGGATTTGAAGTTCTGTTAAATATTTATCGGGCTCACTGTTATTAAACGGACCTATATGGCATATTTGTCTTGTAGGGTTTTTGATTTTATAATAATTATGATTTTCCAGCCACTTTGCAAAATTATAATAATACTTTCCTATATTACTAAAATCGCCGTAGACCATTATTGAAGCCATGTTTTTTATTTCTTCAGATTGTATGTATTTAAAATTACCGTCATTTTGATTTAATCTATTTACAGACACTCCTACCGCTGTATCTACATTATTATCTTTATGTTCCTCATCGTAAAAAAAGGTTATATATTTAGGATCTTTTTGTATTTTAATGTTATTTTTAGTTATATAATCGGTTAATTCTTTCCATAATTCACTTTCATGAAAATATGTTTTTATTTTCTTTCTGAGTATGAGCATATTATAACTTGGGATTTTCTTTATAATTATATTTGAATTTATATCAAATTTATTTTGATTTATATCTTTTAAAGCAGTATCAATTTTATTTATTTTTTCTTCAAGCTCATAAATTTCATCATATATATTTTTCTTTTTACTATTTAGTTCATCAATAAAAACCTGTTCATTCTCCTTATTTAAGATTTCTTTTATTTCTTTTACCGGGAAATTCATATCTCTTAACAGTAATATTTTTTGAAGTGTTTGTATTTGTTCTACAGAATATGATCTGTAGTTTGTAAATTTATCTACATTCATAGGTTTCAATAAACCTACTTCATCATAATATCTAAGCATTCTAACGGATACTTGTGTCAATTTAGAGAATTCTCCTATTTTAAACATTTTAAATCTCCTTAAAAAAATAATCCCACTATAGTGGGATTTAGTTTATTTGTAATAAATATCATTTTCAGTTAAATCTTTGATAACATCGTTATATTTTATTAATTCTTTCTTTGCTTCTTGTAAGTCGAGTTCTTTATAATTTCCGCATTCTATTTCCGACTGTCCCGGAATAGGGCCTTCATAATCGCTGAGATCACTTATTGTTTTTTTCACTAGGCCTATTACTTCTTTATGTGTAAGTCCCAAAGTTAAAAGATAAAACCCTGTTCTGCACCCCATAGGTCCGAAATATATTACATTTTCACTAAACTTTGAATTTCTTAAATAAGTCGCACATAAGTGCTCTATTGTATGAAGTGCTTTATTTGATAAAAAAGGAGGTGTATTTGGTTTTATAAACCTTAAATCATATGTTATAACTCCCCTGTCTTCTCTTGATAAATAAATACCGGGTTCCAATTTTGTATGATCAACCATAAAACTTGCTATCTTTTCCATTTTTCTCTCCTAATGTTCAGTTTGTATGTATATTTTAACATAGTATTACAAAAAACATTATAAAAGAATATAAATATTTATTTTTGTTATTATTCCTGTTTAATTAATGGTAATTTAATGTTAAAATTATAAATAAAATATAAAAAATAAGGGGGTGAAATCTATGAAGAAAGTTTATGATTTTCTTAAAAAATGCGAAACTTATTATCTGGCTACAGTGGAAGGAGATCAGCCAAGAGTCCGTCCTTTCGGTACAGTTAATATTTTTGAAGATAAACTTTATATTCAAACCGGTAAAGCGAAAAATGTTAAAAAACAAATCGATATAAATCCAAAAGTAGAAATATGTGCTGTTTATGAGGGAGAATGGCTTCGTATTGAAACTACTTTAGTTGAAGATGACAGGATAGAAGCTAAAAAAAGTCTTCTCGATAATTATCCACAACTTAAAAATATGTATTCTGCCGAAGATGAAAATACTGTGGTTTTTTATCTTAAAAATGCAGTCGCTACATTTTATTCGTTTACTGATGAACCTAAAGTGATTAGATTTTAGGTATAATATATTTACATAGATATTGGTATATCATCTATATAAATTAAAAATGGACAATCAAATTTTGCTAAGGGAATATTTATTAATTATCCATTTTATATATTGTTATACAACAACAATTATATGGTTATTATATCAATATAAGTTTGAAATTACAATGGTTTTTAAGTGATTACTTAATAATATTCGAGTATATGCTTAAATTATAACAAAAAATAATTTATTATGTAATAAAAATTTGATTAAAATAAAAAAATAATATATATTATTTATATATTTATTATTTGGAAAGGTATATTCATGAAAAAAGGATATATTACCAGTCAGCTTATATTGGAAAATACAATAGATTATGTTGCAAATTATGGTTTAGAAAATGTTACAACAAAAAAAGTAGCAAATGAAATGAAGATTTCGGAAGGTACTATTTTATATCATTTTAAAAATAAAAAGACTTTACTTAGAGAATGTTTATATTACGTTGATAATAAAATAGACAGTGCATTAAAAGAAGTATCTTTTTGGGGATTTAATTTACCTAAAGGTATAAAAGAACTGTGGTATAAATATTTTGAATATTTGATTTCTCATGGTAGTTATACTAAATTTTATCTTAATTACAGACAGTCATCTTACTATGATGAAGAAACAATGAAAGGTCAGATCAAGTCATTTAACTTTTTTACAAAGATTGTTAAAAAAGTAATGCCTAAACTGGGAGCGGATCCAGAAATATTCTGGGTATATTTGATTGAAACTACACTTAACTTTGCCGTTAGAGTATCAGATAATCAAATAGAAAACAATGAACAAAATATTGAAAAAATTTTTAAAATTATTTTTTATGGTGTTAATGGAATAACTCAAAAACATAAAATAGAAGATTTTAAATAATTAAACAAAAAAACATTTAATCAAAGGTTAAATGTTTTTTTGTTTAATTAAGGTTAAAAAGTATAAAATTTCTATTTTTAGCAAAACTAGTATTAATGAATTTTTATCAAAGGAGAGTTTAATGAAAGCAACTGGAATTGTTAGAAGAATAGATGATTTGGGTAGAGTTGTAATACCAAAAGAAATAAGAAGAACATTAAGGATCAGAGAGGGAGATCCTTTGGAAATATATACGGATTCACAAGGAGAAGTTATACTTAAAAAATACTCTATGGTAGGCGAACTGTCAAATTTTGCTCAGGAATATGTAGACAGCTTATCTCTTTCAGCTAAAGTTACGAGTGTTATATGTGACAGAGAAAATATCGTAGCGGCTTCAAGCGGAGATAAGAAAGAATTAATGGATAAAAGGATCAGTAAAGAACTGGACAGAGTTATATCCAAAAGACAGTTGGTAACATCTTTAAACGGAGATTACGACATTATAAGTGATAAAAAAAATGAACATGTATATGAGGTTATTTCTCCTATTGTGGCTAACGGAGATCCTATAGGAGCAATAGTATTACTTAGCAAAGATAAGCATGCACTTCCTATCGAACAAGGAAGTTTACTTGCAAAGACAGGTTCGATTTTCTTAGCTAAACAGCTTGAGCAATAATCAATGAATGATTATATAAAATAAAAAAGGACTTACTATTAAGTTCTTTTTTATTTTCTTTCACTTAAAAATAATCCTATCAATACTAATATGGTTCCTATAATGATACTCAATGTTATTTTTTCTTTAAGTACTATAAAAGAAGTTATTATAGTTATTACGGGAACTATGTAAATATATGCACTTGTCTTTATTGTACCGAGGATCTTTATCGCTGTGTTCTAAGTTACAAAACATATGGAACACGCTCCGAATCCCAAAAATAATATATTGAATATCACAGTGAAATTATTAAATAAAGATATATCGAATTTAAAATCAAAGAAAGGCAGCATTATTATCATAAATATCAAACCATAAAAGAAAATCCTTCGTGTACACTGAATTATATTGTATCCCAGTTCACTTATCTTTTTGCTCAGCAGTGAATAAACAGCCCAAATCATCGCTGCCAATAATGCCAGAATATCCCCCATAGGTGAAAGACTAACGTTTGCAGTATCTTTAAAGCTTATAAAAATAATACCGCTTATGGCGATTATAAATCCTATAAAAAAATTTTTATGAAGGCTTTCGCTTTTTATAAATAGATTTGATAAAATTGCGGTAAAGAAGGGAGCTACCGAAACGAGTACCCCTACATTAGATGCAGATGTATAAGTAAGTGCAGTGTTTTCAAATAAATAATATAGACTTACCCCGCTTAATCCTGCAAATATAAAGTATATCTCTTCTTTTTTATTCTCTAATTTTAATATTTTAGGATACATTAATATTAAAAATATGAACCCCAGTAAAAATCTATAGAATAATATTTCAATTGGCGTAAAAGTTTTAAGTAAAATTTAGTTGAGATAAAGGTTGTTCCCCAAATAAAAATCGTTATAAGTGCCAATATATGTCCTTTTGCTTTTTGCTCCATTTCTCCCCCATTATTTAAAAATATTTTTATATTCTCCGGGTGTCAAACCTGTAAGTTTTTTAAATGTCTTTGTAAAGTGGCTCTGGTCATTAAAACCTAATTTCAGCGCAACTTCTACAATGTCGTTATTGTATTTTAATAACTCTTTTGATTTATTTATCCTGATAGTTTCTATATATCTGTAAGGTGTTATTCCTTTTATTTTTGTGAAACTTCGTATTACTGCGTATTTATTCATTCCTGATATTTCACTTAATATATCAAGAGAAATTATTTTATCGTAGTTTTCTATAATATAATTTTCTATGGTTTGAATTTTATTATTTTCGTTATTTATTTCCAGGCTTTTGTATTTAGAATATTTATCTATTAATTCATCCATAAAAAGAATAAATAGTTCTTCTCTTTCCATTTCATTTTCATTTTCCATAATCATGTAATGAACTTTTTCAAACTGTTTTGCAAGTCCCATATCTTTTATAACGGGATATTTGAATTTTAAAGTATTTTTATCTTTTATCATATATGTTAAATATTCCATACTTTGTTTTGGTATATTTACGGCAATATATTTCAGTAATGAACCGTCTTGATTTCTGCAGTCATGATTGTCAAAAGGATTAAATAATATCATATCATCACTTTTTATGTAATATTTGGTTTCCCCGTAAGTTAGAGTCCTATTACCGTTGTTTATAAGCCCTATAACATAATGATCATGAAAATGATTTGGAAAATCTTGTGTACCGTCGCTGAAAATATAAGCTTCTATGTTTAATGTTTTATCGAATATAATTTTTCTATCATTCATTTTTTTCACCCAATTTAATTTATCATTTTAATTTTATATAGTATTGTACAATATTGACAAATCTATTTAATTATATATTGTTTATCATTAAAAATCATTGTATTTGAGCATTTATTATTTTTATATGGTTTCTATATATGAACACATGTAAGAATGAGCTAACGAATTTATTTTTATTGCCGAAATATATTGCATTTATGTGACATAAGTAATATTATAATGATAGCAATAAGTTGCTGAGAAGCAGAAGATTATATAGTAAAATGATAAAATTCTAAATATATGATCCATTATGTGTTAATAGCCAATTTCACTTCTGCTTCTCTAATGTAAAAATTTCCAAATATATCATTGTCATATATAGAAAAATTTGGTATAATAAATAAGCAAATTTTGTTTGAAAAGTTAATAAATCGGAATAAACAGGAATGTCTATTTAGGCATTTCTGTTTTTCTTTTATAAATAATTATAACGCAAAATAAACTTGAAATAAATTATGGCAGAGGTATATAATTTAGTTAATAAAAAATTAAGGAGAAATATTATGGATTATAGAATTTTTCTTGATACTGCAAATGTGAAAGAAATCGAAGAAGCTGTTGAAACTGGGATAGTTGCCGGAATTGCAACCAATCCGAACAAAATGGCAAATGTAGGAAGAAAGTACGAAGATGTAATTAAAGATATCCGTTCATTTTTTGACGGACCTATTGCCGTAGAGGCAATCCCTACAGAAACCGAAGAAATAATAGAAGAAGCAAAAAGATTAAATGATTTATCGGAAAATATCGTAATAAAAATACCTGCCAACAAAAAGGGTATAAAGGCTATAAACAAATTGGTTCCTATGGGTATAAAAACCAACGCTACGCTTATATGTAACCCAGGGCAGGCTCTTGCGGCGGGTCTTGCCGGCTCTCCTTTTATAAGTCCTTTTATAAGCAGAGTCGATTATATTGGTCATGACGGAATGGAGCTGTTCAGAAAGGTCAGAAAAATGTATGACTTTTATGATATAAAATCCGTTGTGATTGCAGCAAGTATCAAAAACTGCAATGACGCTATAGAATCTATTCTTGCCGGTGCGGATTCTCTTGCTCTCACATATGAAGTATTCAATCAATTATTCAATCATCCCGTTACGGAAGAAGGAATAAAAAAATTCACTAACGATTATAATTCTATTTATGGTAAATAAAATGGATATGTTTAGTATGTTTCTCGACTATATAAATAAAGAAAATATAGATAAGATAAAAATGTAAATTATATTTTACTTAATCGAAGCATTAGCGATATATTTGATTTAAAGAGTTAGTATTGAGCGTCAGTTTCTTAGAATAGGAAAAACAAACAAAGAACTTTTAGAAAAGATAACAGTTAAAAATTTTGGTACATAAAGAATTCTTTATAAATAAAGTTATCGGTTGTGCTTTGCAAAATTGCTTATAAACAAACAAATAGTTTGTTACTGAGTTTATGGAAAAATATAAAGATAAAATGGCTACGATTAGTATACGCTAAGCAAAAAAATACATATAAAAAGACCTCATAAGAGGTCTTTTATTTTATATTATTGCATCTACAAAGTTATCTACATCAAATTCTTCCAAATCATCAAGCCCTTCTCCGAGACCTATATACCACATTGGAGGTTTATTATCTCCGGCCAGTGATACTATGACCCCACCCTTGGCACTTCCGTCAAGTTTTGTCATTATGATACCGTCCACTTTTGCACTTTCGTTGAAGCTTTCTGCCTGTATCACACTATTTTGTCCTGCTCCGGCGTCAAGCACTAAGACTGTATATAGATTATAATCTCCTTTGAATTTATCACAAACTCTGTAAATTTTATTGAGTTCATCCATTAAGTTTTTCTTGTTTTGAAGTCTTCCGGCACTGTCCGCTAATATTATGTCCATATCTTTAGCCTTTGCTGAATCCAAACAGTCATAAATCACGCTAGCGGGATCCTGACCTTGTGAACTCTTTACTATAGGTACATTAAGTCTTTCTGCCCATGTAGCCAGCTGTTCGCTTGCGGCGGCTCTGAATGTATCTGCTGCCGCCAATATTACTTTTTTGTCCTCTTTTAAGAATTTATTTGCAAGTTTTGCTATGGTAGTCGTCTTTCCTGCTCCGTTTACTCCGATAAATAATATCAAAGCGGGTTTTTTGATTTCTTTATCCCATAAATTTAAATTAAGTCTGTTTCTGATTTCATCTTTTATCAAATCATATAATTTATTTATATCTTTAACGTCTTTTTTTGTTGCATTTTCCTTGACGTTTTCTATTATTTCTTCACTTACGTTAAAAGGGATATCGCTAAGTATCAATACTTCAATTAGCTCTTCATATAAATCATCGTCTATTTTGTTTGATGAAAAAACATCTTTTAACTTTGATAATAAACTTTTTTTAGTCTTATCCAGACCTTTGTTATATTTTTCATTAGGCATTTTTTATTTGACCTCCTTCGTGGATATCTTTTAGTTTGACACTTACGATCCTCGTGATACCTTCGCTTCCCATTGTAGCTCCGTATAAAACATCGGCAATACCCATTGTTATTTTTCTGTGTGTTACGATTATGAATTGATTGTCACCAATTATTGATTTTAAATAATTGCAGAACCTTGCAACATTTGCGTCATCAAGCGCTGCGTCGATTTCATCCAGAACGCAGAATGGTGCGGGCTTTAATTTAAGTATCGCAAAAATCAATGCTATAGCTGTCATAGACTTTTCTCCGCCGGAAAGGGAGGATATGTTTTTAAGTTTAGTTTTTGGCGGTTGTGCGACTATATCTATACCGCTTTCCATAATATCATCCGGATTTGTAAGTATAAGTTTTGCACTTCCTCCGTTGAATAATTTTTTAAATACATTATCGAATTCAACATTGATATGGTCGAATTCTTTTATAAATCTTTCTTCAATTTTAGAATTCATATCTTTGATAATATGTAATAACTCGTCTTTAGAATTTTCCAAGTCATTTTTTTGTTCACTTAAAAATTCAAATCTTTCCTTGACTTCTTTGTATTCTTCTATAGACTCTACATTTATATTACCCAGTTTTTTTATACTCGACTTTAAATCTCTCACTTTGGTTTCTATTTCAAGCATATTTTCTATAGGGGTTTTAAATTCTGCCGCCTGTGCATATGTAAGATTGTAATCTTCTATTATACCTCTTTGGAGATAATCAAATTCCAATGATAATTTATCTTTTTTATTTTCAAGTTTTTGTATTCTTTCGCTTAAATTAAATCGTTCTTCCTGAAGATTTTTAAGCTCTGTATTTACTCTGTCAAATTCTTCACCGCTGTCTTTCTTCTTTTCCATTAAAGCTTTATAATTATCATCCAAGTTTTGTTTTAGTCTGTCGTAGTCGTTATCTATTTCTTTTGCTTTTTCTATTAGTTCGTTTAATATCAAAATATTTTCTTCGTTTTCGTCTATTTCTTTTTTACTGTTTATTAAAGAACTTTCTATATCTCTGATATTTTTATTTAAATCATATATGGAAGAATTATAATTTCTCAGCTTTTCCTCTTCCTTATATAACTTAAGCTGTTCATTATTTAATTTTGTAGCCATTTCAAGATATTTATCTTTATAAAGTCCCAGAGAAATCTTTGATATTTCGTCTTTTTTATCTTCTATTTCTTTTGATAATTTATCAATTTCTTCTTTTGATTTCTCATTCATTTCATGAATTTTTTTATCAGCTTCTTTTAGATTTAAAATTTTCTTTTTATTATCTTCAAGAGTCTTTATGGCTGTTTCCAGTTCATCTTCTTTGTCTCTGTTTTTATCCTCTTCTTTACTTATTATCAATGTAAGATTATTGATTTTTTCAGCCATTACTTTGAGTTCTTCATCTTTTTGTTTTAATTGTTCATCAAATGAATCGCTCTTTTTAAGATATTCATTATAATCCTTAACGGCTTGTTTTATTTCTCTTTCTAATTTATCGATTTTGTTTTTTCTTGACAGTAAGCCTTCGTCGCCCCTTTTGTTCTGACCGCCGACCAATGCTCCGCCCGGGAATAATACCTCTCCGTCTAAAGTCGCTATTTTATATTTATGTCCGCTTTTTTTTGCAAAAGCATTTGCATTTGATAAATTATCAAAAATCAAAAGTGTACCCAGAGCATTTTTTATAATATTTTCATATTTTTTATCGTAGTTGACCAAATCACTCCCCACTCCCTCAAATCCTTTTGCGGAAGTAATGGAAGAATTTAGATTATAGATTTCTCTCGGTTTTATAATGCTGTGAGGCAGAAATGTTATCCTGCCCCATTTATTTTCTTTTAACGCTTTTATTGCTTTCGAAGCTGTGATTTCATTTTTCACTATTACGTGTTCTATTGTGGATGCAAGAGATTTTTGTATTGCATCCATATATTTTTCTTCTACCGAAATCAAATCCCCTAAAGTACCGTATACTTCGCCTTTTAAGTCATTGTTAGATTTAGCGTATTCGAATAGTTTTTTTATTGCAAATTTATAGCCTTCTTTGTTCTCTTCATATCCCAAAAGTATATCTTTTTGTCCTTTAAGAAGTTTGGCTTTATTGTATTTATCAAGTAATTCTTCTCTAAAGTCTGCTTTTGCTTCTTCGATTTTATATCTTTCTTCCAATAGCTTATTATTTTCGTCATCGAGTTTATCGAGTTTTTCTTCGTTTTCGGAATTATCTACATTTTCCAAAGAACTTTCCAATTCTTCTATGTTTTTTTCTAAATTGTAATTTTCTTCATCAAGTTTCGTTTTGATAAATTTATTGTTTTCTATTCTGTTTAAGCTATCGGATAAAAGACCCTCTTTATCCTTTAATAATCTTTCCTTTGTCTTTAAGTTAATATTTTCTCTTTGAATAGCATTTTCTGTTTCGTTAGAAATACCTTTTAATCTTTCGACTTCTACTTTTAGCTTGTTATATTCTTTCGTTAAATCATCAAATAAAGTTTCCTGCTCATTTAGTAATGCTTGCGTTTCTTCTTTTTTATCCTCTATATTTTCTTTTTCTTCTTCTAATCTTATGATACCTTCTTTTAGACTATCTATATTTCCCAGGTGAGTTTCTATTTTATTTTTATTAACTTCTACTTCCACTTTGGAATTTTCATATGTAGAAATAAAATCATGTATTTCTTTGTTTGCATTGTTTATCTGTTCGTCGAAAGAATTGATTTTTAATTTAAGGTCGCTGTATTTATCGTCTAAAATAGAGATACTTTCTTCTTGTTCTGTTAAAGTATCTTTCATTATCTTTTCATCTTCGTCTAGTTTGGATAATTCTTCTTTATATTTATCTGCTTTATGCACAAAAAGATTAAGTTCCAAACCTTTTAGTTCTTCACTAAGTTCTATATATTTTCTGGCTTTTTTTGAGTTTCTTTTTAAACTTGGAAGTCTGCTTTCGAGCTCGCTTATTATATCTAAAATCCTATATAAGTTACTTTGTGTTTTATCCAGTTTTCTTAAAGCTTCATTTTTTCTGGTCTTATATTTTACTATTCCTACGGCTTCTTCTATCATTAATTTTCTGTCTACCGCAGAATTGTTGACGATACTTTCTATCTTTCCTTGTGAAATTATAGAGTAACCTTCTCTGGAAAGCCCTGTATCCATGAATAATTCATGAACATCTTTAAGCCTTACAGCATTTTTATTTATATAATATTCGCTTTCTCCCGAGCGATAAAGCCTTCTTGATACGTTAACTTCACTGTATTCGCTTGGCAGTATCCCGGTCGTGTTATCTATAGTTATACTTACAAAAGCATATCCGAGGGCTCTTTTTTCTTCCGTTCCGGAAAAGATGACGTCTTCCATTTTTCCGCCTCTTAGTGTCTTTACTCTCTGTTCTCCCAGAACCCACCTGATAGCGTCAACGATATTGCTTTTACCGCTTCCGTTCGGTCCTACTATACCCGTTACTTTATTATCAAAAATTATTTCAACTTTTTGTCCGAAAGACTTAAAGCCATATATTTCAACTTTTTTTAAATACATTTACTACCGCCTAAATCAGTTTAAGTTTTTTTAGTGTGTTTAAAGCTGCATGCTGTTCCGATTCTTTTTTGTTTTTACCTTCGCCTTGTCCCATGTCTTTATTATTTATTATTACTTTTGAAGTAAATATCTGGTCGTGTTCAGGACCTTTTATTTGAACGAGTTCATAACTGAAATCTTTTATATTTTTTGAATGTATATATTCCTGAAGCAGTGTCTTATAATCATAAGTTAAATTTCCACTTATTGCTTTTTTTATTACATCCGATAATAAAGTAAGTGCGATGGTGCTAACTTTTTCATAATCGCTGTCTAAATAAATTGCTCCGAGCACGGCTTCGAAACAGTCCGCTATTATGTTTTTTTTGTATTTGCCTCCGCTGTGCATTTCACCTTTCCCTAACATTATAAACTCTCCCAGGTCTAATTTATCCGATGCGCTGAATAAAGAGTCTGCACAGACTATCAGTGCTCTGAGCTTTGTAAGAACGCCTTCTTTTTTACCCGGAAGGGTTTTATAAAGATATGCACCTACGCATAAATCAAGCACCGCATCTCCTAGAAATTCCAATCTTTCATTGTTTTGTAAAGTTTTATTTTCGTTGCTTTTTGATGAGTGAGTAAGAGCAACTTTTATCAGTTCTTTATCTTTAAATTCATATCCTAATTTTTGTTCTAATCTTTCAATCTCCATTTTTCTACCTCATAAACTATGTAAAAAATCACAGAAATCATTCCTTCAATTTTTTAAATAGTTTAAGGCTCCCTTATAAGGAGCCCTTTTTCTATTTTTATTTATTTTATAATGCTTCTAAATAATCAACTACATCTTTAACAGTCTTCATGTCTTCTAACTTATCTTCTTCGATTTCAATGCCGAATTCATCTTCAAAATCTGCGATTAGTTCGATCAGTGTAAGTGAATCAACATCTAAATCATCTGTAAAAGAAGTTTCCATTTTAACTATGTCTTCATTTACCTCTAACTGCTTAATGATAATATCTCTAACTCTTTCAAAAATCATTGATGATATTCCTCCATACGTATTTATAGATTATTATATATATACTTATATCATATATTCCTTATTTAGCATAGATATTTTTAATTTTTTCTAAAACTTCATTTTCTTCAAATTTTATGGCTTGTCCGATTGCATTTTTAAATGCCGTTTCATCAGAATTACCATGGGCTTTAATGATACCTCCGTTTACTCCGAGAAGAGGTGCTCCGCCGTATCTCTTGGATGATAATTTAGCCATTTCTTTGTTTAATACATTTTTTGTAAGGACATAACTTAGTTTTGTCTTTGTATTCGTATAGAAAACATCTTTTAGTATGTCCTTCATCAAGTTTCCCATACCTTCGATTGTTTTTAGGATAATATTTCCGGTAAATCCGTCACATACTATTACATCATTATCGCTGTTCATAATTTCTGTGCCTTCCATATTTCCTGCGAAATTTATATCTTCTGTTTCTTTTAATACTTGATGAGCTTCTTTGTATAATTTATTTCCTTTTTCTTCTTCGCTTCCTATATTTGCAAGGGCGACTTTTGGATTTTCAACTCCCATAACGTATTTCATATAAATACTTGACATTGAAGCAAACTGCTTTATATATTCGCTGGTACAATCTGCATTGGCTCCGCAGTCCATAAGGAGGATTGGCTTCTTTCTTGCAGGAAGGACAGCTCCGAGTGCCGGTCTTTTTACTCCTTTTATTCTTCCCGTAACGAGGACTCCTGCCGAAAGGACGGCTCCCGTACTTCCCGCCGTTACAAGAACGCTGTTACGGTCTTCTTTTATTAAATTTGCGGCAACTACCAGCGAAGATTGTTTTTTTCTTCTTATAGCCAACGCACTTTCATCATGACAGGTGATTTCTTCCGGTGCATGGATAATACTTATTTTATCCATACTTAGGTTATTTTTATCAAATACTTCTTTGATTTTTTCTTCATGACCTACCAATGTGATTTCTCTGTTAAATTCTTGAACTGCAAGTACAGCTCCTTTGACCATTGCGTCGGGAGCATAATCTCCCCCGAAGGCATCTACATATATCATATTTATACCTCTTTATATAATATTTTCACTTAAAGATTTAATTTTATTTAAATAATTTTAAATAAAATTAATATCTAAACCGGATTATATCATAATTATGGCTTGTTTTCCAGCTTTCCGACTTTACTTTATAGGATATTATGCGTAAAAAATAATATAATATGAAATAAATATTTTAATGAATTATATAATTAATAATTATAAAATCCTTATATGATATAATAAAAAATAATTATAAAATATATTGACTATATTTTATTTACTAAATTAATTTATTATGCGGAGATTATCATGTTGAATTTAAACGAATATAACAAGACTTATCACGATTCTCTAATAGGATTTTTATATAAATGTCTTCCTGAATCGGGAAGGACTTTAGATATTGACGGACGATATAAAATGTATAAAGATATAAATAGATATTTTGATTGTTTTTTATGTATGTTCGATAATAAGATGATAATAGGTACTGTCGGTATCAAAAAATTGAATAATAAAAAATGTGAATTAAAATCTCTATATATTTTTAAGGATTATTATGGTAAATCCATAGGGTTTGAATTATTATCAAAAGTAATAAAAATAGCTATAGATCTCGGCTATGACGAAATGTATCTGGATACATTATCTAACAGTAAAAGAGCGATATCGCTATATGAAAAAATAGGTTTTAAAGTCACAAAAAAATATAACAACAATGAATTTGCGGATATATTTATGGTTTTGGATCTAAAGAATCCGAGATTTATATTTGAAAAGTAATCAACTGTTGTATTTGATTACTTTTTTATTAAATTAACTATTCATTAATGAAATTTTAAGTTATGATTAACTTAAGTATTATATAAATATAAAATAAAGTTTAAGGAGAAGATAATGTCACGTATACTTGTAGTCGAAGACGATAATAAACTCAGAGGTGAATTAACATTATATTTGAAAAATAATGGCTATGAAGTCAGTGAGATTTTGGATTTTAAGCATAGTGTGGATATTATCCTGGCAGGTAATGCCGATCTTATCCTTCTTGATATAACGCTTCCGGGTATTGACGGTGAATATATTTGTAAAGAAGTCAGAAAATCTTCGGATATACCTATAATAATGCTTACGAGCAGAAATAATGAGATGGACGAGCTTTTAAGTATCAATTACGGAGCAGATGACTATGTTACAAAACCATATAATCCGAGGATTTTAATAGCAAGGATAGAAGCACTCTTAAAAAGAGTAAATAAAAATTTCAGTGATGTTATATTTTATAACGGACTTAAATTAAATATTTCAAAAAGTACTTTTTCATATAATGATAAAGAAATCGATTTAAGTAAAAATGAACTTAAAATATTACATTTTCTTCTAAAAAATAAGTCTAGAATAGTATCAAGAGACGAGCTTATGGATTATTTATGGGATAATAATGAATTTGTTGATGATAATACTCTAACCGTAAATATCAATAGGCTTAGAAAAAAGCTTGAAAGTGTGGAGCTTAAAAATTTTATTGAGACAAAAAGAGGACAGGGATACATAATATCATGAAGCTAAAAGATTTTTTAAGGGACAAGTTCGTAAATATAATGTTGTATGTAGGTTTATTTTTAATAAGCCTGTTTCTGCTTAATATATTTAAAGTCAACAGCTCGCTGAAAGTAAATATATTGGTTTTGACATTTGTAATCCCGGTTATTTCTTTCGGTTATGAATTTTACAGAAAAAGAGATTTTTATAACAGACTTGAGAAAAACTTGGCTAATTTGGATAAGAAATATTTAATAAGTGAATTTATCAGAAATCCTAATTTTATAGAGGGCAGGATTTTAAATGATACGATTTATGATATCGATAAATCAATGAATGAATATGTTAATTTATATAAAAGAAAAAATCATGACCTGGAAGATTACATAGAACTTTGGTGTCATGAAATAAAAACTCCAATCTCCACTTCTAAAATGATAATAGCAAATAATAATAATGAAGTAACGGATAGTATAGACGAAGAGTTAAATAAAATAGATAATCTCGTTGAACAGGTTTTATATTATGCGAGAAGTAAAAACGTTGAAAAAGATTATATAATAAAAAGAGTCAAGCTGGAAGATATAGTAAAGAAAGCGGTGCTTAGGAATAAAAAGGATTTTCTTAATAAGCATATAAGCTTATATATGAATGACCTTGATGTAGAGGTAAACAGCGATAGTAAATGGCTTGAGTTCATTATAAATCAAATAATAATAAATAGTATTAAATATTCAAAAGGTGAAAAACCTAAAATATGGATTTATTCCATAAAGAAGAAAGACGGGATAGAGCTTTATATAGAGGATAATGGGATAGGGATAAACAAAAGTGAGCTTGGTAAGGTATTTGAAAAAGGATTTACCGGAACCAACGGAAGAAAAACATATAAGTCTACGGGTATGGGGTTATATCTTTGTAAGACCCTTTGCGACAACTTATATCATAAAATAGATATACTTTCCCAGGAAAATGCTAAAACCGTGGTTATAATCACTTTTCCTTTGAGTTCTCTTATAGATGAGGTAAAATAAAACAGACATATGTCTGTTTTTTTATTTATATAATAGATCAATTTTTATACTGAATTTAAATCTTACAAAACTGTAAGGTTATGTAATATAAATCAATGGATGAAAAAAATATCTTCTTCTATAATTTGATTAAAAGGAGGGAGATAAAATGAAGAAAAAAGTTGCACTGGTACTTATTTGTTCGATTTCACTGTTATTGGTAGGCTGCAGCATAAATAAAGATAAAGTAATAAATAAGTACAATGATATTATTGAAACATTTGGAAAGAATGCTCTTACAAAAGATAATGACTTGGTTGGTAAGAGATTTTTGGGAAAAAATTACAACATAGGGACTTATGAATGTAATTATAATGATTTTCATAATACTGAAGTTTTATTTGGCTCTTGCAAAGTTAACAGACCAAAAGAGAAAATCAGTCTGATTTATAAAGTCAGTGTTGATAAAGGAAGAGGTAAATTAGTTTGTAAAAACAACGGAGAAGTTAAAACCATCAATTTATTTGAAGGTGCAGGCTTTGAAAGCGGGGAAATCAATATAACCGTATACGATGGGGATTTTTATATAGGATTTATAGGTGATCATTTTAGCGGCTCACTAAATCTAATATCAAAGGAAATTTAAAGGAGATTTATTATGGAAAGAGTATTAAAAGTTGAAAATATTGAAAAATATTATGGGAATAAGAGTAATTTAACAAAGGCTATAGAGGATATAAGTTTTGAAGTAGAAAAGGGTGAATTCGTTGCGATAATGGGTTCCAGCGGAAGCGGTAAAACAACGCTTTTAAATGTTATATCTACCATAGATAAAGTTACAAGCGGAGATATTTTTGTCGGTGATATCAATATTACTAATTTAAAAGGTAAACAGTTAAATGAATTCAGAAGAAACAGACTTGGTTTCATATTCCAGGACTTTAATTTGCTTGATACTTTGACTGCTTTTGAGAATATAGCCCTTGCTTTAACTATACAAAAGATCAAACCTAACGATATAGAGAGAAGAGTAAAAAATGTTGCAAAAGCACTCGGCATAACAGAAGTACTTAACAAATATCCTTATGAAATGTCAGGAGGACAAAAGCAAAGAGTTGCATGCGCAAGAGCAATAATTACCAATCCTAAATTGATCCTTGCGGATGAACCTACAGGGGCTCTCGATTCAAAATCCGCGAAGATGCTTTTGTCAAGTTTAGATTTACTGAATGAAAAATTAAGTGCTACTATTTTGATGGTAACACATGATGCCTTTACAGCATCACAAGCCAGAAGGATACTCTTTATTAAAGACGGCAAGATATTCAATGAAATTGTAAGAGGAGACAGCTCCAGAAAAGAGTTCTTTAATAAAATTATCGAAGTAGTTACGCTTCTTGGAGGTGAACTAAACGATGTTATTTAAATTATCGATTAAGAATATAAAGAAAAGTTTTAAGGATTATGCCATATATTTTATGACATTGATACTTGGGGTAGCTGTATTCTATATATTTAACTCTATGGATGCACAGGAACCTATGATGAATTTTTCAAAATCATCTTATGACGTAGTTAAACTCATGATCGATATGTTATCCGGATTATCGGTTTTTATATCCGTCATACTCGGGTTTTTGGTAATATATGCAAATAACTTCTTGATAAAAAGAAGGAAAAAAGAATTTGGTATTTATTTGACTCTGGGGATGGGAAAAGGACAGTTATCCAAAATATTATTCTTGGAAACCTTATTTATTGGTATCATATCTTTGGCTGTAGGATTAGTATTAGGAGTATTCGCTTCGCAGTTTATGTCTATTATAGTTGCTAATATGTTTGAAGCAGATATGAGTAACTTTCATTTTGTATTATCAAGCGCTGCTATAATAAAAACGGTAATATATTTCTCGGTTATGTATTTATGCGTAATGGTATTTAATACCTTTGCAATATCAAAATATAAACTCATTGATTTATTGATGGCAAGCAGAAAATCGGAAAAAATCAAAATGAGAAATCCGATTGTATCCGTAATTGTATTTATAATATCTATAATAATGTTGGGATTTTCTTATTATAAAGTCACTGCGGGGGTAGACGGGTTAAATCAAAACGATATTATTATATATATTGCTATCGGTTCGGTCGCTACATTCCTCTTCTTCTTTTCACTGTCAGGTTTTATATTAAAACTCGTGAAATCGAATAAGAGGTTATATTATAAAAATTTAAATATGTTCGTACTTAAACAAATAGACTCGAAGATAAACACTACGGTAATATCTATGAGCATTATATGCTTAATGTTATTTACAACCATAGGTATGCTTTCATCCGGACTGGCGATGAATAGTTCATTGACTTATAATTTAGATAAGTATAATCCGGTCGATATGACGATAAGCAAGACTATGAATTTGCCGGATAACGGTAAATACACTGAGGCTGCGATTGATTACTCCCAAAAAAGCGTTAAAGAGATATTAAATGAATTGGGTTATGATATCAATAAAGATTTTAAAAACTATACCGAAACATATACTTATGCAACAAATGAATTAACGATGAAGGATACTTTAAAAAATCAGATTAAAGAAATGGAAAAAGATTTTCCGGGTATTAAGTATGGTACTGCTGAAGAAATCATGAAATTGTCGGATTATAATAAAATCGCTAAACTATTCGGAAATGAACAAATCAAATTGAATGATAAAGAGTATGCGGTAATATGTGATTACGATAACATAAAGGTATATCGTGATAAGGCACTTAAAAGCGGAACCGAAATAAGTATAGGTGGAAAATCTTATACTCCCGTAAATGAAAAATGTATTGATGGTTTTATAGAAGATAGTATACAGTCTATAAATACCGGGATCATAGTACTTCCGGATAGTGCAAATCTTAAAACGAGTTGGATAGAAAAAAGTTATGCAAATTCAAACTACTCCGTTTCTTCTAAGGGAGATAAAATAACTTTTGAAGAAAAGATGTTAAAAGATTTGGAAGAAAACAGTAAATTCAAAGATGTAAAAGATTATGCCATTCAGATAAATGGAAGGACGAGGATTACAAATATCGAATCTTCTAAAGGACTTGGCGCTACGGTGACGTTTATCGGGATATATCTCGGTATCATATTCCTTATTACATCGGCTGCAATCTTAGCTTTAAAAGAACTTTCGGAAAGTGCGGATAATAAAGACAGATATTCCATATTAAGAAAAATAGGTACGAGTGAGGGCATGATAAATAAAGCTTTATTCGCTCAAATCGGGATATTTTTCATACTTCCGTTATTGCTTGCTGTCGTTCATTCAATATTCGGACTTCAATTTGCAGATTATGTATTAAGTACAATAGGTCATATGAATATACTTCCTTCTATTATCGCAACATCTGTAGTAATAATATTGATTTACGGAGGATATTTCTTATTGACTTACTTCTCAAGCAAAAATATAATCAAAGAAAATTAAAAAAGAGGCTTATGCCTCTTTTTATTTACTTGAATGAATCAGATAAATCATTTAAGCTATCAAGGAGATTACCTAAAATAGCATTTGATAATTTATCATTTTGTTTTATTACCCACTTATCGTCTTTCTTGTTTAAAGTTACTGTTACTTCATTTGTAACTGTTGTAGAGCTTTTAACCGCATCGTCAATCATTGTATTTAGTTTCTTTTCAACGTATTTATTCATTTCATCTTCTGACGCATCTAAATGAGATAGAGCATATGCGAACATATCGGTAAAAAATGTTTTCATTCCGCTGCCAAAGTCCTTATTCGTTATTTTTACTTTTACTGTGGCAGTATCTCCATTGTCTTTAGTAGATACGATTTCGTAAGATAGATTAGATAATATTTTTTTAGCTATTTCCTGACTTTCTTTGTCTACTTTATCCTTGTCCTTTTCATCTAAAAAACTGCTTAGATTTTTATCCACACTGTCTAATACATCTTCATAGTTTTTAAGTGTTTCGGCATCGTAAGTTTTAAGTGCATCCAAATATTCACTTACCGCTTTATCCGGTGACTGTCCGCCGCATGCACTCAAAGACACGAGCATTAAAATACTCAAAATAAAACCGGTCAATTTTTTTACATTTTTCATTTTATTTCCCCTTTAGTTTTATATTAATATTATAAAAAATAATTAAAGAAAACTCAATCAAATTATTATTTTTACTGTTTTATACTATTATGTAAAATAAAAAATCTCCTCATATGAAGAGATTTTTTTACTACAGTTCTTTTTTCCATAATCCGTGTAGATTACAATATTCATGAGCCGAAATCACTTTATCGCCTTCAGGGATAGCAAATTCCGCTTTTGGTTTATCTCCCGGTTTTAAGTGAGTGATTTGATTTGTTTTTTCTGTTTCCAAGGTAATCCATTCTATATAATGTTCATCCACCATTGGATGTTCAACTTCACCGATGAATACTTCTACTTTATTTCCTTCAACTGCTACGACCGGAATATGTTTTTCAACGGCAGCATCTTTTACTCCCGGTTTTATTTCTTCCATTTTTTCTCCGCAGCATATAACAGGTACATCCATATTTCTTACAAAAGTAATGATATTTCCACAGTGTTTACATAAATAAAATTTTTGTTCCATTATTATCCTCCTAATTTTTTCTACTATTATTTTGTTAACTTGAATCAAAATTTATACTTTATTTTTGCATTTAAAAGTAATTTTATATTTTCGATAAAATTTTTTAAATGATCAAATTATAACTGGTTATAGCTAAAATCTATTTCTAAATGATAATTAATATATTTACTTATAACAAAATATTTGATACCATTAAATTTAACTTAATTCAGTTAGGAGAAATTAAAAATGGATATTAAAAATAAAAGGCAGGGAACTAAGTGTGTTCAGGGCGGATATCAGCCTAAAAGCGGTGAGCCCAGAATACTTCCTATAATACAATCGACGACCTTTAAATACGGTACAAGCGAAGAAATGGGAAAACTTTTCGATCTAGAAGCTGAGGGCTATTTTTATACAAGGCTTCAAAACCCAACAAACGATATGGTAGCTCAAAAAATTTGTGAACTTGAGGGAGGCGAAGCTGCAATGCTTACTTCTTCGGGGCAAGCAGCAAATTTCTATGCGGTTATGAATATCGCGGAAGCGGGAGACCATATTATTTGTTCGTCTGCCGTATATGGTGGTACATATAACCTCTATGCCCATACTATAAGGAAAATGGGAGTAGAGTGTACTTTTGTGGACCCGGATATAAGCAAAGAAGAACTTGATAAAGCATTTAAGGAAAATACAAAAGCAGTTGTGGGAGAGTCTATCGCAAATCCGGCACTTGTAGTATTGGATATAGAAAAATTTGCTGAGGCGGCACATGAGCATGGAGTTCCGCTTATTATTGATAATACTTTCCCGACACCTATCAACTGTCGACCTTTTGAATGGGGTGCGGATATAGTAACACATTCAACCACCAAATATATGGACGGACATGCGGCAACTGTAGGCGGTTGTATAGTCGACAGCGGAAATTTTGACTGGGACGCTTATAAAGATAAATTCCCGGGACTTACGACACCCGACCCTACATATCATGGACTTATTTATACCGAGAGGTTTGGAAAAGGAGCTTATATTACCAAGGCAACGGCACAATTGATGCGTGATCTCGGTTCGATACAATCTCCCGAAAATGCTTTTCTCTTAAATATAGGACTTGAAACACTTCATTTGAGAATGAAGAGACACTGCGAAAATGCATTGGCGATTGCAGAATTTTTGTCTGAGCATGAAAAGGTTGCTTGGGTCAATTATGCGGGACTCAAGGGAAATAAATACTATGAACTGGCTAAGAAATATATGCCGAACGGGACCTGCGGAGTAATATCATTCGGGTTAAAAGGCGGAAGAGATGCGTCAGTTAAAATGATGGATAATTTGGAACTTGCCGCTATTGTCACTCATGTTGCGGACGCCAGAACTTCGGTTCTTCATCCCGCAAGCCATACTCACCGTCAAATGAATGATCAGGAATTGATTGAAGCAGGTGTTCAGCCTGATTTGATAAGACTGTCCGTGGGTATAGAAGACGTTGAAGATATCAAGACAGATTTAGCAAAAGCTCTGGAATTGGTTTAATTTAAGGTAAGAAATATAGTATCAGAAATTTTAAGAATAAATAAAAAAATAGTAATTTCAGTAGTAGAAAAGAGGATTGAATTATGGCTGTTATAATACCAAAAGATTTGCCTGCATCTAAGCAGCTTGATAGAGAAAATATCTTTGTTATGCATGAAGAGAGAGCCAAAAGCCAGGATATAAGACCTCTTGAACTTGCAATAGTAAATTTAATGCCCACGAAAATAGTCACGGAAACACAATTACTTAGACTTATAAGTAACACTGCTCTTCAAGTTAAAGTCGACTTGATAAATATGAAGTCTCATACCAGTAAAAACACTTCACATAATCACTTAAAGGCTTTCTATAAAAACTTTGATGATATAAAATATAAAAAATACGATGGTATGATAATAACGGGAGCACCCGTAGAAAAATTGGAGTTTGACGATGTAAATTACTGGGAAGAACTTCAGGAAATATTTGATTTTGCCGATAAAAATGTTTTTTCTACAATGTTTATTTGCTGGGGGGCACAGGCTGCATTAAAGCACTATTACGGAATAGATAAAAAAGATTTGCCTGAGAAGATGTTCGGAATATTTGAACATAAAATAGTCAGAAGAAGACCTATAGTAAGAGGATTTGATGATGTTTTTTATGCACCTCATTCCAGACATACTCAGTGCAGGATAAAAGACATCAAAAAAATAGATGATTTGGAAATAGTTGCTTCCAGTAAAGAAGCAGGAGCATACTTATTGGTAAGTAAAGATCAAAGAAAAATTTTTGTATTCGGTCATAGTGAATATGATCCCAATACATTAAAAAAGGAATATGAACGAGATAAAGCAAAAGGACTTAATCCGAAAGTTCCGAAAAACTATTTTCCGAATGATGATGATACAAAAAAACCTATAGTAAGGTGGAAAGCTCACGGAAATTTATTATTTTCAAACTGGCTTAACTATCATGTTTATCAAACAACACCGTTTGATCTAGAAAAGTTAAACCAAATAGATAAAGAATTTGGGGTTAATGAATAATTAAAAATAAAAAACGACCGTCTGCGGTCGTTTTTTATTTTAGTTGTGAGAGAAATCAAAAGTCTGAGGGGTTTAACTTTTGTTCTTCCAAATCTATGCTAATCAGATATTGAGCAAGTTTTAACTACTTTCGCTATTCCCTTTTCATTTAAAGAAATCACTTTAAATTTATTTGAACTTACAACTATTTCAGAAAAACAGTTGCTGCAAAAATATTTTTTTCTGCCAATTTTTCCCATATCTTTATTTGAACAGTAAGGACATTTCATATTAAAAACACTCCTTTTTTCCTTATGATTAAGAAGTATATTCGCCGAACCTTTAAATTACCTTAAAAAATTAAAAATATCAAAAAAAATTGTTTATTTTTAGCTAATGAACTATAATATATAAAACAGAAAGGAATTAATATTATGAGAGTACTTATTATAGAAGATGAAGTGAATTTAGCCCTTCCTCTTGTAGCACTTTTAGAAAAAAATAAAATACTTGCCGATACTGTCGCTGATGGTACTTCAGGGCTGATGTTAGCCAGAAAACCTGTTTATGATGTTATCGTTCTTGATATAATGTTACCCGAGATAGACGGGTTTACCATACTAAAGACTTTAAGAGAAGAACATAATAATACGCCAATACTTCTTTTAACTGCTCTGGATAATATTGATGACAGAGTTAAGGGACTTAATTTAGGTGCAGATGATTATCTTACAAAACCTTTTGATACAAAGGAACTTATTGCCAGGATAAAAGCTTTATCAAGAAGAGGTTCGGGAAGTATCACAGAAGAGGTACTTCATATCGGTAACGTAAGTTTGAATGTCAATAATGCTTCTTTAAGTATCGGAGACAGAGAAGAAACTTTAACAAAAAAAGAAGCTAACTTGCTTGAGACTTTGATGAAAAATAAAGATAATGTGCTTTCTAAAGATTATATTTTGGATAAAGTATGGGGTATCGACAGTTATGCGATAGATAACAGCGTTGAAATATATATTCATTATTTAAGAAAGAAATTAGGCAGTGATGCGGATGTTAAAATAGTCACAAACAGAGGGCTCGGATATACTTTAAAGGAAAAGGATAATGCTTAATAAGATAAAAAATAAACTTATTTTAACGAATACTTTTGTTTTATTAGTCATCTTGATTATGGTGACTACTTTTATTTATGTGTTTTCTTCCTATTCTTTTTCAAATACTTCGGATAATGAACTGTTAAATCTTGTATATCAGTCAAAAAGATTTTCAAAGAGTGATTTTCAAAGCATCGAAAATGATTTATCTTATAATCAGGAGCTTAGTTACTTTAAGGAAAAATTAAATAATGAAAAATGTAAATTGATATTTTTTAACAATGAAATGAAACCTATTTTTTCTTCGAGTAAGTTTAAAATCAGTAAGAAAAAATTAGCTAAAATTGCAACTCTTTATTTTGCCGATGTAAATGCTTCACATACAGAAGTTAAAGAGCAGGATGGAATATATGTCTTTTCCGATTATGAAGACAGCAAAATATCTTACAGAACATGTACAACCCTTATTACCGATAATGAGGGGAATATGCAGCTTATATTGATAGCTGAAGATAATAGGTCGGAAAATGCTACTTTGAATACTCTTTTGTATATATTGGCATTAACTGTTATTTTTGGTGTGGTTGCATCTCTTCTCGGAGGTTTTTATACTGCCGATAAAGCTTTGGTCCCGATAAAAGAAAATATGGATAATCAAAGACAGTTTATTGCAGATGCGTCACATGAACTTAGAACCCCTATTGCAGTTATAAAGACAAATCTTGAATTGATTGAGTCAAACGAAGATGAAACGATCAAGTCTCAGGAAGTATGGATAGATTATGCTAAAAGTGAAATCAAGCGAATGGATAAAATGGTGGGAGATTTACTGATATTATCCAAAGCTGATTTAAATGAGATACCTTTTAATAACAAAGAACATGATATAGTTCATCTTATAAAAGAAGCTATTGAAAAAATCGAGCCTATTGCCGTAAAGCGGGAAATAAGAGTTTATATGTCCTGTCCTTACAATAGAGTAAAAGTGAATATTGATGAAGACAAGTTTACTCAGTTAATGATGATACTTTTGGATAATGCAATAAAATACTCTGAAGATAAAACTCAGATCATGATTACCGTTAAAGTCAATTTAAACAAAAATAGCGTTGTAATAAAAGTAAAAGACCAAGGTATAGGAATGAAGAAAGATGAAATAGAAAAGGTCTTTACAAGATTTTACAGAATCGATAAAGCCAGAAGCAGAAGAGAAAACGGAAGCGGCCTGGGGCTTCCTATTGCAAAATGGATAGTGGAAAATTTAAATGGAACTATAAATATAGAAAGCATTGAAGATAAAGGAACTGATGTTATAATAGCTTTACCTTTAATTTCATATGAGGAGACAGAATAATGGATTTACTAAGCATGTTAAATGAAAAACAGCAAGAGGCAGTCACATGTGTGGACGGTCCTCTTTTAATACTTGCCGGCGCGGGAAGCGGTAAGACAAGGACGATAATACATAGAATAGCTTATATAATCGAGAACGGTTATGCAAAACCTTGGGAGATACTTGCTCTTACCTTTACAAATAAAGCGGCTGGAGAAATGAGAGAAAGAATAGATAGTATGGGGATACCTTTTACGTCCGATATTTGGATGGGTACTTTTCACTCTATCTGTGCAAGGATATTAAGGATAGAAGGACATAATTTAGGATTTACAAGTAACTTTTCTATTTATGATGATGATGACACTAAAAGAGTCGTTAAGTCGATATTAAAGGACTTGGATATTTCTGATAAGGAATTCCCGGTAGAGGGTGTTAAATCCCAAATATCATTACTTAAGAATAATTTAGAAACCAGTGATGATTATTTGGAAGAGCATGATGATTTTGAAGGAGGCTATACCGAAGCCAGGATAGCACAGATTTACGCAGAGTATCAAAAGAGATTATTAAGTTCAAACGCAATGGACTTCGATGATTTATTATTAAATATGAACATATTATTTGCGAAATGTCCGGAAGTACTTAATAAATATAAAAATAGATTTAAATACATATTGGTTGACGAGTATCAGGATACTAACCTTTCTCAGTATGCTATAGTCAGTAAGCTTGCGGAAGATCACAGGAATATATGTGTGTGCGGTGATGACGATCAAAGTATATACGGCTGGAGAGGAGCGTCCATCAGGAATATCTTAGAGTTTGAAGAAGACTTTGAGGATGCGGCAGTTATAAGACTCGAACAAAATTACAGGTGTACAAAGAATATTTTAAATGCGGCGAACGGAGTAATTGAGCATAATCAAAGAAGAATGGGGAAAACATTATTTACCGATAATGACGAAGGAGAAAAAATAAAATATTTGAATGCAAACAGTGACCTTGAAGAATCGTCGCTTATTTCCAGGGAAATATTTTGTTTAAATGAATATCATGGTATCCCATACAGTGATATTGCCATATTATACAGGACCAATGCTCAGTCTCGTATGCTTGAAGAAGGACTCATGAGAAGAAACATACCTTATCAAATAGTTGCTGGAACGAAGTTCTATGACCGTATGGAAATCAAAGATATCCTTGCTTATTTAAAACTTATAGTTAATCCTCAGGATGACCTTGCTTTGATAAGGGTGATAAATACGCCTAAAAGAGGCATCGGTCCAGCAAGTGTGGAAAAAATCAAAGATTATGCTTTTATGAAAGGTACATCGATGTATGAAGTAATAAAGCATATAGACTCTTCCCCTTTATTCAAAGGAGCCATAAAAGAAAAGCTGATGAACTTTAGAGATACCATTGAAGAAATCAGAAGGCTTCCGGAAAATAACGGACTTATGGATATAGTAATAAACACCATTCATTTAAGCGGATATGAAGAAATGCTTAAAGAAGGTAAAGTAGAAAATGCTTCAAACAGACTTGAAAACCTTGATGAGCTTGTAAATGCCGCAGGGGATTTCGAAAGCAACGAAGAAGAAAATACATTGGAAGCGTTCCTTGAAAATGCGGCTTTGGTTGCGGGAGTCGATTCTTATGATGAAGATAGCTCAAAAGTATTATTAATGACTTTGCATAATGCAAAAGGTCTTGAATTCAACATCGTATTTATGCCGGGAATGGAAGAAAACCTCTTCCCTACTTACAGAGCCGTAAATGAAGACAGCGAAATGGAAGAAGAGCGAAGGCTTTGCTATGTTGGTATAACGAGAGCCAGAAAACAGCTTTATATGTCTTCCGCTGAAAGCAGAAGAGTCTACGGAAGAAACGAATACAGAAATCCTTCAAGATTTTTACTTGAAGTTCCCGATGAATTGATCGAAGGGACAAATGTTATCAAAGAAAGCAATAAAGAAAAAGAATTATTAAAAAGCTCCATAAAAAGAATATATGACCCATATAAGCAATCTCCAAAAAAGACAGAGAATTTATTTAAGCAGAACAACAGTTTTTCCGATGTTGATTTAAATCCAGGAGATAAAATAGATCATAGTGCATGGGGAGTAGGCACGGTTGTGGGAGTTGACGGAAGCGGTGAAGATGCAAAAGTAACCGCAGCATTTCCTGAAATCGGTATAAAGAAATTTATGGCGGGTATAGCAAAATTCAAAAAAGTTCAATAATATAAATAAAACCATATTTTAAACTCTTTAGGGTTTTAATATGGTTTTTAATTTTATATATAAATATTTAAAAAAGTAAAAAATTTTCTTATTATGTGTCACATTTTAAAATAAAAAGAGTCTAATTATATGAAAGGAGGAAACGATATGGAAAATAAAGAAATCAACGAGCTGATTGATTCTGCTATAGAGGGCAACAGCAAGGATTTGGAACTTATTTTATCGGAGGTAAACGATTTTGTATTCAATCTTTCTCTAAGAATGTTGGGAACGATACATGATGCGGAAGACGCTACTCAGGATATACTTATAAAAGTCATGTTAAACCTGGCTTCATTTAAAAAACTATCTTCATTTAAAACATGGGTTTACAGGATTGCTGTTAATTATCTATTAGATTATAAGAAATCCATGTTTTATAAATATCCTTTAAGTTTTGAATACTATGCAGATGATATCAAAGCGGGATATGTGGATGACGAGATTATTTTTGAGGGAGATAAAAATGAGCTTTCAAAAGAGCTTAAATTATCATGTACAAATGTAATGCTTCAATGCTTGGATGCTAAAAGCAGATGTGTTTTTATTATCGGGACTATGTTTGGTGTTGACAGTAAAATAGCGGGAGAAATCCTTGATATGACACCTGAAAATTATAGGCAAATACTTCATCGCTCAAGAAAGAAAATGTCCAAGTTTTTAAGTGAATACTGCGGTCTAAGCAAAACAGGATGCTGTAATTGCGAAAGAAGAGTTGGGTATGCGGTGAAACAGCATAGGTTAAATCCAAAGGATTTGGAGTATTCAAGACTTGAAACGTTAAGTGAAGATATTTTGGAAGATTATATGAAATCAATGGAAGTTTTTGACGAAAAGATTTCGGTTTTTGAAGATTTACCAAAATATAATTCAAATATTGATGTTAAATCTTTTATTACGGATTTGGTCACTTCAAAACACATGAAAAAGATTAAAGAATACTAGGAGAAATATAATGGTAGACACAAAGAAAATTTTGAATTTTATAAAGGAACTTAAAGAAAATAATAATAAAGAATGGTATCATGCACACAAAGAAGAGAGACTTGAAGCCAAGAGTGAATTTGAAAAATTAATACAGGAATTAATAATTGAAATAGGTAAATTCGATCAGAGTATTTTATGTAACGATCCAAAGGATTTAACATTTAAAATGGTTAGGGATACGAGATTCAGCAAAGATAAATCTCCTTATAATCCCGTATTCAGAGCTCATATATCTTCTAAAGGTAAGCTTCCTATTCCTGTGGGATATTATATTTATATCGGCTGTGACAATACTGCATTTTTAGGCGGAGGATTATTCGCCGATATGTTTAAAGAAGCTACAAATATGGTAAGAGCATATATAGATAAAAACGGAAAAGAATTAACTGAAATAACAAATGACCCTGATTTTAAAAATAATTTTAAAATGTGCGGAGTAAAACTTAAAAATGTTCCAGCCGGATATGATAAGGAACATCCTTACGGAGAATTCCTTAAACATAAAAGCTGGTTCATAGAATATCCTATAAGTGACCATGACTTCATAGACAGTAAAGCGTTTATAAAAAATGCAGCAGAAAAATTTAAACTGATGAAGCCTTTTAATGACTATTTGAATAAAGCATTGGTAGATTTTGAAATGCCAAAAAGATAAGTGTTTATAAAAAAAGACAGGATATATAAAATCCTGTCTTTATAACTTTCAATCAATAATATTTATAATTTTTTTATATTTTAAAGATATATATTACATAATATATCTATTCCTGATTTTGTTTTAAAAATTTTATTTTTAATATTTTTTATGCTTTCTTCTTTTAAGTTATCTTCATAAATATTTACAAGGAAGTCTGCTTCGACCAAAATTTGATAATCTAATCCATTTATATCAGTATATGTATGATGATGTCCTATAAGATAACAGACTCTTTCAATGATTTTGCTTTCATAATCAAGTTTCGTAAGAAGTTCTCTGGCTTCGGGCGGTCCTTCCTGTTCCTGCATTTTTCCTGTGCATTTTCCGTACTTTTCTTCACTTAATTTTATTCCTATATCGTGTGTAATGGCCGCAGTTTCCAATGTAAATAAAGTTTCTTTATCCAAATGTTCAAGTACTCCGATAGTTTTTGCAAAAGAGTGTACTTTAATAAAATGCTGAATTCTTTTTGGATCGTTTTTGTTGTAGTTAATCATTTCATTTATCAATAATTCTTGTTTCATGACTTTTTCCTATGTTTTTATTTAAATAATTTTATCATTTATGTATTTATTAATCAATTTTAAATATTATTATAATAAAAAAAGAACTCTAATTGAGTTCTTTTTAAACGATTTAAAATATATAATCAAAATTCTATATTTCTGTAAACTACCTTTCCGTCTTTTATTGTCATCTTTGGAACGATAAGTCTGCTTCCATTTAAACGGCCGCCATATTTATCATTGAATGTTATATCTTTTTCTTTGATTTCCATAATACATATATCTGCGGTTGTATTTTCTTTTAAAGTATCGATTTTTCCGCTTAGATTCATTTGTTCAGCCGGATTTTTTATACATATTTTTAGTAGTTCATCTATACTCATACCAAGATTTAAATATATAGACATGGTATAAGGTATGGAAAATATAGGTCTTTGATATACATTATAAGCAACTAAATCCGTACCGAGTAAATCGGGTTTTAAACCACATTTAAATGCTTTATTTATGGTGTCAAAGGAGAAGCTTCCCCTTCCGCTTGCTACGTCGAATAAAACGCCTCTTTCTTTAGCCTTTAGAACTTCGTTTATTACTTTACCTTGATTATCCAATATGGTAGGTCCAGTTTGTTGATACATGTGGACCCAAATATCACCTTTTCTCAGCATATTAGCGGCTTCTTTTATTTCATCTAAATCTTTTATATGTACTGAAACCGGAAGATTTAATTCTTCTGCAAGTTCTATTGTTTTTTCAAGAGGTTTTAAACCCATGTCTTTTATTGAGTCTCTGCATAATCTGATTTTAAGTCCGATGATAGTATCTTTATATTTCTTTGTATAAAATTTAAGCATTTCTTTATTGAAATATTTTGGGTCTATGTTTTCAAAGTAATCTTCTGTAATAAGCCCTGAATTAGAGACGTTTAAATAGCATTTTATGTTCATCATAGAGCTCATAATGATGCTTTTAAAGAATAAATTAAAGTTAGACCACCCCGAAGAACCTTGATCTATAGCGGAAGTTACTCCGCTGGGGAGCATTATTACATCTGCATTTAAATTCGGATCTCCGCCTCCGTTATATATGTGTGTATGATTTTCTACAAGTCCGGGAATTACATAATGTCCGGATGCATCTATCTTTTGTTTATACTCTATTTTTTCGTTATCTTTCGGTGGAGATACTATTTTATCATTAATGATATAAATGTTTCCTTTTTGATGTATATTATATAACGGATCGATTAATGTTCCGTTTTCAATGATAATATCATATACCATTTACTTCTCCTGACTTTCTTTTTGTCTTTTATGTGTTGCTCTTGCTTTTAAAAGCTGATTTTGAATATCTTTTTCTGTTTTTTCCCCTGCTCTGTCTAATAATATAGAAGTTGCGTCAATTGTTTTTTTATCTAAGACTACTTTACTATCCAGCGTAACAGCAAAATCATAATCAAAATTTATGTTTTCTGCCTCCATACTATCGACTGCTATTATGTTACTTTCTATAAAAAAGTCTTCTCCTAAATTATAAATTTTTTCTTTAATATTTTCAACATCATCTTTGTTTCCGTTTGATACCAATAAAACGTCAATCATATTTTAACCTCTTAGCCGGCTAGTCCGAATATTGATAATATCGGTTTTATTAATAACAAGAATGCGTGTTCAGGATTACCGCCTGCAATAAGTGATGCGCCTGCAGGTAAATCTACTCCCGCCCATGTTGCAAGTCCCGTAACAAGAGGACATATCGCATTGATAACATATATATGTAGAGTGTAGAATATAAGCATTGTAACAATGGTCCTGAATAGGTTCCCTTTAGAGTATGCCGCCGCAGGAACACAGAAGTATGTTAAACCCGTTAGGGATACTATAGGTAAAAATCCATTGCCCGGAAGTAAAACTGCAAGAAGTACTGCGAAAGGTATCATTATTGTTGATGCTGCTATAACTGTAGGATCCCCTATACCTAAAGCACAGTCCATACCTATTAGTAATGTTCTTCCTTTGAGTTTTTTCTTTGTAAAATCAGAAGCAGCTCTTGAGATAGGAGCTAAACCTTCCATTAATAGTGAAACCATTCTTGGAAGAAGAACCATTGCTGCAGCAATACCTACGCCTGTATTAAGGACCTTATCCAAAGGAAGTCCGCCTAGTAAGCTTAATACGATACCTATAAAGAATCCTAAGAACATAGGATCTCCTATTCCTTTTAATTTGTTTATTTTTGCCGGATTTATATCAAAATCTCTGATACCCGGAATAAGATCAATTATTTTATTTACTATACATGAACATATTGCACTGGTCATTGTAGCAAGCGTACTACAGCTCGTACCTTCAAGTCCGAAATATTCCTGCCATGTTTTGGAGTCCCAATCGGCAAGAAGCAGTGTGATAATAGAGAATATAGCTGAAACTACCAATCCAACAGCTATACTTCCGGAAATCAAGTATGCTATCCCTCCTGCCAATATAAAATGAAACATATTCCAAATGTCTATATTAAGTGTTTTTGTCAATTTTAATGTAATCATTATTACATTTATCAAAATAGCTATAGGAATAACTAAAGCTGCAATAGGTGTTGCCCATGCGGCTGCTCCGACGGTAGGAAATCCTACATCGATTATATTAAAGTTAAGACCTACTTTTTCTGCCAATGCTGTTGCTGCAGGTGATACTGCATTGCCTAAAAGTCCTATAATCAAGTTAATACCCTGAAACCCTATACCTACAAGTAAACCTGATCTAAATGCTTTTAGCGGTTTCATTCTAAACGCCAGTCCCAGTACTATTAGGAATAGCGGCATGATTACCATGGCTCCCAATGAATCTGTAATATATTTTACTATAGTTAATAATGTATCCATAACATCCTCCTTATTAAAACTTATAAATTACAATATTTTTCCCTTTTTTATTTGTATATTTTTTCCCTTTTACAAATCTATTTTTTTATTTCTTTTACTGCTTCAACGAATTTATCGATAAAAATATCTTCTCCTATTCCCGTTAGAAGAGATGTCCCCGATAATATTTTTACTTTTACATCATCATTGGAATACCTGCTGGTTACCACAACCAAATCCGCATCAGCGAGCATTCCCTCAAGACCGCTTATAGATGTTTTCTTAAGATTAATATCAAGATTATTATCCTCTGCTATATCTTTAAGACGCTGTTCGACAACTGTCGATGTTGCTATTCCGCTTCCGCATGCGACTACCACATTTACTGCCACAATATAAACCTCCTTTCAATTTGTTATATAAACATATAAAATTTTTATATATTTGGCTGAATTATTTGGCTATCAAAACTCTGACTCCTTTTTCTTCAAATCGTTTCTTTAAATCAGGTTCCATTTTATCTGTTATGATTATATCTATTTTATCTACATCGCAGAGTTTTGCGAAAGATTTCTTTCCTATTTTGGAACTGTCACATAGAACAATTACTTTATTTGCATTTTTTATCATTTGTTTTTTTACGGCTACAGAGTCTAAAAAGTTATAAGATAAACCCTCGTTAATATTTAAACTGTCTACTGATAAAAAACAAATATCAGCTAAAGTATGTTTAAAAAGGTCTTCTGCCATAGGTCCGAAAATTGCATATCCCGGGGTTTTTATATATCCTCCGCATATTACAACGCTCATACTCGGATATGTGGCAAGCTTATTCGCTATTCTTACGTCATTTGTAACTACTACGATTTCTTTATCATTCAAGTATGAAGCTATCTCGTTTGTCGTTGAACCGTTGTCTATTATTACTATTTGCTTGTCTTGTATCAACTTTGCAGCAAGAGCTCCGATTTTTCTTTTTTCGTTTATTGCGGTCATATTCTTTTTATAGTAAGGTGTTTCATTTAAAAATATATTTTCTGAGGGGATTGCTCCTCCGTGATTTTTCTTTATCTTTCCTTTTTCTTCTAATTCGATCAAATCTTTTCGAACAGTTACTTTAGAAACATTAAATTTCTCTGAAAGTTCATTTACTGTTGCTTCTTTCTTTTCGTATATGTATTCTAATATTGCGTATTGTCTTTTATTCTTATACATAACTATTTAACCCTTTGTTTCTTTTCTCTTTACCTTAATTATACCTAAAAGAAAAGAAAAGTAAATAAAATAGGTTTGTTTTTGTTGTTTATCGTGCATTTATATTACGTTTTATTTCTTTTGCAATGAAAACCATATAATATTACTTTCTGTTGGAAAGAAAAGTTATATACGGATTTTTACACATTATATTCAATTTGATATTGATTATATATTTTATATAATCAATGCTAAGTAAGTGATAATAACGAAATCAGTAAAACAAGAATGTTTTTATAAAGAGTCTAAGATGTATAGGATTGTATATTTTTTTAAATTATTAGTTTTTACTATTGGTCTAAAAAGAAACATTTTAAATATTCTAAAAATTTTGTTTGAAAGTAAAAGGCTATTATAAACTACTGAAAGAAATTAATTTAATGAAAATGAATTATATAAAAGATAAATACAAAAAGATGTACTTAGTATTTGGAGTACAGATATTTTTAACAGTATAAAAATAGGTGATAATTTAATAAATGTGTTTTTAACTTTACTAATATTTGTTTTGGGAGTATTAATTATATTAAAATCTTTAAATGCAGAGTAGAAATCGTAAATGGAAAAATAATTAATCTCAATGGAATATTACCCGGGAAAAGTATAAATATTGCTTATGTTGGGTCTTTAAATAAATAGCATTAAAATAAGATTGTAATATATAAGATAAATGTTAAGATAATGCCTATAAATTATATATTTGATAATGTTTTTATTTCAATAAAGAACTTAAGAAAAATGTTTTGTTTGCAACAAGTGACTTAAATAGGGAAAAGGAAAAGTATGCAGATAAAAAGGAGGCTGCCCTCCTTTTTAAACAATTTTAATTTTAAGTATTTTCCTATAGCGGGAACTTCCCTTGTACAAGCATAATTTGTTCTTTGTTGATTCCCCTGATACCTGCTATCAGCTGTCCCTCTTCACTTCCTTTCCAAGGGGTTTCATCAATTATTTCCACATTTTTTTCTTTTAATTCTTTAATCTTTTTTTCTATGTCGTCGACGTATATGCCTATCATTGCAAAGGGACCGTTTTCTCCCTCTTCAGAATTTGATATTGAAAATATTTCAAATAATGTATTTTCGAGTTTTATAAATTGAAGTATGGTTTTTTCTTGGTTTTCTTCTATTTCATATCTCTTAACTTTTTCAAATCCGAAATTATCTATATAAAAATCAGCTGTTTTATCTACGTTTTTTGTTTGAATGCTTATATAACCGAATTCGTTCATATTGTTACCTCTATTTATAATAAACTACATCTTCATGTGTTAAAATTTTTGCCCCTCCAATAGGTGCCGTTTTTAAATAAATATCGCATACAAATTCCATTTCTTCAGCTATAAATAAAGCCTCTCCAACATCTGCTCCTACAGTGACCATACCATGACTTCCGACCAATATTCCGTTTCGTTCTCCCATGGTTTTGAAAACTACATCGGCAAGTTCCTGTCCTCCTGATTTCGTGAATGGTGAAGTAATAATTTCATCTCCGCCGTTAACGATTATCATTTCATGTATAGGCGGAACATCTTTATATAAACAGGATACTGCGGTTGCGGCTTTTGCGTGATTATGTATAACGGAATTTACGTCTTCTCTGTTTTGATAAAATATTTGATGTGTCCTGAATTCAGAGGAAGGACGTTGTTTTCCGTCGACCACATTCCCGTTTATATCCATTATTACCACATCTTCATCTTTTACTTCATAATAATCCATATCGGAAGGACTTATTGCATACAATTCTTCGTTTCTGTTAAATACACTTATGTTTCCGCTTGTTCCTATTGTCAATCCTCTTTCAAACATTTTTATACAATATTCTCTTACTTGTTGTCTTTCTTTTTGTAATAACATATAATTACCTCTTTTATTTTATAATTTTTCTTAATTCTTTTTCTGCTTTACTTGCTGATAAAGAATAACAATTTTCCATTAAATTATTATCTTTAATCAGTTTTATTAATTTACTTAACATTTCGACCTGGCTCTCATTTTTACTTAAAGCCATATTTATTATCATTTTACAGTTTACAGATTTTAGTTTATCGTCAATCCTGGTAAATTTTACATTTTGATTTAATCTCAAAAAGCAAAGGCAATCTTTATTGACATGTTCTGCGTCTGTATGGGGAATTGCCACAGGGAATTTACAGGGCAATCCGGTCGGAAATTCGATCTCCCTTTTTATACATGCTTCTTTAAAGCTTTCTTTTACATATTTATGTTCATATAAAGCATCGGCAGACAGTGATATGGCTTCTTCCCAAGTTTTTACGTTACCGTCAATAACCATAATATCCATAATTCACCTATCCTTACGCTCCAAAGCCCATAAATTTTCCTATTATGAGCATAATTATACTTCCGAGCCTATCGGCAAGACCTATACAAGTATGACCTGCGGCAGTGTCGACAACGCCCGCACTTTGTAATATAATTCCTATCTGCGGAGCAAAGTATGCACATGCAATCATTGCTATTACCAAAAACAGTGCGTTTGTGACTAATGCTCTAAGTACGTTTCCGTTTGAAACCATCGAAGCCATTACAGACCAGTAAATCGTTCCGCCCAGAAGCATTGCAGGAAAACTCTTTATTCCCGGTACTACAAAACTTAATAATATTATTACGGGGATTATTAGTACTGCAACTGTAACTCCGCATGGTTCTCCGATACCGGTTGCAACATCCATACCTATTATAAGTTCTTTTTCTCCGCCGGTTTTATTTTGCATATATTTTCTTATCCCGGCACCGAGAGGATTTAAACCCTCCATCAATAATCCTGCTATTTTAGGAAGAAGTACCAATGCCGCGGAAAGCTTGGCTCCCAGGATCAAAATATCTTGAATTGACTGTTTTGTAAGTATTCCCAAAAATGCTCCTACGATGAAACCGAGAACTGCGGGATCGACCAATATTCCTACTTTTTCTCTTAAGTGTTCTATATTTAAGTCCAGCTTATTTAGTCTGGGTATCATATCAAATACTTTATTTACAATTATTCCGCACAGGTAAACTAAGGACATTGAATATGTACTGCATGTTACCCCTTGAATCCCGGTAAACTCCTGCCATTTGGGAGCCATCCACTGTGCGTAAAACAGCGTAACAACACTCATAATCGCACAAACCAACAAGCCTATAAGGAAACTGTTTGATATATAGTAAGCAATAACTCCTACCGTAATAAAGTTTGCAAAGTTCCAAACATCTACATTCATTACTTTAGTAATATTAAAACGAATCAATAATACATTTAAAACAATTGCAACCACTACAACCAAAGCTGCGAAAGGTACCGACCAGTCAAGCAGGAATTCTACCTCATATCCTACATCCAAGAGAGGAAAACCTGTGCCTGAATTCATTTTTTGATAAAATTCTATAGCAGGAGTCAGTGATTCTATCATGTATCCCGCAATAAGATTAATACCTTGAAGACCTATTCCTATCATTAATCCGGCTTTCAATGCATGTCCGAATTTCATTCTAAATATGACCCCTATTATTGTTATCATAATCGGAAGCATAATAATGTAGCCGGAATCTATAATTATTTTTACTATTTTAGTTAAAAGTTCCATTTTATTCCTCCTTAACTATCCGATACTTCATGAAGTAATTTTCTTATCTTATCTCTTTCTTCGTCTTCATTTATCCCCGAGATAAGAGAAAATACACTCATCCACTTTACAGTATCCGGTAATTTATAATTTGTTGATAAAAATACTACATCTGCATTTTCTAAATTAGAGTCAAGTGCCATAGTAGAGCATTTTATTATACTCGCATTAATGTTTTCTTCTTTTAATATCTGTTTGATTTCCTGTTCTACAATTGTTGATGTCGCCATTCCCGTACCGCAGGAAACTACGATATTGATATGTTTGCTCATTTTTTTCCTCCTATAAGTTTAATCCAAGCGCTTTTTTGATAAATATATATTAAATAAAATTCATGAACTTTTATTTAATTCAGTTTTAAACTTTCTTTTACTATTATGTCATATACTTCTTTCTCGCTTTTTGCATTAATTACTCCATGTGTAAAATCCTTGTTTGTACTTAATTTAAGAACATCGTTAAATATATTTAAATAAGATTTGGAATCTTTGATAACTAAACTGAATAATAGTTTTACGGGGTCGTTATAAGGATGATTAAACTTTACTCCGTTTTTTAAAACCGTAAGGCTTATTGCACTTTCATAATTACTGTCTTTTGAAAGTGCATGGGCTAGTCCGACACCCTTTCTGATCACAAAATACGGTCCGTTTAAATTTGCACTTTTTATCAAATCATCACTGAAATCTTTTGAAGCATATCCTGCATTTATCAGTAAATCACCACCTTGCCTTAATACTTCTTCCCATGAAGTAATATCATCCGTTATTTTTATCAAAGAGGGATTGATTGACTGATACAATCTATGTTTAATCCCCGGTAAAGTAAGACTTTCTTTATTTTCTATGCTTTTTTTTAATTTTTTGTAGTCCTTTATCAGAGAAAATATTATTGTCTGAATTCTGTTATAGTCTTCTGCATCTATAATAGTATTTATAATTAGTACTGGATATTTTAATCTTGGAAGTACTACCGTAGAAATAATAAAATCTATATTTAAATTATCGCTTATCTCATAACTATCGGTTATAATAGCTTTTATATTAAAGTCGAAATACTTTTCAAGCTGTGCGGCAATCAGCTGTCCCGCTGCCATGCTTTCTGGGCATACTATTAAGATTGAAGGTTTTCTCATTTTTGTTGTTTCTCTTTCTATTTCCGCACATATATGCATTACAATATATGAAAGTTCATTTTTATCGATTTTTAATTTGTAGAAATCTTCAATTAGTCTTATATTTTCTTTTACTGCTTTAAAGACATAATCATATTTTTCTTTTAATTGTTCATATATAGGATTAATCAGCAGTTCTTCATTTTTTATTCTCATTGCCATTGCATTTAGATGTTTTATTAAAAATTCAAAAAGAGAATATTCATCATATAAACTTATATCCAATTGTTCCGAAATTTTATATAAAAATGTAGCTACTGTAGTATGAAGCTCTACATAGTCATCTACATTAATCAAAGGTTTTAATATATCTTTATTTGATATAAATCCCGCAAGGTAATGAATATCGTTTTTATTTGGAATGATATCTAATTTTTTTGTTAATATTTCATATATCTCCTTTGCGATATCATATTCTTTGTTTGAATATCTTTTGTTTTCTTCAATGTACGTGATTTCGTTGGATCTCCTGTTTAAAATTACAAATAAACTGAATAAAATAGCATAATAACCTCTATTTCTAAAATCATATTTTTTATCAATAATTATTTCATCCAATATATTTTTTAAACTTTCCAAAGTATAATTATTTTCAATTTCTTTAATTAGTTTAATAAAATATACATTTGAAATATTACTTTCTCTTTCATTGGAATGGTAACTGTCAAATAATAAATGTGTAATCAAACATCTGGCATCATATTCATCATAAGCTGCTATTATTCCCTTTCCCGGTTTGCTTAGAACTTCTATATTATATTTGTTAAGTTTTAAATTTACTTCTATCATATCGTTAAGAATAGTTATCCTTGTAACACATAGTTTTTCCGCCAGTTGATTCATTGTTATAAATTTGCTTTCTTTAAGCAGTATAATTATTATTAAATTTACTCTTTCTTTCTTTTCCATAATGTACTGTATATTTCCGAGTTTATTTAATTTTTCTATAGTATACTCATCAAATTTTTTATCAAATAATTTTATTTCTCCGCTTTTCAATACTGTTAATTGGGGTATATTAATTTCTTTTAAAAAAGTATTTATATCCGAAAAATCATTTTGAAGAGTTTTTTGAGATACATCATAATATTTTGCTAATTCTTCGATTTTATAATTTTTACCTCTGTATAATAGTTGTTCCAATATTTGACAGCTTCGTTTTTTCATATTTATCTCCTTAAGTATGATTGAATACTATTATTATACCCGTTTTTCTTTCACTACTGTCTATATCTCGCTTTTCTTAATTTAAATATAATTTCAATTATATTAATAATCAAGACAAAACCTTTTCCGTGATTTTAGAAAGCTTTTTGACTTGAACATACTTATTTTCTTATGTAGTCTAAAATTATAAAAAGGAAAAAGAAGGAGAAAACTTATGAAAGAAATGATGAATGCTCTTTTGATGTACGGACCAAACGATATCAGATATGAAAAAATAGAAAAACCGGAATGTCCAACAGACGGATTTTTAATTAAAGTGAAGGCTGTGGGGCTTTGCGGTTCGGATATCAGAAATTTGACAACCGATTCGAAAAAAGGTAATTATCCGTTTGTATATGGTCATGAGGAAGTCGGTGAAATAGTTGAAATAGGAGCGGAGTGTACAGGTTTTGAAATAGGAGATAGGATATTCAGCCCAAGACCGGTACCTTGTATGGAGTGTGAAGCTTGCATAGACGGAAGAAGCGAACAATGTCAAAATATAAAAGAGCCTGAAATCGGCGGGTTTGCAGAATATGCGGCAGTATCAGGAAGAGTATTAAAAGCAAAAATGTGGGCTAAAATACCAAAAGACATAAAATATGAATATGCTACACTTGGAGAACCTTTGTCTTCGGTTTATTCTTGTCAAAGAAAACTAAATATAAAATTCGGTGATACGGTAGTAATTATAGGAGCGGGACCTATAGGTTGTTTTCATGTTCGCCTGGCAAAACTCAGAGGTGCCAAAACCGTTATTTCAATAGATATAGCTCAAAACAGGCTTAATACTACAAAAGAACTGGGAGCGGATTATATAATTAACAGCTTGGAAATAGATCCGATAGCAGAAGTTAAGAGGATAACAAATAAAAAAGGTGCCGATCATGTTATTTCTGCTACTCCCGTAGTTAAAACACAGCAGCAGGCGCTGGAAATGGCAAGGAACGGCGGAGTAATTACATTCTTTGGCGGTGTTCCTAAAGGTACATTAACTCCTCTTGATACAAATATAATTCATTATAATAACTTATGGATTTACGGACATTTCGGTGCAAATGTAAAGGATCAGCAGGAAGCATTTAGACTGGCAATTTCAGAGGAGTTTACTCCGGAAAAATTTATTACCAAAGTAATGCCTATGAAAGATATTGATGAAGCATTAAATATTGCAAAAGCAGGAGAAGCGATTAAAATAGTTTTAGTACCATAAAAAGGAGGATTATACCTCCTTTTTATTTGTTTTCTATAAGATTGTGTTGATAAAAGAAGTGTAAAAGTTATATAATCTACAATAAATACATAAGCAAAAGGAGCATAAAATGGATAAGAATAAAGATATACTTTTAATAAATGATTTGCCGGGTGTGGGTAAGGTTGCATTGTCGGCTATGATGCCTATTGTATCTTCAATGGGTTTTAGGGTGCATAATCTTCCTACTGCAATAGTTTCGAATACTCTTGATTACGGACTATTCGAAATACTCGATATGAGCGAATATATGAAAAAGACTATCGGTATATGGGACGAACTTGGTTTTAAATTTGATGCTATCTGTACCGGATTTATAAATTCCGATGAGCAAGTCGGATTGATAGAAAAGATAATAAGTGATAACAAAGAGAATGATCCTCTGGTTATGGTCGACCCGATAATGGGAGATGACGGTAATTTATATTTGGGACTTAGTAAAAATGTAGTTAAGAATATGAGGGAAATGTGTGCCCTTGCGGATATCGTTACTCCGAATTTTACCGAAGCTTCTTTTATACTCTATGATGAAATGAAAAAGGATGAACTTGATAGTCATGAAATAAAAGAATATATCGATGAATTCAGAAAACTGGGTTCAAAATCTGTGGTGATAACAAGTGTTAAAAATAAAGAAAGTGGCAATTATTCCATAGAAGGTTATTCTTACTCTGAAGATGAATATTTTTCTGTACCTTACGATTATATAAATGTAAGATTTCCGGGAACCGGAGATGTATTTTCTGGTGTCATGGTAGGAAAAGTTTTGGAGGGTAAAACTCTTAAAGAGGCTTGTAAAATAGCTTCAGACTTTGTCAGAAAAGCTATGGAAAAAGATGAAAAGATAGTTGTTGATAAGAGAAAAGGAATGAATATAGAAGATAATTTGCAGTTTTTAAAATAGGAGAATAAAATGAGAAGAAAAGACAGAGAAATGAATAAAGACTTTGCTCTTCGTGTGCTTGATAAAGCTCCTTTTGTCACTTTATCCATGGTGAATGAAGATAAACCTTATTCTGTACCGGTTTCGATAGTAAGAGATAATGATGTTTTATATTTTCATTGTGCTTTTGAAGGAAGTAAGATAGATATTTTAAATAAGAATAATAATATTACATTAACTGCGGTAAGTAAATGTAAACCAAGACCTGTGGATTTTACTTTGGAATATGAAAGTGCTGTCGTGAATGGAAAAGGGGCTTTGGTTACAGACGAGGATGAGAAAATTCATGCACTTAAATTGATATGTAAGCGATATGCTTTATCTAATATGGAAAACTTTGATAATGCTATTAACAGAAGTTTACATAGAACCAATGTCATAAAGATAAAAATAGAAGAGATTTATGGGAAAAGAAAAAAATATGGCTCTGACGGAAAAGAGTTAAAATATGGTAAAGATGAATAAAGGACTAACTAAAGTTAGTCCCTTATTTTATAGTGTTCCGAAAATCCTATCCCCCGCATCTCCGAGTCCCGGGACGATATATCCTTTTTCGTTTAAATGATCATCTAATGTACCCATATAAATATTTATATCAGGGTGTGCTTCTTTGAGTCTATCTACCCCTTCCGGAGCTGCTATCACACATATAAATGTAATATTTTTTATTCCTTTTTCTTTTATCTTATCTATTGCATCTACGGCTGATCCTCCGGTAGCCAGCATAGGGTCTATTACAAATGTTTGCATGGTTTCATAATTCCCCGGCATTTTAAAATAATACTCTCGTGGTTTTAAGGTTTCTTCGTTTCTTTCCAGCCCTATATGACCTACCCTTGCGCTTGGTAAAAGTTCCAGCATGCCCTCAAGCATACCGAGACCTGCTCGAAGAATGGGAACTATGGTTATATCTTCATTAACAAGTTCTTCGCATTGTGTCATGCATAATGGTGTCTGAACCTTGATGTTTTGTGTCTTTAAATTTCTTGTCGCTTCATATCCAATCAATACGGAAAGCTGTTTTACTGCATTTCTGAATTCTTTTGTATTTGTTTCTTTATTCCTTATCTTACTTAAATAATCCTTGATTATAGGGTGTTCAACTATTACTATCTTTGACATATATATTACCTCGTTGTTATTCTGTTATTTATTTTATATTAAAATAAAGTATAAATCAAACAGTATCATTATTATTTAAGAATATTACATAATTTGACTAAATTTGTATTATGTTATATGATTAATAATATAGATATGTAATTATTAAATAAAATTATAATTATATATTCATATTTATTTAAGTTTTATTTAATGTTAAAGTAGGATAATTATAATATATATGTAAAAAAATAACATTTTATGGAAAGGGAGTAATTAAATGATTAAATTTGAAGATGTCTCCAAATCGTACAAGAAAAAATCAGTACTGAAGGACGTCTCATTTGAAATCGAAGATGGTGAATTTGTTTGTTTATTAGGCCTTAGCGGCTGCGGGAAAACTACGATCCTAAAGATGATAAATAAACTCATAACTCCGACAGAGGGTAAAATAAGCATTAACGATGATGATATAAGCAAGATAAATGATATTGAGCTGAGAAGAAAAATCGGTTATGTAATCCAGCAAACCGGATTGTTTCCTCATATGACGGTAAGAGAAAACATAGAGCTTATACCAAAGCTACAAAAAAAGGATAAAGAGAAGATAAATAAAAAGACTTATGAGCTTCTCGATATGATAGGTCTTGAAGCAGATGAATATCTAGACTTATATCCTACGCAGATGAGCGGCGGACAGCAGCAAAGGATAGGTGTTGCGAGGGCTTTTGCAAATGATCCGGATATCATACTTATGGACGAGCCTTTCAGTGCGCTCGACCCTATTACAAGAAATAATCTACAGGATGAACTATTGGAAATCCAATCAAGGGTAAAGAAAACAATTGTTTTTGTTACTCATGATATTTCCGAAGCAATAAAACTTGCAGATAGGATATGTCTTATAAATGAAGGAAGGATACAGCAGTATGCTTCTCCTGAAGATATATTGAAACATCCTGCAAATGATTTTGTACAGAATTTCATAGGTAAAAAAAGGATATGGGAATCTCCTGAACTTATAAGAGCAGAAGATATCATGATGGATAATCCTGTAACGTGTTTTGATAATTTAAAATGCTTTAAAGCCGGTACTATTATGGCGGATAGAAAAATTGACAGTATTATAGTCATAAACAGGAAAAGAGAATTTTTGGGTCTTTTGGATGCCAGACGAGCATTGAAAGAAAGAAATAAAGATTTGACCGTTGGAGAAGTATTAAACAGACACAAAGAAAAATATCATATAAACTTTATATACGTTTCTCCGGAAGATTCTATAATAGATGTACTTAATAAGACCGATGAAACAAATATATATACTATTCCCGTTGTTGACAAGGATAATAAATTAGTGGGGCTTATCACAAAGAGTATATTATTTACCGCACTTAAACAAAAATATGATGAAAGCGAGGATGAAGAATAATGAGTGGATTTATAGATTATTTTTCGGCTAATGCTTCTACCATATTAGATTTGTTTATAAAACATATTGAGCTTACTTTTATAGCTATCATAGCTTCAATAGTAATAGGCGTTCCTTTAGGTATTTTGATTTCCTATGTGAAACCTGCTAAGAAACCTATAATGGCTCTTACCAATATAATCCAGGCTATTCCTTCAATGGCATTGCTCGGCTTTTTAATTCCATTTGTGGGTATCGGTACAAAGCCTGCAATTATAATGGTTATATTATATTCGCTTCTTCCTATAGTAAAGAATACTTATGCAGGGCTATCGAATGTAAACTCGGATACTTTGGAAGCTGCAAAAGGTATAGGGCTCACTAAGCTGCAGATATTATATAAAGTCCAGTTTCCTCTTGCTCTTCCGGTAATTCTTGCTGGAGTAAGGATAAGTGCTGTAAGTGCCGTAGGACTTATGACCCTTGCCGCATTTATAGGTGCAAGCGGACTTGGTTATTTGGTATATGCCGGAATTAGGACAGTTAATAACAATCAAATATTATCCGGAGCCATACCGGCTTGTTTCTTAGCGTTATTTATAGATTATATTTTTGGTATATTTGAAAATAAATTGATACCTAAGAATATGAAACTTTCCAATCCTACAAGCAAATTTAAGAAGAATTTTGATAATATAGTTATAATACTTACTTGCATAGCCTTGATTTTTGGAAGTTTTTATAACTTTAAACAAAGTTCCGGAGGGAAAACTATAAATTTAGGTTCTATGGACTTTACCGAACAGGAAGTTCTTTCTTACATGACAAAAGAACTTATAGAAGAAAATACGGATATAAATGTTAAACAATCGTTGTCATTGGGTGCAAGCGGTATCGTTCTTGACGCAATGAAATCCGGTGATATAGATATGTATATCGATTATACCGGTACATTGTTTGGAAGTGTACTGGCACATGAAAATATAAATGATATGAAAAAAGTTCTTGATACATGCAAAAAAGAAATGAAATCCAAATATAATTTAAATGTTTATGATAGTTTGAACTTTAATAATACTTATACATTGGCGGTAAGAAAAGATACGGCTAAAAAGTATAATTTGAAGAAGTTCAGTGACCTTGAAAGAGTTGCGGATAAACTTACTTTATCACCTACTTTAACATTTATGGAAAGGAAGGACTGTTATAAATCACTTCAAAAGACTTATGGGATGAACTTTAAAGAAGTGGTTCCTATAGACGGTTCTCCTAGATATACAGCTCTTAAAAATAAGAACTGTGATGTGATTGACGCTTATTCCACTGACGGACTGTTAAAGAAGTATGACCTTGTTGTACTTGAAGATGATAAAGGGGCTTTCCCTAGATACGAAGCCGTACCTGTAGTAAATGATACGGTTAATGAAGAGTGTCCCGAAGTAAAAGGATTAATGGAAAAATTGTCAAAATATCTAAATGAAGATGTAATGATTGACCTTAATTATCAAGTAGATGTAGAGGGTAAAAAAGCTAAAGATGTTGCTCATGAATTCTTATTATCAAAAGGGCTTATAAAATAGTTTTAGAAAAAACAAAAATCTCATAGAATTTTCTATGAGATTTTTTATTATAAGAATTTATATAAATTAAGTCCGGTTTCTTCATCGTATTCTCTTTCAACTTTTCCTTCTATATTAAGAAGTGTGATTTCACTGGTAGCGGAGATGATGCATTCATTTAAGTGTCCTCCGAAAATCTGCATATCTTTATTGCAAAGATTTATATGTACGTGCAAGTAGACTTCATCGTCAAATGTTGAAATATTGCCGACAAGGGAAGTTATTTCCATAGGTTCTTCCATGGTGGTTTGATGATATAATTTATTTTCGGTATCGTATAATCCTATCGTTGCTTTACTTGCAGCCCCGAGTCCAACGAAACTTCCCAGCTTAATATTTTCTTTCCTGCATAAATCCGTTATACTGGATATTACTTCATCTCCTTTATTGAGTCTGATTATGTATTTTTCTTTAAATTTTCTAAATTCCATTTTAATCTCTCCCCTCAAGAAATTATTTAATGCTATCATAATTATACTTCTTCTAAAATAAAAGAACAAGCAAGTGTTTGATTCTTAATGTATATTTAATCAAATATAAATAAAACTCTAACAATTAATTTAATTCATTATTATGTTTTCTTTGACTGCATATAAAAAAGAGTATATAATAAAATTAATAAATATTCATTTAGGGGGTACGTTATGAGTTACATACTAGGTTTTTTTGATATCCTTTCTAACCTTGGCGCAAGTGTTATGATGCCTATAATTATTTTTGTCATCGCTCTTTGCCTGGGTACGGGATTTGGAAAAGCACTTAAATCCGGTCTTACCATGGGAGTTGCTTTTATAGGGATAAATCTTGTAATCAATTTGCTTGGAAATACTATCGGACCGGCCGCACAGCAAATGGTGGAAAATCTTAATTTAAATTTAAATATCCTTGATGTCGGATGGCCTACAGCAGCTCAGATTGCATTTTCAACAAAAGTAGGAGCAATTATTATTCCGGTTTGTCTTCTTGTAAATGTAGTCATGCTGATCTTTAATCTTACACAAACCGCAGATATCGATATTTGGAACTTTTGGCAGTTGGCGTTTACGGGTTCACTTGTTGCCATAGTTACTTCTTCCGTAGCATTGGGACTTCTTGCGGCTGTTTGCGAATTCGTAATAGCTTTAGTCCTTGCAGACTTAACGGCAGATAAAATCGCTAAAGTTACGAAGATGGATGGAATAAGCTTTCCTCATACGATGACTGTAGTTTTGGCTTCGATCTCATTCGTAGTGGATAAAATAATTGATAAAATACCGGGGCTTAACAAAATAGATATAAATGCTAAAAAAATGGAAGAAAAGCTCGGGGTTCTCGGAGATCCGCTTATTATAGGTTTTGTTATCGGGCTTGTGATAGGTATACTTGCATATGGTATTAAAGCCTATGATAAATATCTTTTAATCGCCATTACACTCGGAGCTACTCTTGTTCTTATCCCTGCAATGGCAAAATATTTCGGAGAATCGCTTACTCCTATTTCTGAAAGAGCTCAGGTGATCGTAAATAAGAAATTTAAAAACAGAGGTAAAATATATATAGGTATGGATGCTGCTGTTGCTCTGGGTAATTCAACAACAATAGCTACCGCACTAATACTCACACCTATAATCATACTTCTTGCTTTGATCGTTCCTCACAATCAATTCCTTCCTTTTGCGGACCTTGGTTCTGCTCCATACATAATGGCTTTGATTGTACCTATGTGTAATGAAAATGCTTTTAGAAGTTTACTTATAGCTATATCTATGATGGCAATCGGTGTACTTTTATCCACAGCCATCGCTCCTATATTTACTCAGGCTGCGCTAAGTGCTTCTTATCAGCTTCCGGAAGGTTTTAGTTTGGTAAGCTGTATATCAAACGCATCTACACCACTTAACTTCATACTGGTTAAAGTATCTGAAATACTCAGATCTTACGGTGCTGCCATATTCTTTGCGGTAACGAGTTTGGTATGTGCAATCGCAAATGGTATCAGGATCAGAAAACAAGTTAAAAAGACAAAAGAAGTAAGTGAAAATTAAATAAAATCTAAAAAAAACATCAAAGTGCCAAGATAAGCCAGTCTTGGCACTTTTTAGTTGTGGAAATATTATAATTTGTAAAAAAATTTTATTTTTATGAAATTGTTTGCTATAATAGTCTGGCATATGTTAAACAAAGGAGATCGAAAATGAAGGAACAAGAAAATTTTAAACCTTTTGTCCCTGCCGAAAAGACATTGCCAGAGTTTACAGCGACATCTATTATATTAGGTATCATCATAGCTGTATTGTTCGGTGGGGCTAATGCCTACTTGGGACTTAGAGTAGGTATGACAGTATCCGCTTCCATTCCGGCGGCGGTTATTTCAATGGGGATTATCAGAGTAATCCTTAAAAGAGATTCAGTGCTTGAAAATAATATGGTGCAGACCATTGGTTCTGCGGGAGAGTCCGTAGCAGCCGGTGCTATCTTTACCCTTCCTGCACTTTTCTTATGGGCAAACGAATGGAAAACAGCATTCCCTTCTTTGCTTGAAATCGCGATTATTGCCGCAATCGGCGGATGTTTGGGGGTACTCTTTATGGTACCGCTGAGAAAAGCATTGATCGTTAAAGAACATGGGACCCTTCCTTATCCTGAAGGACAAGCTTGTGCGGAAGTACTTCTTGCGGGAGAAGAAGGCGGAGCAAAAGCCGGTCTTGTATTTAAAGGACTCGGTATAGCTGCTCTTTATAAGTTTATCGCAGACGGACTTAAACTTTTCCCAAGTGAAGTTCACTATGAGATCCCTGCATATCCGGGAGCCGGAGCAGGTGCGGATGTTCTTCCTGCACTTCTTGGTGTGGGATATATCTGCGGAACAAAGATTTCGTCTTACTTATTTGCAGGCGGTGTTCTTGGCTGGTTCGTATTAATGCCAATGATAGTACTTTTTGGAAGCAATATAGTACTCTTCCCTTCTACCTCTCAAACTATAGGTCAAATATACGCTGAACTTGGTTCTATGGGAATTTGGTCAAACTATATTAAATATATAGGTGCCGGAGCAGTTGCCGCAGGTGGATTTATAAGTCTTATAAAATCATTGCCACTTATAGTTACTACATTTAAAGATGCTATAAAAGACTTTGGTAAAACATCAAGTGATAATGATACTCTAAGAACAGACAGAGATTTACCTATGTCATTTATCCTTGCGGGAATAGTTATTTTCGCCTTGATATTATGGCTGATTCCTCTAGTACCTATCAACTTATTTTCTGCATTTATGATTGTTGTATTCGGATTTTTCTTTGCAACCGTATCATCTCGTATGGTCGGACTTATCGGAAGCAGTAACAATCCGGTATCGGGTATGACAATAGCCACAGTATTGATTGCAAGTATTTTATTAAAACTTACCGGTCAAACCGGCAGAGAAGGTATGATAGCAGCCATTGCAATCGGTGCGGTCATATGTATCATAGCTGCTATAGCCGGAGATACGTCTCAGGATTTAAAGACAGGTTATATTGTAGGTGCTACACCTAAACGTCAGCAAATCGGTGAACTAATCGGTGTTGTTGCGTCTGCTGTTGCAATCGGTGCTATACTTTACTTATTAAATGCTGCATGGGGATATGGTTCAACTCAGCTTCCCGCTGCACAAGCTACTCTTATGAAGATGATTGTAGAAGGTGTTATGGGCGGAAACCTTCCATGGAACTTGATTTTTGTCGGAGTATTTATAGGTATCGTTGTTGAAATCCTTGGTATTCCTGTTCTTCCTTTTGCAGTAGGTCTATACTTACCTATTCATTTAAGTGTACCTATGATGATTGGCGGAGCTATTCGTTGGATTATTGAAAAGAAAAAAGACATGGATGAAGCTAAGAAGAAAGCTGTCGTTGAAGACGGTGTACTTTTCTCATCCGGTTTGATTGCAGGTGAAGGTCTTATAGGTATCCTTCTTGCAGTATTCGCTATAATCCCAATGAAAGGCGGAAGTTCGAACCTTGGTGAAATCTTAGGAAACTTCGGTTCTCAAACATTCTTAAATTCTAATTTAGGTGGTATAGTATTCTTCTTGATTTTGATTGCTATATTCTTCAAATTAACATTATTTAAGAAGGCTAAGAGTAATGAAGAATAAAAACAGCGAAAATTATTTGGATTATATCCCGATTTGTGCCCCTGATCATGAGTTTACGGTTCGTAAAGACGGTATCGTTGTGATACATCAGGAACATAAAGGGTTTTATAATAAAATCGCACAAAAGATTTATAAACGTCCGAAGGTAAGTAATATCAATTTGGATGAATTCGGAAGTTTTGTATGGAAGCAAATGGACGGAAAAAGAACTATTTATGAAATAAGTTTACTTGTTAAAGAACAGTTCGGAGAAGAAGCCGAACCATTGATCCCGAGGCTGACGGAGTTTTTTAGGATATTATTTAAAAATCAATTTATCGGATACGTTAAAGAAAAGAAATAAATTATTATTAGTAATTTAAAGAACACATTTATATAAATGTGTTCTTTTTTTATAAATAGTGGTATTATATAAAATTAAAAGGAGTAAAAAATGTAACAAAAAGAGTATTGGAACAGTATAGCAGATAAAAAAGAATTTACAACACCTTTCGATTTAAATGAATTTAGTAATTATGTCAAAAAAGATATGAAAATCCTTGATGTTGGGTGCGGTTACGGAAGAACGTTAAGTGAGCTGTATGAGTTTGGGTATAAAAATCTTTATGGAGTAGACTTTTCCGAAAATATGATCAAACGAGCAAAAGCTAACAATCCCAATATTGATTTTGAAGTTAATGAGGGAGATTTACCTTATAAAAATGACACTTTCGACTCTGTGATTTTGTTTGCCGTTCTTACATGTATCAGTGATGATGATACCCAAAGGGATTTGATACAAGAAATTTATAGGGTCTTAAAACCTAATGGAATAATATATGTCAATGATTTTCTACTGAATGATGATGAAAGAAATATAAATAGATATAATGCTTATAGGGCTAAATATGATAATTACGGAGTCTTTGAACTTAAAGAGGGAGCTGTTTTAAGACATCATGACGTTGATTATATAAAAGAACTACTTTCGGATTATAAAAAATTGAAATTTGAAAGAGTTACTTTTAAAACGATGAACGGACATACTTCCAATGGATTTTATTATTTTGGAAAAAAGTAAGACATATATTTTATTTATGTTAAGATATATAAATATGAAAAAAGGAAAATGATATGGGACATTTAGGATTTTCTTATGTGGGGTTAATATATTTACTTATGCTTTTTATCCCCAATATTATATGGAGCAAAAATCAGCCTGCAGGTTATAACTCTGAAAACGAGAATAAAATATTTATAATGTTTGAGCGAATAGGTCAAGTTTTGGTGAGCTGTACGGTTTTGATATTTAGAGATTTTAATATCCATACTTTTTCGATTTGGAGTATATGGTTTATAGTATCATTTATATTCATGCTTCTTTATGAATATTGGTGGGTTCGATATTTTAAGAGCAGTAAAATATTAAAAGATTTTTACAGCCCGCTGTTTGGTATTCCGGTTGCCGGAGCAACACTTCCTATATTGGGATTTTTGTTTCTTGGGATATACGGTAAAGTAATATGGCTTATAATTTCAACCATAATACTCGGGATAGGTCATATAGGAATACATTTAAAGCATTTAAAAGAATTACAATAATAAATTAAAAAGGAACTTATTATGAGCGAAAGACCGGATTTAAATAAAAACTTAGATAGTAAAACATTTAAAAGTTATTATTATTTGAAGGAAGAGTTAGTAAATTTTTTAAGAAAAGAAGGACTGCAAACTTCCGGGAGTAAACTTGAACTTACGGATAGGATAAGTCATTATTTGGATACGGGAGAGAAAAAAGAAAGTAAAACCGCAATAAAGAAAAGTCATTTAAACAAAAAAATAACTTTAAACAGTATCATTGAGGAAAACTTTGTTTGCTCCGAACATCATAGAAAATTCTTTAAAGAACAAATAGGAAGTTCCTTTTCTTTTAATGTTTTATTTCAGAAGTGGCTCAAATCCAACAGCGGGAAAACTTATCATGAAGCAGTTGAAGCTTATTATAAAATATTGGAAGATAAGAAAAAAGGAAAGACTAAGATAGATAAGCAGTTTGAATACAATACATATATTAGAGACTTTTTTAACGATAATAAAGGTAAAACACTTGAAGACGCAATAAAATGCTGGAAATATAAAAAGAGTTTAAAAGGTCATAATAAGTATGAAGAGAGTGATTTAGACATATTAACAAAGAGATAAATTATAAATGTGGATATGTTGATAAGTTTTAGTTTTTACAATATTTATTTATATATTATTAAAATAAAAAGGACCGTAAGGTCCTTTTTATTTAGAATGTTACGGCTAAAGCTCCGTCTTTAATATCTACTGTAAGTGTCGTTCCGCTTTCAAAGTTATTGGAAAGAATTGATTTTGCAATAAGAGTTTCCACTTTGCTTTGAATAAATCTCTTAAGAGGTCTTGCTCCGAATATTGGGTCGTATCCGTTATCTATTATAAATTCTTTTGCTTTATCTGTAATATTTAAATGTAAGAATTTATCTTCCATTCTCTTTTCAAGATCTTTAAGCATTAAATCTACAATCTTAGAGATTTCGTCTTTCTTAAGTGGTTTATAAATTACTATTTCATCGAGCCTGTTTAAAAATTCAGGTCTGAAATTTGCTTTAAGTAATTTATCTATATTATCTTTTGTTTCATCTGTAATATCACCATATTTTTCGGTGCTTTCCAGTAAATAATCGCTTCCGAGGTTTGAAGTTAAAATGATGATGGTATTTTTAAAGTCTATAGTTCTTCCCTGTGAATCCGTAACTCTTCCGTCGTCAAGGACTTGAAGGAGTATATTGAATACATCAGGATGAGCTTTTTCTATTTCATCGAATAAAACCACGCTGTATGGATTTCTTCTTACCGCTTCGGTCAGCTGACCGCCTTCATCGTATCCAACATATCCCGGAGGTGCTCCGATTAGTCTGGATACACTGAATTTTTCCATATATTCGCTCATATCTATACGGATGATATTTTGTTCATTATCGAATAGAGTATAAGCGAGCGTTTTGGCAAGTTCTGTTTTACCTACACCTGTAGGACCTAGGAACAGGAATGAACCAATAGGTTTTGACGGATCTTGGATACCTGCACGAGATCTGATTATAGCGTCCGATACCAGTCTTACCGCTTCATCCTGACCTATTACCCTTTCGTGAAGTGTATCTTCTAAATGAAGGAGTTTTTCTCTTTCTCCTTCAACGAGTTTCGATACCGGAATATGTGTCCATTTAGAAACGATTTTAGCTATTTCTTCATCTGATACCTTATCTCTTAAAAGAGTATTATTCTTTTCTTTGGATTTTTCTTCTTCTTCTTTTAGTTGCTTTTGTAAATCGGGAAGCTTTCCGTATTTAAGTTCTGCTGCTTTATTGAGGTTGTTTACTCTTTGTGCCTGCTCGATTTCAACATTTACTTTGTCGATCTCTTCTCTGAGTCTCTGAGCTTTCCCTATATTATCCTTTTCTTTGAGCCACTTAGCTTTCATTTCATTGAATTTACTTTGAAGTTCAGCAATTTCTTTGTTTATTTCTTCAAGGCGTTTTTTAGATAATTCATCTTTTTCTTTTTTAAGTGCGGTAGCTTCAATTTGATACTGCATTATCTTTCGGTTTACTTCATCGAGCTCCGTCGGCATGGAGTCCATTTCGGTCTTTATTAAAGCGCAGGCTTCATCGATCAAGTCGATTGCCTTATCGGGTAAAAATCTGTCTGTGATATATCTGTTTGATAATGTTGCGGCGGATATCAATGCTTGGTCCGTGATTTTTACTCCGTGATATATTTCATATCTTTCTTTTAGACCTCTAAGTATGGCTATGGTATCTTCTACAGTAGGTTCTCCTATCATTACAGGCTGGAACCTTCTTTCCAGAGCAGCGTCTTTTTCAATGTATTGTCTGTATTCATTCAAAGTGGTAGCACCTATGCAGTGAAGCTCTCCTCTTGCAAGAAGAGGTTTTAGAAGATTACCAGCATCCATTGCTCCGTCGGTCTTCCCTGCTCCGACGATAGTATGGAGTTCATCGATGAATAATATTATTTTGCCTTCGCTTTTCTTGATTTCATCCAGAACTGCTTTGATCCTCTCTTCGAATTCTCCTCTGAATTTGGCTCCGGCAACCAAAGCGCCCATATCAAGAGAGAATATGCTTCTGTCTTTTAGATTATTTGGCACGTCGCCTCTTACTATTCTAAGAGCCAAGCCCTCAGCGATAGCCGTTTTACCAACCCCCGGTTCTCCTATCAATACAGGGTTGTTTTTGGTCTTCCTTGATAGTATCCTTATAACATTTCTTATTTCATCATCTCTGCCGATAACAGGATCAAGTTTATTGTTTTTAGCGAGTTCTACCAAGTCGGAACCGTATTTTTCAAGTACGTTATATGTGTTTTCAGGATTTTGATTAGTCACTGTTCTTCCCCCTCTCACTAAGGATAGCTGTTTTGTAAACATCTCCTTTGTTACTTTATATCTGTTAAATACGTCTTTGATAAAGCTTCCTCCTTCATTAAATAAAGCCAGAAATAGATGTTCTACCGAAACGTATTCGTCTTTCATATTTTTAGCAATCTTTTCAGCCAAATTTATAACTCTGTTTAGATTATTGCTTGCGTATAAATTATTTTCATTTCCTCCCGACACTCTCGGGAAACTGTCGATTTTATTTTTTACTTCTCTTTTTAATCCGTTAAGGTCTACACCCATTTTGGATAAAATTTCACCTATTAATCCACCGTTATCTTCTAACAGAGCATATAACAGATGTTCGGCTTCTATTACAGAATTATTATTATCCATAGCGATGTTTTGTGCATTTTGTATTGCGAGAAGCGATTTTTCCGTATAATCATTTGCATTCATAATATTGTCCTCCTCTTAAATAATCGCATGTACTTTTTGCATCAAAGTTATATATTCTTTTTCTGCGTCGGAACATGCATCTTCTATATATGGTAAATTATTTAGGAATACTTTAAGTACGCTGTCAAAAACTTGAATGTACTCTCCGATAAGTACCCCCAGATCAACCTTGTCCACACCTTGTTCTTTCGGCATTACAAACTGTCTTGTGTATTTCTTTTCTTCTATCTTGTAACATAAATTTTCCTCCAAAATACCTCTTATATATTTCTCTTCCAACTTGGCAAAGAAATTCAAGAAAGTATTCATATCTCTTATTAATGTCTGATTCGTTGTTCTTAAAGTCACTTTAAGCTCCCCGAATGAATATTTGGAATTGTCGTAAAGTTCCACTCCGTATTTTATTGTAGGTCTGTATTTATATCTTAAAGAGCTTGTTATATTCATGTAATAAGGAGACGGATTTGCTAAAACTTGAAAAGTATTCATTTCTTTAAACATATTTTCCAATGAAGAGAATATGCCTTCGACGTGTTTTTCCGGAGTGGTATAAGATACATAATCCGCAAGGATTTGATTTATAAGTCCGGATCTGCTTGTTCCAAGCTGGTAAGCCGCCTCATCTACTTTATCGACTACTTCATCCATTAATACTAAACTATATACACTTTTTCCCATCTTACCTTCACCTTTCCTTATTTTTAAAAATTATACAACTATGTATATAATTTGTCAATGGTATTATATAATTCTAATTACAAATTAATAAAGTTTTAATAAAATAAATTTTCTTTTCCTTATTATTTATTCCTTTAAAGTTCATTTATATAAGCTGTTTGGTCATTAAGTTTTATATTGTCAATAAAAAGTCTTTATATTATAATTAAAATTGGAAAAGAGGAATGAAAATGAACGATGTAATGGCTAAGAATATAAAGACAAGATTACATAACAAAAAAGGACGTTCACAAATCGAGTTTATTATTGAAGGTTTTTTAATAGGTATCGTTGCAGGCTTGGTCGCAATTATTTATAGATTATTATTAACAAAGGCTGAGAAGCTTTTATTCTTCGCCGTAGATTATATTCACGGAGATGTAGTTAAAATAATTTTATGGATGTTATTTTTGACTGTGCTGGCGATTATTGTAGGCAAACTTGTAAAATGGGAGCCTATGATATCTGGTAGCGGTATCCCTCAGGTAAGCGGAGAAATGAAAGGCTATCTGTCTCAAAATCCCGTTAAAGTAATCATAGCAAAAATAATAGGAGGGACACTTAGTATAGTAGGAGGCTTATCCCTCGGAAGAGAAGGCCCTTCCATACAGCTTGGTGCAATGGCAGGTAAAAAACTCGCTCAGGTTCAAAAAAAGGGAAAAACAAAAGAAAAGACTTATATATCCTGCGGTGCGGGTGCGGGACTTGCCGCGGCGTTCAATGCACCTTTGGCGGGCGTGATGTTTACATTGGAGGAAATACACAAAAATTTTGACGGACGTGTAATAGTCAGTGTAATGACGGCGGCTGTAACTGCCGATTTCCTTGCCAAAAGTGTTTTTGGTCTGTCTACTGTCTTTCAATATAACAGCTCTACCCCTATACCTCTCACTCTTTACGGGCTTGTTATAATCCTGGGGATAATAGTCGGAGTATCCGGCGCTTTTTATAATAAGTGCATGGTTAAAGGGCAAAAGCTTTATGCTAAATTAAAGATGATAAAACCGGAATACAGGATTATCATTCCGTTTTTAGTTGCGGGAGTATTTGCATTAGTATATCCCAAAGTACTTGCGGGAGGAAGTGTGATGGTAGATATACTTGTAAAAAATAATTTTGTTTTATCCGCACTTCTTACGATGCTTATTATAAAATTTTTATATTCCGTTATCTGTTTCGGTTCGGGAGCTCCCGGAGGTATATTTTATCCTTTGCTCGTTCTCGGTTCTTTTATAGGTGCAAGTTTCGGAATCGTTTGTATAAGTTCTTTGGGAGTAAACGATATTTTTATGGATAAGTTTATTATACTTGCTATGGCAGGATTTTTCGCCGCTACGGTAAGAGCACCTATTACCGGGATAATACTGATTGCGGAAATGACAGGTTCTCTTGAGCATATGATATCCATAAGCTTGGTAAGCGTTGTTGCATATGTGGTAGCTTATTTATGTAAAAGCGAACCGATTTATTCCAGTTTGCTTGAAGGTATCTTGGAAAAGCAGGGAACAAAACTTGCAGATCCTTCCGATGAGACTATGCTTATAACTTATAATGTTACTTTTGACAGTGAAGTGGACAATAAAAAATTGAATGAGATAGAGTGGCCTCATAACTGTCTGGTCGTTGCAATCGAGAGAGGACATCATGAGTTTATACCGAGAGGTTATAACAGGATCAAAGCCGGTGATTTTATTACCGTCTTGATAAATGAGGGAGAAATGGATTATATGAATGAGATACTTACAGAGATGTGTTGTGATAAAAAGAAAAAATATATAGATAATAAAAACACCTAATAGGTGTTTTTTATTTTTATAGTCAAAAGTAAAATGTTGGTAAAGTCATCGTAAAACTTAAGAATATTCTATATACTTTTTGATTTTGTCATTTTACAATATTTATACGATTTATATAGAGAAATTTTACCAAATAAAGGGAGATGATTATGACTACTTTAAATTTTATTAGCCTCCTGGGAGGACTTGCTTTATTTTTATATGGAATGCAGATGATGAGCAGCGGGCTTGAAAATGCAGCGGGTGACAAGATAAAGGGTATTCTTGAAAAGCTGACATCAAATAGATTTTTGGGAGTTATTGTAGGTGCTATAATAACTGCGGTTATCCAGTCTTCCAGTGCTACTACGGTTATGGTCGTAGGATTTGTTAACGCAGGTATGATGAGCCTCAGACAGGCCGTATGGATCATTATGGGTGCGAATATCGGTACTACCATAACAGGACAGCTTATTGCACTGGATATAGGTGCGATTGCTCCTGTTTTAGCTTTCTTAGGGGTAGTGATGGTTGTATTCATTAAAAACCAAAAGGCAAATTATTTTGGCCAGATTTTAGCGGGATTGGGTGTTTTATTTATCGGTATGGAAATGATGAGTACAGCCATGATGCCGCTTAGAGATTCACAAGGGTTTATAAGTTTAATGACTACATTTTCAAATCCTTTGTTTGGGATTATTGCGGGAGCGGTATTTACTGCGGTTATCCAGTCTTCAAGTGCATCGGTCGGTATACTTCAGGCTCTTGCCGCAAACGGGCTCATAGGTTTAGACGGCGCAGTTTATGTATTGTTCGGACAGAATATAGGTACTTGTATTACGGCTGTTTTAGCTTCGATAGGAACCAATAGAGAGGCTAAACAGACAACTGTAATCCACTTATCATTTAATATAATAGGAACATTAATATTTACTGCTATTTGTATGTTTACTCCTCTTGCAGACTTTGTAGGTTCGCTTACTCCGAATAATGCTGCGTCACAAATAGCAAATATGCATACACTATTTAATATCGTCACTACTTTGCTTTTGCTTCCTTTTGGGGGATACCTCGCAACATTCGCTCAGAAAATCCTGCCTTCAAAGAAAGAAGAAAAAGAAGAGGACTATTTATCACCTCTTCCTGCCAGCGGATATCAAATAGGAACCTCTGCGATACTTGTTGAACAAATAGAGCAGGAAATAAGTTATATCAGTAAGATGTCGTTTGAAAATATCGATGACGGATTATCACAGATAATAGCTTTTAACAAACAAAGAGAGAAAGATTTGTCTGACAGAGAAAATAAAGTAAAATCTTTAAGCAGAAAACTTTCTGAGTACATAACGGAAGCACTTGGAATAGAGCAAAACAGTGAGAACAGTTTTATAATGAGTATATATTATCACTTGCTTATTGATATAGAAAGTATATCCAATTATTCTTTTAAACTTAAAGATTACAAAGTTCGGTTAAATGAAACCGAGAAAGAAAGGATTATAAAAATCAAAGAATTGATAACAGATATAACTTTTTCTTTAAACAATTTAGAAAAAACAGAGAAAAAATATAATGAGATAAAGGAATTCTTAAGAGAAATAAAAAAGAAACAAATAATAAGAATGAAAGAAAAAAGTATATCTTTCGAAATTACGTTATTCTTTTCACAGGTTGTAAATGATATTGAACGTATAAGTGACCACATAATGACAATTTCAAGAGATTATGATTTGATTTTTAATAACGATTAAAATAAAAAAGACAGATATCTGTCTTTTTTTATTTATTTGATTTTTTATATGCACATCTTACAGCTTTGGCTAACTGATCCGCACATGAAGTAGCTTTATTTCCGCATAATATTCCGCTGCATTTTCTTTCGATCTCGTCTACGGTTAATCCGTCTATGAGTTTTGCAATAGCCTGTAGGTTTCCGTTGCATCCTCCCGTAAATTCAACGTCTGTTATTATATCATTGTCTATATTAAATTTTATTTTGCTTGAACAAGTACCTTTTGTTTTATATATGTATTCCATTTCTGCCTCCGTATTTCTATCTAATAATAATATATTAAATTATTATGAACTTTGACAATGTTTACAGTTCTTTTTTGAAAAATTTATATATTATATCATCGGAATAAGGCAGTCTTTCATGTGTGTATTCGCAGTATACTTTTAAATCTTTACTGCAATTTAGTTTATTGTAAATAGCAAACTGAGTTATAGGCGGACATGTTGTATCCAAAAGAGCGGTTATAAATAAAACGTTACAGTCAACCTTGTCGGCAAAGTTTTGTACATCTATGTAAGATAACCTTTCAAAAAATTCATCTTCTTTTTCATGAAGCGTATCATATTTTCTAAACCAGTTTTTAAATTCCACATATACATCTTCACACATATTCATTTCAAATATCTTTTTAAAATCAGATAAGAACGGATAAATAACCGCACTTGATTTTATTTTCTTATTTAATGAAGCAACTACAAGACTTAACGCACCCCCTTGGCTTTTCCCCGTCGTACCGATCCTGTCTTCATCTATAAAATCCATATTACCTAATATTATTGAAGCTTTGAGAGCATTTAAATAAATATTTCTGAAAAATAGTTTCTTTTTATCCTTGTCATCAACGCCTCTTATGATTTGTCCGTAAAGCGTCGGACCGTCGGCTGTATAATTGTCTTCGCTTTTACCCCCTTGTCCCGGTACTTCAAAAGCTAAAAATGCCATATCATTATATGCATAAGGGACTTTAGAATATATGCTGTCGGCATTTGATGTATATCCATGAAAAGACATTACCGCAGGTATTTCCCCCTTTGTTTCTTTTGGCTTAACTAATTCGCAGTGTACTCTTTCATTATTCATCCCTTTGAAATATAAATCAAATATTTCGATGTCTTTCATTGGGAATTCTTTTTTTTCAAGGGTATAAGTAAAATCCGTTTTATTCATATCCTCAACGGATTCTTTCCAATACTCTTCAAAATCTTCTGCTTTCGGTGAAATTCCTAGATAATCTTTATAATTATCAATAGTACTTTTGAGTGGCATTATTATTTCTCCTTTATATATTTATTTTATTTAATTTTTTGTAAATCTTTTTTACATTTTTATATATCTTTGTATATACATTATGGTATATATCATCGTATTTTTTTACATTTGCAGGTTTAGGTTGAAAAGTCTTTTTAACTCTTACCATATTTTCACTTGCTTCATTAAAATCTTTATATATATTAAGTCCTATGAAACAAGCCATAGCCGCACCTATACCGGTTGCTTCGTATGTTTGGATCAAATAAACTTCTTTATTTAATATGTCACTTAATATTTGACATATGATTTCGCTTTTTGATCCTCCTCCGGAAAGAGCAATTTTTTCTATTTTCACTTTGGAAACGTGTTCTATCCTATCAATTCCTTCTTTTAGGGAATATCCTATTCCTTCTATAATGGCTCTGTATATGTGAAATCTGGTATGTTTATCGTTAAATCCAAGTATACTCCCTTTAGCGCCCGGGCGAAGTATATCCTGTCCCCAGTAAGGCTGAAGTACCAAGCCGTCACATCCTATGGGAACTTCATTTAGTTTTTCATCCATTATAGAAAATATATCTTTTTCTTGTTCGGTTGCAAATAGTTCTTCTTTATATCCGAATTCTTTAATAAACCAAGTAACCAGCCAAAAGCCTCTGTAGAGTATTATTTCCGGATTATACATATTTGGTATAACGCTGTCGAATGGAGGAACAAATCTTGTAAGTTCATAGTATCTGTCGGTCGTAACCTGCATGGTTACCTGACTTCCCAGTGATATGCTTCCTATCCCTTCTTTTATACATCCTACCCCTGCGGTCTCGCAGGCTTTATCACTTCCGCTTGCAATCAGTGGTGTCCCTTTCTTAAGATGTGTCCTTTCACATATTTCCTCGGTAATATATCCCATTATCGTAGTAGTAGGAGCTGTTCTTGCAAGCTTTGACTGTTCGATATTAAATATCTGTCTTTTTACTCCAAACTTTTTATCGTATATTCTTTTTTTATAGTCAAAAGGTATATGTCCTACAGTCCCCGCGTCGCTTTCTATGTATTTTCCTATTAATTTATAGTTTATGTACTGAGGGAGAAGGAGATATTTATAAGTTTTATGCCATATTTTAGGTTCATTTTCTTTTACCCAGTTATACCTTGCATCTTCCATAAAGTTTTTGACCATTTTTTTCATACCAACTATATTAAATAATAAATTATATAGTGGATTTAGCTTCTCGTATTCTTTAGCTTTTCTTCTGTCCAACCAGGATATTGCATTCCTAACGGGTTCTCCGTTCCTGTCTACGAGTACAAAAGTATCTCTCTGTGTCGTTACCGTAACCCCTTTGATTTTATCATATAAATTGACATCGTCATCTCTAAGCTCTTTTAGTAAATTTATGATATCTTCAAAGAAGTCATTTGCGTCAAATTCAATTATGCTTCCTTTGTCTTTTGTTATGTAAAAATACTCTTTTTTCTTTTTATTTAGTATTTCTCCGTCTTTGTTTATAAGCATAGCTCTTATGCTTTGTGTTCCGCAGTCAATGATCAAAACAACATCTTTCATATTTATCTCCGTCTATTTGTGTTAATGTTTAATTAAAATAATATTATTTTTATCGGTTAAATTACTGTTTATTCCTTTTAAATATTTGCTGAATAACTACATCGATAACTTTACTGTTTTTATATTATAACATATTTAAAATAAACTTTTTAATGTAAAATACAACATATTATTTTACATATAATGATATAATTAAAGAAAATATATCTTATAATTGTGATTTAATGTTATTTTAATAAAAAAAATTTATGATATTATGATTGAAACAATTATATATAATAAAAAATGATTAAAGATTTTATTAATCGGTAGACCTAATGGATATAATGGTTTATAATATCTAAAAATCGTATATTGTATTATTGACATGAAAAAGAATTTAAGGGGTTTTATTGTATGGATGAATTATTAGATACACTGGTCGCTTTTGTAGATAATCTGGCAATGCCTATTTCACTTAATAAAATATTATCCGGGCATATCATTCCGGTACTGAGCAATGTATTAGTTATGGGTTTTTTATGGATTGCCGCAAGTATTTATCTTTACTTCTATAAAAGAGATGCAAAATTTTCTATTCTTATAATAGTTGGTTTATTCCTTTGTTCTATCATTGGTAATGAGGTGATGAAACCTGTTTTATTTCATTTCAGAACTTTTTTGAGTGAACATAATGTAGGTATTTATCTTCCCGAAATCGGAAGATATACTTTCCCCGCAGGATACATAATGATGAGTGTATGTTCAACTGTTCTTATATATTATAATGAATTTCAGTTTGGGAAGTACGCTCTCGGACTGACACTTTTAATCTGCTTTACAAAGCTTTATATCATAACCACTTATCCTGTGGATTTTATAATTGGGGTCGGGTTAGGTTTATTAGTTGGAGGAATACTTATATTATTTCACTTGAAGAAGAAAAAAGAATATGAAGAGATATTGGATTTGAGTGATAAATTTCATTTTTAAAGAATTATTAAAATTTTTTAGGAGCAATTTCTTGAATTTCATAGTTTAAATAAATAGAAAAAAAATTTAGATAAAAAGATAGTCAAGTACTATCTTTTTATTTTATTTTAAATGTTTCATAATCACATATTATTTTTTTTAGTGGTAAAAATATTAAAAAAAGAAAGGAAAATGAAATGAGGAATTATTCAAATAGTTTATTGGACCCGGATGAATCTGTTATTCTTATTATAGATGAACAACCTGCAATGTTCTTTGCGGTTGAAGGAAAAAATAGAGAAAATGTAATGAACAATGTTGTGGGACTTGCAAAAACTGCGAGATCTTTTAATGTTCCATGTATATTATCAACAGTGGAAAGTAAAAAGTTCAGCGGAGAGCTTTACTCAAAGGTCAAGTCTTTATATCCTAAAGTCAATCCTATAGACAGAACATCTATCAATGCTTGGGAAGATAATAATTTTAAAAGGGCCGTTAGCGAAACGGGTAAAAAGAAATTAATAATAGCCGGTTTATGGACAGAAGTATGTGTTACATTCCCTGCTTTAAGTGCTTTGGAAGACGGATATCAGGTATATATCGTGACCGATGCGTGTGCCGGAGTCTCAAAAGAAGCTCATGACATGGCTGTAATAAGAATGGCTCAAGCCGGAGCCGTTCCCGTAACATGGATGCAGGTACTTCTTGAATTCCAAAAAGATTGGTCTAACCAGGAAACTTATACAAAAGTTATGAGTATAGCAAAAGAAAACGGCGGAGTTTACGGACTTATGGTGGAATATGCAGAGAGTATGCTAAATAAATAAAGAGGCAGTTTAACTGCTTCTTTTTTTTATAAAATAGTTAATAAAACAAGTTGTTATATTAAAAATAATATAAGGTATAAATGTTATGAAAAAATTCAAAATTAAAATTAATATAATTATAAATATAAAATAAGAAATCCCAAATAAAATCCCAAACGATGATAAGTAAAATAAAAATGAAATGGGTAATATTAGCCGGGATAAAATAAGTAAGGTTGTGTCTTTATTTTCAAATGAGAAATTAATATAAAAGAAAATAACAAAATAAACGAAGAAAAAATAATACATATATTTAAAGTTATAATCTCCATTTTTATATAATTGGGTTAAAGAAGCAGATAGTAAAATGATGATATTTAAAATTTTAAATGTTTCAAAGTTATAATTTTTAATGCTTAAGTAAATAACAACATTAAGAATTTGTGAAAATATTGCAATTATAAATAATAAATTGTTTTCTATAAATATATTTAATTTTTTCTATTATTATCCCTCTTTGATTATAATAATAAAGTAGTAGGTTTTATTACCATTAAAAGGGTATTATAAATTATTAAAAAAGTACATTAAAGTGCTTTTAATCAAAATAGAATAAGTCTTCAAATTTTTTATCAAGGGCAATACATAGGATAAGTGCAAGTTTGGCTGTAGGATTAAACTGTCCGGTTTCTATAGAGCTTATTGTCTGTCTCGATACCCCTACCATTTTTGCCAAATCTCCTTGAGATAAATTTTTTTCTGCTCTTGCTACTTTTAATTTGTTTTTTAATATTAATTCACTATTCATATTTATCACCAGTTAATAAAATATAACACAGTCATACATATAAATGCAAATATAAAACTAAAGGAGCTTATTAAATATTCTTTCTTTTTAAGTTTAACATAACTGAAAAAATTAATTCCGGCAGTATAAGCAAATAATATCGCCGGCAGCTCAAAAAATGGCTGTCCGTTATTGATAACTTTTGTTACTGCAAAAAATATAATTGCAATAGTTAAAGTTATGATTCCAAAGTTTTTTGAATCACTTATTATTTTTTCAATATATTCATCTTTATTTTCTTTTCTGCTCTTTTCTAATATTTCTTCTTTTTTCATTTTACACCTCTAGAATATATTCATACCGCTCATGATTATAGTTATTAACGTTAATATACTTGCCAATAAAGATAATATAAAAGAATATAAATCCGTCTTTTTCTTATTATATTTATAATTAGTATAGCTTTTTGCACACAGACCTATTAATAAAGCTAAAAAGAATACTCTGTAGTCTGCAAAAGCTTTTCCCGTAAATAATTTTTGAAAAAACAATATTAAAATTAAAATCGCGTTAACTCCGATTATAGCTAAATAAGCATTGGAATATGCTTCCGTTTCTATTTTTTTATCTCTTTCATCACTAATCTTATATTCTTCTCTGCTTTTCTTTAAGATATCTTCTTTGTTCATTTTTTCCTCCTATTTGGTATATATAAAATGTTCGGCTAGATTTTTTATGAGTAATATAAATGATAGGATAGAAATGGTCATGTTTGTTTTGTTTTTAGTCTTACAGTATCTGAATATATATTGTCCAAGGCATCCCGCCCAAAACATTGCAAGTATCCCGCTTACATCAATATCATGATATAAATCCCATGCTATAATTACGATTCCCGTAATCATTAAAAAGGTTAAATACAGTGCATTTGATTTATCGTTTATAAGTTTTTCTCGTTCGTCACCAAGTTCATTTTCTTTTCTGCTCTTTTCGAGTATTTTATCTTTATCCATTTTAGAACTCCTTAAGTTTGTATATTACTATGTAAATAATATAGCATAATACAAGTGTTGTGTCAATAAAACTTGTCAATATTATAACAAAACTTAACATTATGACATGTTATATTATTATATACTATATATTTAAGCATAAAAAAACAGCCTATATTAAGGCTGTTATTTATAATAATCTTTGAATTTTTTCACTTTTCTTAAATATTTCTTTATAATTATATTTATCTTCTATTTTTTCTATTGAGATTTCTTCAAGTTTATTTTGTTTATAATATTTTTTTAAAATATCATATAGATTTATAGGTTTATCAGGTGTTTGACTATTAAGTTTTTTCTGCCAATTTTTTATTCCCAGATTATCCAATGTTATACAAAGTTCCATTCCTGTATTATATAATTCCCAGTCGCCTATAAAAGTCGTAGGGTATTTGTCTTTGCTCATTGCATCCAGTACGTCAGAAAATGTAACTTTTTCTTTATTGTTGGTAAAAGCCAAAACACCGTACCTTGTATTTGTAAGTCTTGCAGCTTTTAATCCCACATAACATGCAGTTCCTTCGGCAGTTTCCTTTGAATGCTCTTCGTTTAAGTACCTTTCGTTGATTTCTTTCCTTTTTTCTTCTATGGAAATATATTCACTTATCAATTTATTTAGTTTCTTTTTGCTTATTTTATCTTTTTCGTTTTCTGTCCTCATCTTATCAAGCACTTTATACTTTAGTCCTATACAAGATATTTCTTTTTTTGTCAAAGCCACACTTGAAGGTGCTCCTTCAATTTTCCAGTCATTTTGCATGTAATGGTGAAATGCTTCATGGGTGAAGAAAGGTGAAAAAGCATATGCGGGATCGACTGCTTTTCTAAAGTTATCGGTATTATATTTAAAACAGAAAATATTTTTACTGTTACCTATGGTTAAATCAGAACCTGTATCGGAAAAATTTCCTCTTATATTTTCAATTTTAAGAGGTGCTTTGTTAAACCTGTAAACACTTTTAAAGTAAAAGCCTTTAGGCATTTTGACTTCTTTTGCATCCTGGTCTTCCATTCCGTTTACATTTATTGCATAATAAGATACATTTTTTCTGTTTTTGCTTCCGTTTTCATCTTCTTCATCTTTTCTTATTAAAATAAACGACTTGTCTTTTAAGTTATAATCTTTCCATAAAGTTTCTTTAGAGTTATATAAAATTTTATTTAATTGACTGAACATTTTTTTATCGATGCTGTCCAGATTTTCATATTTGATTACTTTGCCTTTAAATTTATTATCGGCTTTTTCGCATCCAAAGGCTGAAAAGCAGAATAATATAGTTAAAAGTAAAATAACTAAGCTTGTTAATCTTTTTTTCAAAACATATCCCCTCCGATATATTTATTTATACCATATAAATTTTAAAAATCATAATATTTAGTCAAAAAATAATTAAATCTTAATAATTATAAAAAAATCACCTAATAAAAGGTAATAACTTTATAATTATTATGGTGCGCCCAAGAGGATTCGAACCTCCGGCACATGGTTTAGGAAACCATTGCTCTATCCTACTGAGCTATGGGCGCGTATATACACTAATATATCATATTATTTATAAGTAATCAAATAAAATTTCATTAGATTTTATAATGCAAATAAAGGAAATGTAAACAGTTTATTAAAAAGTACTAGGATTTTATTTTATTTTATAATATAATATAAGATATCTATAACAAAGAAAAGAGGTTTTTATCATGAAAGGAATTAATGCATCGCCTGGAGTTGCGATTGGAAATGTATTTTTATATGTTAAGGAAGATCTAGTTGTAACACCGGGCAAAATTGAAGCAGGGGCTGTGGACGCTGAACTAAAAAAATTAGATGACGCGATTGAAAAATCAAGAACTGAATTACAAGCCTTAAAAGAAAAAACAATCAAAGAAATTGGGGAAGAAGAAGCAGAAGTATTTACTGCTCATATGATGTTCCTAGATGATCCCGGATACATAGGTGAAGCTCAAAATAAAATCAAAAACGAAATGATCGTTGCTGAACAAGCTTTAAACGAAATCACAGAAATGTTTGTTGGAATGTTCGGAAGTATGGACGATGAATATATGAAAGCAAGAGCTGCTGACTGCCAAGATGTTGCCGATAGAATTTTAAGACATCTTCTTGGTATTGAAAGCGCGGATTTATCACAAGTCGGTGATAACGGTGTAATCGTTGCGGTAGACTTAACACCTTCAGATACAGCTCAAATGAACAAAGATAAAGTAATAGGTTTTGCTATTGACGAAGGAAGCAGAACTTCTCACTCGGCTATCATGGCAAGATCTTTGGAAGTACCGGCTGTCGTTGGTCTTGGTGATATCACAAGCCAAGTTAAAGGCGGAGAAAAAATCATCGTTGACGGTACGGACGGTAACATCATCATCAATCCTAGCGATGCTGAAATCAAAGAATATGAAGCTAAAAAAGAAGCTTACGCAAAAGAACAAGCAGAACTTGCAAAACTTAAAGATTTAGCAAGCGAAACTTCTGACGGACATAAAGTAGAGCTTTGTGCAAATATCGGTAGTCCTAATGATTTGGAAGGTGCCAATAAATATGGTGCTGACGGTGTTGGACTGTTCAGATCTGAGTTCTTATATATGGATGCTAAAGAAATGCCTTCGGAAGATGTTCAATATGAATCTTATAAAAAAGTTTTAGAAGGTATGGGTGACAGACCTGTAATTATCAGAACTCTTGATATCGGAGGGGATAAAAAACTTCCTTATCTTCCAATGGAAGAAGAAATGAATCCATTCCTTGGTGTCAGAGCCGTAAGACTTTGCTTCCAAAATGTTGAAATGTTTAAAACTCAGCTTAGAGCTTTACTTAGAGCAAGTGTATACGGAAACGCTCATATCATGTTCCCTATGATTTCTAACGTTGAAGAAGTTAGAAAAGCTAAAGGTATTTTAGAAGAATGTAAAGAAGAACTTAAAGCTAAAGGCGTGGAATATGATGAAAATATTAAAGTTGGTATCATGATTGAAATCCCATCAGCTGCTGTAACTGCAGATATAATAGCTAAAGAAGTTGATTTCTTCTCAATCGGAACAAATGACTTATGTCAATACTCATTGGCTGTTGACAGACAAAATCAAAATCTTTCCGAACTTAATCAACCGCTTTCACCTGCAATCATCAGACTTGTTAAGAATGTTATCGACGCTTCTCATAAAGCAGGTATCTTTACAGGTATGTGCGGTGAAATGGCAGGAGATCCAACATCTGCGTTATTATTATTAGGTCTTGGATTAGACGAATTCTCAATGTCTGCTCCTTCAATCCTAAGAGCTAAAAAAGTAATCAGAAGCTTTACATACGAAAAAGCTCAGGAAATCGCCAAAGAAGTACTTGAAAACGCTGAAACTCAAGATGAAGTTAAAGCTATCTTAGGTAAATATTTAGACTAATATATAAAGAAAAAAGACTTCCTAAAGGAAGTCTTTTTTTAGTTCAAATAACTAATATATTTATATAGTAGTTATTTCTTTTTTATTCGTTCAATATCTTTTGCCAGACTGCTCTTGGTTAATTTTTTATTTGTTATTTTCTTCATAAGAATATTTATTTTAGGGTATGACAATCTTACTATATAGTAATTTATATATTCTATTAAAGTAAATGATATTAAAAAAATTGAACCTATGTAATATAGTTTCGAAATAGAGGGAGAAAATACAAGTATAGGAATATATACTGCCAATAATATGATATCAACATATTTAAATATTAAAAAAATCTTGATATATTTGATATCATTAAAATTATTATTGAGTTTCAGTAAACATATAAACCAGTAAAAAGAACCTTGAAATAATATAAAGCATAATAATGCCACAGGGTATGCTATTTGTATTTGATTTTCTTTGAACCAAATAAAATAACAAAATAGAAATAAAAGACTGCTTAAGAGTTCTCCTAAAAATAGTTTTAATAATTCTTTTTTTATCTTTTTTCTCATGTAAATACCTTATAATTTTAAATATTAAAGAGCCTATATAGGCTCTTTTTATTTTATATATTTATCCAATGCTTTTATTAAGTCATCAAAATCGATTGGTTTTGAAATATGATCATTCATACCGCACATAAGAGAACGTTCTATATCTTCTTCAAAAGCGTTTGCGGAAACGGCAATTATAGGAATATCTTTTGCATTGGGATGCGGTAAGTTACGAATTGCTTTTGTGGCTTCGTGACCGTCCATTACAGGCATTTTTATATCCATTAGTATCGCACTGTAGTAATCTTTTTTACTTTGCTCAAATTTATATAACGCTTCTTTTCCGTCAACAGCCTCTTCAACGATGACTCCATTTTGCTCCAAGACATATTTACTTATTTCTCTATTTATTTCGTTATCTTCTGCAAGAAGTATTTTTATTCCCCTTAATTTATCTATATTGTGATTTGGATATTTATTTTTTAATTTAATATATCTATCATATTCTTCTTCATTGATTTTATTTAACTCAAGATCGAAGAAAAAACTGCTTCCCTTATCAACTTCGCTTCTTACTTTTAATTCTCCGCCCATCATTTTGACCAGATTATAAGAAATAGCAAGTCCCAGTCCAGTTCCTTTATATTGCTGCTCCATAGCATTATCTGCTCTTTCGAACGCTTTAAATATAGTAGGAAGTTGTTTTGCTTCTATTCCTATACCGTTATCACTTATAGTGAAATTTACTTTTGATTTATTATTATCTATATTATCATCACTGATTATTACTTCTACTTTTCCTTTATTATGAGTGTACTTGATTGCATTCCCTATTATATTGACCAATATTTGCTGCAAATGAAGTTCATCCCCTATCAGGTATGGACTTTTCAAATCATATTTACATATAAAGTTTATTTCTTTTTCATTTGTTTGGTTTTGTATTATAGTAATTATATTTTTAATAAGCGTATCCAAATTAAAGGGTCTGTTTTCTATTTTGGTTTTCCCGCTTTCTATCCTTGAAATATCAAGAACGTCATTTATAAGATTAGTAAGGTAATTAACCGAAGTATCTATTTTTTCGAAACATTGAGTAACTTCCTTTTTATCATCTATGTTTTCTTTTCCTATTCTGGTCATTCCGCTTATTGCATTTAACGGTGTCCTCATTTCATGAGATATATTGGATAAAAATCTTCCCTTTGCATTACTTGCATTTTGTGCATATACAGTTGCCTTATTGTATAAGTCTGTGATTTTTCTGTAGAATTTTACCATAATAAACATTGCAAAAAGGCAAGTTATTATAGCAACTATAGGAGTAAATATAGCGGATTTAAGATATGTATCATATTGATGATTTGCATCAAATTCCATACCGAGAAGTCCGATTACTTTTCCTCTGTGGTTTTCTCCTGCATGTATCGGGAAATAGGCAACGAAAATTTTTCCCCAATTCGTTTTTATTATCGAGTCGGGAAGTATTACTTTACCTTCCAGTGCTCTTTCCATTGCAGGAATCACTTCGTCTTCCAGTTTTGTTCCCGGGAACGCAAAATCATCTGCTCTCAGATCCAGCCCGTCAACAAGGTAAATTATTTCTCCTTTACTATTCTTCTTTGCTGTGTATAAGTATCTGACTCCCGTCGCATGACGGATATTATTTAAGAATTCTTGCTGCTCTTTATATATGGAACTATTCATGTCTTTATTGTTTTTTACAGCGTCAAAGGATTTTATATTAAGGTTGCTGTCTACGCTGTTATATATTGCAAGAGCTCGGTCCTGAAGAGATTTTATCATGTCATCGTGGGTTTGTTGATAATTATAAAAAAATACTAAAGCAAATGAGAATAATACAATTAAGGCGGTTAAACCCGCAACTAACAAATCATTTTTGGAAAGCTTGTATTTCATATTATTCACCTTACTTTAGCTAATATTTTATTATATATAATTGTCTATATGTTTAATTATAATATATAAACCGAGTAGTAACAAGATAATTTATTTTTCGACTTATTATATTTGATTTGTAATTCATAAATATCGTAAATTAAGGTATATATAATAAAATAAATGGGAATAATTGACTTATAATACTATTTATAGTATATTATTAATGCTAAGTTATCCCACTTAAAATATTGTTAAAAAAATAAAAAAAATACTTGACAAGTCTATGTTATGTGGACTATAATATTGTGTACTGACGCGGGGTGGAGCAGTTGGCAGCTCGTCGGGCTCATAACCCGGAGGTCGCAGGTTCAAGTCCTGTCCCCGCAACCAAAAAGATAATATGGCGGGATAGCTCAGTTGGCTAGAGCACACGGTTCATACCCGTGGTGTCGTAGGTTCAAATCCTATTCCCGCTACCATATATAAGGCCCCTTGGTCAAGCGGTTAAGACGTCGCCCTTTCACGGCGAAAACAGGAGTTCGATTCTCCTAGGGGTCACCAAGTTAGAATTATAACTACCGATTAGGTAGTTTTTTTATATTATAAATACATAGAAAATAAACTGCTTTATAATACAGATAAAATGTAATAAAAAATGAATTATTTTTTTATTTAATAATAGAACTTTAAATTTAAGTATAGTACAAAACAAAAAAGACTGCTTATAGCAGTCTTTTTATTTTATCTTATTGGTATTTGTAATTCTGTAAGCCATTCATTTTCGCTATCTTTGTTCCATATCCTGTCTATATAACTAAGTCTCGGGTAATCCCTTATTTCATAATTATTTTCATTTATCCATTTAAACAAGAAGTTAAATACATTTGAAATACTATCATAACTTCCTCTATGCATGGCGCTGGCTACTTTTATGCTTTCTATCATCTTGAATTCTATACCGTCGGTTTCGTTTCCGTAGTCTGTTACGGCTTCACAGTACTCAATACTTATATTTTTTTCTTTATATTCTTTATCCATTTGAACTACAAAACAATATTCCGGTTTCAAACATTTAAGATCCGGGTTTGCTTTTTGCACTTTTTTTCCAAGTTCGGGTATCAAAGTAAAAAGTGCATCATTGTTTGGCAGTATCATTTTTTTTGAATATACGATACATTCCGGTGTGTTTTTTATCACAGCTTGATATTCCATTAAAACTTTCTCCTCTTTTTCATCTAAAATAAAATTCAGTTTGGAAAGTTTATTGTTTATTTCGATAAGTTCTTTTTGCAGTTCACTTTTTTTACTGTTTAATATAAGTCCCACATCATGACCGGACATGATTGACTTTATATCTTTTATTGAGAATCCTATTTGTCTTAATGAGTTGATATAATGTATTTGAATCAGTTGGTTTGTTGTATACAATCTATAGTTTGTACACTCATCTACTTTTTCCGGTTTTAAAAGATTTATTTCATCGTAATATCTTAAAGTCTTTATAGGTGTTCTGCAAAGTATTGAAAATTGACCTATCTTGTACATGTCTTTCCTCCCTAACTAAATTTTATTCCCTCCAGTTACGGGAGAGTCAAGAGGTTTTTAGTATTTCTTTTTATAATATAAATATGAACCTAAATACAAAACTAATATTACTGTCATTGGAATACTTAAAAATATCGATATTTCTTTATATTCCATTAGTCCCGTTATAAAACATCCTATTGCAAGTATATAAATACTTAAATTTAAAGTCATGGATTTTGCACTGTTTTCTATAAATATAAGTCTTTCATCTTCAAATTCGTTTATCATTGCTTCAAATTTATCTTTGTTTTTTTCTTTTATTTTATAACTTATAAGGCATATTAAACTGCATAATGAAATCGAAGTCGTAAATCCCATAATGTAATAGTTCTGTTTTACTATACTAAATATTAAGAATATAACTGCTGTTAAAAATAAAATTATAAATACTTTCTTCATATTATTATATTTCTTCATTATTCTTCCTCCTCAAAAATAAAAACATCTTCTATAGTTAAATCAAATATCTTTGCTATTTTATAAGCAAGCATTATAGAAGGGTTATATTTCCCATTCTCTAAAGATATTATAGTTTGTCTGGATACACTTAATTTCTTTGCCAATTCTATTTGGGTCATTGAATTTATTTTTCTTAGTTCATTTATTTTATTTTTAATGGTAACTCCCTCCTTATATATAATGTTAAGTATACTTTACATTATATATAATACAATACAAAATAATATATGTCAAGTGTGCTTTACATATATTTATAATAATAATTTAATTATCGTATAACTTAAAAATAATAAATGGAGCATATACTTACTTAACAAATTAGCGGAGGGCATAATGAAAAGAACAAAAATAGTAGTTATGATACTTTTGATTATGGGTTTGTTGACAGGCTGTTCTTATTCAAAATCGGAACATGTTGATTTATCAAATTTAACTGTAGATAATATAAAAATGGGCAGTGATATAAATAAAATAGATTTTTCAAAATATACCAGGAGTAATAAGTATTCCGGGGATTATAGATATAAGTTTGATGAGCTTTTAATAAATACAAATAAAGATAAAGTATCTTTTATCTTTACAAGGTTAGATGAAAAGGGAACGGAATTTAAAATCAATTCAAAAGGAAATATTAAAACGATAAGAGATGTAACTAATTTACTTGGATCGGATTTTAAAGATGTATCCGAGGATAAAAAGCAGTCGCTGAGAAAGCGTACTTATTACGATAAAATGAACAATATAAAAGCAGATTTTGTTTATCTTGATTTGGATCAGAGTATTTCTTGGATAGAGATATATTATGCATAATTTAAATTTACCAAAATATAATTTAATAATAAAAAAGACAGAATATTATCTGTCTTTTTAAGTTTGATATAATTACTGAAACATTCCAAAACTTATAGAAAGCCCTTCGTTTACTTTATTCATCGTACTCATATCTACATGACCTATTTTTTCTCTAAGTCTTTGTTTATCGATTGTTCTGATTTGTTCAAGAAGTATTACACTGTCTTTATTAAGTAATTCGCTGTTTGCCGAAAGGGAAATATGTGTAGGTAATTTTGCTTTATCCATTGATGAAGTTATTGCCGAAACGATAACTGTCGGACTGTGTTTGTTCCCTACATCATTTTGAATAATAAGGACAGGTCTCAGACCTCCTTGTTCGCTGCCTACAATAGGGCTTAAATCTGCGTAATAAATGTCTCCTCTTTTTACACCCATATTTCTATACTCCAATTTTAGCTATATTTTAATTTATTTTGTCTTTTTCAAATTTATAAGGTTCATATTATAATATTTGAAAAAACTTAACTATGTTACTAATAAAATATTTGCCATGAATAGAAATTTTTATACATTTATAATTTAAATTTTTGTAAATAAGTAATATTTTTCTTTTATATAAATATATTTTACAAGGAGTATATTTAGGAGGATTAAAATGGAATTTGAACAAATGGTAAAAAAGATAAATTTAACTAGTAAAGAAGACAATATCGAAGTAGTCACAGAGGTATTTGAGAACGTTAAGATATTGGACAATATGTCTAATATAGAAAGGATATTACTTAGCAATACTGAAGCGGTAATAAAAAATATTGCCCTTAAAAACGGTAAGTTTGTTTTAAAGGGGATTTTGAAGCTTAATATATTATATTTGGGCGAAAACGAAGCTTTAGCATCGGTAGATAAGAATATCGAATTTTTTGTAAACCTTGGCGAAGGTGAAAAATGGGATAAGATATTTAACTTAAGGGCAAGTATCGCAAGTATCGAAACGAGAGTCATTAAGAAAAGAAGGATAGAAGTAAGCGCGAATGTTAAAATAAGCGGAGTCAGTATTATTCCCGAAGATATAAACGTAATGAACGATAATAATATCGAGGGACTTGAAATAAAGACCAACTCAGATATATGTTCGGTATTTGATTTAAACAGCACCAAAGAGACTTTTACATTTAAAAAAGATGTGCCTTTATCAGACAGTGTAAGTGTTTTATTCGTATTTGCCAAACTCAGAGATGTAAATACAAATGCTTCAGGGGTGGGAGTATTATACAGTGCTAAAGTAGAGGTTACTTTGATTTATAAGGTTGGTTTCGAGGATGACAGCGATACAAAGATAGAAAAGCTTATTTATCCTATCAATCATTTTATAGAAAAAGACCCTAAATTAAAATGTGATTATTACAATATAGTACCGAGCGTGGAAAGTGTAAGCGGAGAATATGTCATGGATGATGAAGATTCATATATCGAAATAACCATGGACTTGATTTCAAGTACGCTTTTCTGTGAAAAGAAAGAAGTAAATATAATTGAAGATGCTTACAGCACAAACAGAAATTCTCTGCCTGTTTTGAAAGAACATAGTATTGTAATGCTCGGAAGCGATTTTGAAAAGAAGATGAAAGTCACAAACAGCAAAACATTGATAGATACCGATATGATCGGCGGAGTCATCGGTGATATGGAGTATGTTAAATTTGATTATTCCGTTGATGAAAGCATACTTTCGGTAGAGGGAAGTGTTGTTACTCAAGTGGTCACATATATAGATAATGACAGCAGATATTATGTTGATACCATAAATGTTCCTTTTGAATTAAAGGAAGAAATAAGCGGCGGAGAGAATCTTGATTTATTTGTTGATGTCAATGTAAATAACCTTGTGGTTACTAGTTTGAACCAGACTATCAGTATAGACGGTGAAGTGATTGTAAGCGGATATATGTTTGATACAAAAGAAGTCAGTGATATAGCTACAATAGAAAATATCGAAGCAGAAGAAGAAAATGTAGACAGTATTAAGGTCAAAGTTTATTATAAAGAAAAAAATAGAAAGTCTTTGGGATATAGGGAAGAAAAATCTTATCGCAAAAGAAGATATTCTTAATATGAATGGTTTTGAAAGTGAAGAAGATGTTTTGGAAAGCTGTCCATTGATTATAAAATAGATAAATAGCTGCTTTGTTTACTTTTTAACTGTATCTTGTTATAATATGTCATAATTTAACATATAAGAGGTGAGCGGATTGGGATATACGATTTATGAATATTTATGTTTTTTTATGATATATGCTTTTCTTGGATGGGTTACGGAAGTAATCTTTCAAACCATCAAAGAAGGTCATTTTATTAACAGAGGATTTTTAAGAGGTCCAGTATGTCCTATATATGGATTTGGATTACTTCTGGTCATTCATTTTTTGGAGCCTTTAAAATCCAATATAACAGTATTATTCATAGGGTCTGTCATATTTACCACTCTGCTTGAACTTATCACGGGTTTTGTGTTGGAAAAACTTTTTTCAATCAGATGGTGGGATTATTCCAAAGAGAAATTTAACTTAAATGGATATATATGTCTCGAGTTTTCGATTATATGGGGACTTGCATGTGTATTTGTTTTAAATATAATACATCCTTTGATATACACGTTTGTTACATTTATTCCCGAAGAAGTAGGGTTTATAGCGGTCATAATATGTTCAGTTCTGTTTATTATTGATACTATACTTACTGTTTCTACAATACTTAAGTTCAAATCCAAACTAAAGAGATTATCACAAATAGGTGATAAACTCCTTGAATTTTCAGATGGGATTGGAAAGCATATTTCCGATGAGACCCTTATTGTTGCTGATAAAACAGATAGACTCAAAGAAGATATGTATCTCGAAAAACTTGCATTTAAGGAACTAAGTGAAGAAAGAAAAGATATAATAGAAAATTATTTAATGAAGTTTAGATATTTGAGTTATTTAAAGACTCATCCTAAAATTCAAACTTCAAAATACAGAGATTTATTAGATGAAATTAAAGAAAATATGAAAAAAAGAAAGCAATAGATGTTGCTTTCTTTTTTACTTATACTAAGAGCTTTTGATTGACACCCTTTCAGAATGAATATATAATTTAATTAATAGTACGTTTTATTAATTATTTATAATTTTTATACTACTATGATTAAGTATAAAAGGAAGGTAATTCCAATGCCAAATGAAATAAATAATGAATTGTTTAGCCCCGAGTGGATGAGTGAAGTATTATCCACTTCAAAAACGGGACTTTGGATGATGTCGATTGACATGAAAAATAATATTAATAAAATGTACGGCGAAGATGTCATGCTCGATTTACTCGGACTTAAAGAAGCTTTGGAGCCCGAGGCTTGTTATGCTCATTGGTATAGTAGGATAAATGAAAGTTATCTTGACGATGTATGGGAAGCGGTTGAAAAAATCATAACGACCGGAAAGCTTGTTGAAGTGCAATATCCATGGAACCATCCCATTCTCGGTGAAATTTATGTAAGATGCGCAGGTAAAGTGGAAAGTGAAGATAACGGTATTTATACTATAAAAGGATATCATCAAAATATCAGTGATATAAGAAATTTAAAAGAAGATAATTTAAAAAAAGAAAAAAGGCTAAAAGAAATAGAAGCCGAAAAGAACAGATATGATGATTTATTTCAATCTGTTTTATGCGGTATTGCTCAGTATAAATATATAGACGGAAAACTTAAATTCAAGAGAATAAACAGAGAAGCTATAAAAATCCTCGGTTATACAGAAGATGAATTCTATAAAAAGGAATTTTGGACATTAGATGATGTATATGTAGAAGATGACAGAAATAGGATAGATAAGCGGGCGATAAGTCGATTATTTTTGAGTGCAAAATAAAACGTCCAGATGGAACGACTTGCTGGGTCCTTAGAAATGCACAGATAATATTGGATGAAAATGGAGATAAAATAATTCAAAGCGTTTTCTTGGATATAGATAAACATATAAAAGCTGAAAAAGAAAACAGAGAACTATCGGATAAAATCGCTGCAAGCAATGCTCTTCTTAGGGTGTCTATGGAGAATACAAATATTTGTGATTTTACATATTATCCTGATGAAAAGTTATGTGTAATGCCTAAGAGGACAAGTGAAGTTTATGGCTGTAAAGATAAATATGATAATATGCCTATAGATTTTGCAGAAGAATATATAGATAAAAGCTATTATGAAGATTATTACAGGATGTATAATGATATTCATAGAGGTGAAAAGACCTCTGTTTCAATTTTTAAAGCAAAAGACAGAGATTTATGGTGCAGAGTCACTTTGTCGACGGTTAGGTTTGATGAGGAAGGAAATCCTAAACTTGTTGTAGGGATTGTTGAAGATGTCACTAAGGAAAAATCTACAGAAATTCAAAATGTCGAACTTAACGCAATAAGTGAATTTATGATACGTTCGGATTATGAATTCTTAAGTATTGTGGATTTGGAAAAACAACAATATTCTATTAAATATTCGTCGCTGGAAAATTCTTTCTCAAGACCTATAAGTTATAAAAATCAGATAAACGATAGGTTGAGAGATGATTGGATTTATGAAGAAGACAGAGATGAATATAGAAAGCAGATGAGTTTAGATAACATTTTAAATAAACTAAACAGTGAAAAAGAAATGTTAAATGTTTATTTCAGGTCAAATCAAAATCCTCCGAGACATAAAGAATGCAGGATTTGTTATTTTGAAAATCATAAAAAGATCCTTATAACACTTCGTGATATTCAGGATATGATACAAAAAGAAGAAAATAATAAAATAGCACTTAAAGAAGCATATGAATCTGCTGCAAGAGCAAATGAAGCAAAGAGTGAGTTTTTATCTAGGATGTCCCATGATATAAGAACACCTATGAATGCAATTTTTGGTATGACATCTATAGCAAAGAATAATTTAAATGATCCCGATAAAATATTGGAATGTTTGGATAAAATAACAATTTCCAGCGATCATTTATTAAATCTTATAAATGAAGTTCTTGATATGTCTAAAATCGAAAGCGGAAAGCTTTCATTAACATCGGAAAAAATAAATTTGTTACACTTGGTAGAAGATGCAATTACTATAATTTCTCCGGATATAAGCAAAAAACATCAAAATTTATCTTTAGATACTTCCGGAGTGACGCATTCTGATGTGATAAGTGACTCTTTAAGGCTTAGACAGGTATTTCTAAATATCTTATCGAATTCTATGAAGTATACTCCCGAAGGCGGGAATATTGAATTAAAAGTAAATGAAGTAAAATCTACTTTAGAGGGGTACGGAAGATATGAGTTTATTTTTAAAGATGATGGCATCGGAATGAATGAAGAGTTTATAAATAAGATTTTTGCTCCATTCGAAAGAGCCGATGACAGCAGGATAAATAAAGTTCATGGTACCGGACTTGGGATGGCAATTACAAAAAGTATAGTTGATTTGATGTCCGGAGATATCGTAGTTGAAAGTAAAAAAGGGAGAGGCTCCAAATTTACAGTAATCGTGAATATGAAACTTCAGGATGCAAGTGAAATATACAACAAAAGATTTATAGATAAAAATATATTAGTATTGAGTGATGATAATAATTTTGTAAATAATATAAAAAATATATTGGAAGAGATTGGATTAAATGTAGAAAGTATAAGTTCAAAAGAAAAATTATTATTTATTTTAGATAAAATAAAAAATAAAGATAAATCATATTTTAATATCATAGTTGACTGGGAATATAAAGATGTAAACAGTGTTGATGATATAAAAAATATAATAAAAATTACAAATAATAAAACACCTATTACTGTTTATTATAACGGTAAGTGGACAAATAAAGAGAATGAGGCAAAGCTTGCCGGTGTTTCTATGTTTAGCTCAAAGCCGGTGGTTAAATCCAGGGTTTTATATCAGCTTGATTATTTCCTTAAAAATGAAGTAGATAAGGAAAATAAAAATGGAAATATAAAAGTGAATTTAAGTACAAAAAGAATTTTACTTGTTGAAGATAATGAGCTTAATATGGAAGTTGCAAAAGAATTATTAAAAATCACAAAAGTTAATGTGGATACTGCCGAAAATGGTAAAGTCGCTTATGAAAAGATTAAGAATACAAGCCCAAATTATTATGACTTAGTGTTTATGGATATACAAATGCCTGTAATGAATGGGTATGAGGCAACAAAAAAGATAAGAGGATTAGATAGGGAGGATGTAAAATCTCTTCCGATCATAGCGATGACTGCAAATGCGTTTTTGGAAGATATAAGAGCTGCAAAAGATGCAGGTCTTAATGAGCATATTGCAAAACCTTTGAGTATAGAAACATTTGTAAATACGATGGAGAAATATATAAAAGACCGCAGATAACGAGCGGTCTTTTTATTTGTCGGGCACTACGCCTGCTCTCGCAGATTCCGCGCCCTCTGTTTATTCAATCATTATAATTTTAGTAATTTTTCAAGTGCGTTTACATACACCTCAGTAGCGGTAAGCAAAGTAGAAACTTTAAAGGTTTCATTGCTTTGATGAGCATTTTCATCGTCATCAGGCAAAAGTGCACCGAATGCAACTACATTATCGAATGCTCTTGCATAAGTTCCTCCGCCAAGTGTATATGGCTTGTTTTTACTGTCTCCCGTTACTTCTTCATATGCACTTTGAAGAGTTTTAACCAAAGGAGAGTCCGGCTCAACATAAAGAGGAGCTTTATGTTCTATTACTTCAAATTCATATCCCGTTTCGCTGAATGATTTCTTAAGTATATTAAATACTTTTTCAAAATCTTCTGTCAGTGGATAACGTATGTCAATGGTTAATTTTAACTCTCCGTCCTTAGCTTCCATAACCCCCGTATTGAATGTAAGGGGTCCGTATTCATCTTCCATTTTAAGACCGGAGTTCTCGCCCAAATAATCTTTTCCTATAAGGTCGTTATAGTTATTTACAAGAGTATTATCTTTCATTACAGAGCCTAAGAATTCCATTAAATAGCTTCCTGCATTTTTACCCTCCCACGGAGTCGATGCATGAGCAGACACTGCATTTAGTCTTAGTGTTATTTTATTATCTTTCTTTTCTAGCACTTCTCCGGTTAGCTTATGTTCTTTAATATATTCCATGAACTTAGTTTCGATATCGATATCGCTGTCATTTTCTAAAGTGACTATCATTTTAGGGATAACTACATTTGCGGCTTCCCCGCCTTTTAATTCTATTATTTTTATTTTTTTGTCATCTTCGTATTTACCTTTTATATTTATTTGGCAGATACCTTTTTCTCCGAAGATTACAGGGAATGCCGCATCGGGAGAAAATCCCATAGTTAAATCTTCTTCGACTTCCTTGTAATGCTCCATACATCTAAATCCTGTTTCTTCATTTGCACCAAAAATCACTCTTATTCTTTTATTAAGTTTGGTTCCCATATCCATAAGTACTTTTACGGCATAAAGTGAAGCTATGACAGGACCTTTATCGTCATTTGCACCCCTGGCGTAAATAACACCGTCTTTAATTACAGGTGTATATGGGTCGTTATCCCATCCGTCACCTTCGGGTACTACATCAACATGTCCCAATATACCTATTAGCTCTTCCCCTTCTCCGACTTCTGCATATCCGCAGTAGTTATCTAGATTTTTTGTTTTAAATCCCAGTTCTTCGGCTATTTTTAGTGCCTCGTTAAGTGCTTTGGCGGGACCTTCTCCGAAAGGCATTCCTTCTTTTGGCTCTTCCTCTACACTTTTTATGCTTACAAGCCTTTTGATATCATTTATCATATTTTCTTCATATGATTTTACTTTTTTATTTATATCCATTTCGTTCCTCCAACTGTTTACATGAATCAATAACATTGTATCACACGTAAATTATAAAGCAAAGTTTTTATTAATAAAAGAAATGGTAAAAGAATACATTTAAATAAAGACTTTTTAAAGGAGAGAGATGTGAAATTACAATGCTTACATTTTAATAATAGGAAGCTTTACAGTTATATTACTCATTTTGACAGTGAGTATTATTTATTTTGTGAAGACGCAGAAAATGATATATATTCATTGGTAAAATATGATAAAGATAAAGGAATCGCACGAGATATTTTAGTGTTCGATAATTACTTTGATTTTAAAATAGATGATTACGACAACAGTATATATATTATGGGAAGGATGATGAATAAACTTGCGGTTTATAAAATTAAAAAAAATGTCATCATTCATGTTTTTGATTTTAAAATCAAGACTTATGATAAGATTATAGATTTTTTTGTGATGAAGGGATATGTTTTTTTCTACTTAAGATCCGTTGATTACAGTGAGCTTGTACTATATATGTATGATAAAAAAGATAATTTTATATTAGTTGAGGACATAGTTTTGAAAAATTTATTAAATGCGCCGTTGCTTTTCAGTGATGAAAACAGAGATATAGTGGTTATTGAAGAATTTTATATAAAAAACTTTTTTACTTCATTTGATTTAAATGATGAAAATAATTTTAAAAATAATATTTATTTGATACCTTTAAGAGAACTTATACATAGTATAGTAAGTAAAAAGGATATTTTTTATGATATTTTAAGGTCAAATAAAGGTTTGAATTATATAACAATAATAGGACAAACAATTAATGAAGTAGTTTTATTTTTATCAAAACCATTTTATGAAAATGAAATTTTATATTACGATGTTTTAAATGGAAAAATAAGTAAAAAAGTTAAAACAAATAATATATTTTTAAACAGCATAGATTTAGGTGAAGATACTTATTTTAAAGCTACTAATAATTATGATAATGAAATAATTTATGATAGTGAAATAAATAAAGTTTTTTCTTGGCAAAAGAATGATTTATTCAGTGCATTTATGTTTCTCGGAGAGATCGAAGGAAGATATTTGGTATTTAAAAAAGAAAATATTTTCTCACTTGAAAATGTGTATAATATTTTTGATAAAAAAAGCGGGTTTACTAAAACTTTTTCTTCTAAATTGGTTATTATAAACGACGATATCCTTCTGTAACATTAAAGAAAAAATAAATTTATTTTTACATCATAATATGATAAACTATAAGAAATGGGGTAATTCGTATGTCAAAAGAATTTGTTGTAGAAACATATTTATTTTGTGAAAATTGTTTAGAAGATACGATGCACAGAGCCGTTTATAAAGATGGGGAAATAGTAAAACTGACATGTCTTCAGTGCGATAATGAGATCATGCTTCACAGACCCTCACCTCGTATAAAGAAAGAAAAAGGCTTTACTAAATTTTTTACAAGACTGCTCGTGCCGAAATCGTAAAAATAAAATAAATAAAGAGGTAAAAAAATGCGTATAGGATTTGGATATGATGTTCATAGACTGGGTAAGAATGAAGATCTCATTTTAGCCGGTGAAAAAATAGATTATCCGGAAGGACTTATAGGACATTCCGATGCGGATGTGTTGGTTCATGCTTTAATGGACTCTATCCTTGGCGCACTTGCTCTGGGAGATATAGGCAAGCATTTTCCGGATACTGATGATAGATATAAAGGCATAAGCAGTATGCTTTTATTAAAGGAAGTTTGTAATCTAATCGCTAAAGAGGGTTATGAACTTAATAATGCTGATGTCACACTAGTCATGCAGGCGCCTAAAATAGCGCCTTATATAGATAAAATGCGCGAAAATATTTCTTTTATTATGAATACTCCTGTTAAAAACATAAGTATAAAAGCTACCACGGAAGAGAAACTAGGTTTTAGTGGCAGAAAAGAAGGTATAAAAGCCTACAGTGTTTGTTTGCTTAAGGAGAAGGAATAAATGAAATTATATAATACTTTAACGAGAAAAAAAGAAGAATTTGTACCTATTAATGAAGGGGAAGTAAATATGTATGTATGCGGTCCTACCGTATACAACTTTTTCCATATCGGAAATGCCAGACCCTTCATTATTTTTGATACTTTGAGAAGATATTTGGAATACAAAGGCTATAAGGTCAATTATGTTCAAAACTTTACTGATATTGATGATAAAATAATAAATAAAGCAAAAGAAGAACATACGACAAGTAAAGCGGTTGCGGATAAATATATAAAAGAATATTTTACGGATGCTAAAGGGCTTGGAATAAAAGAAGCTACCGTTCATCCGAGAGTAAGCGAATGTATCGGAGATATCATAGATTTGATCAGTGACTTGGAAAAGAACGGTTACGCTTATAATGTAGACGGAAATGTATATTACAGAGTAAGTAAATTTAAAGATTACGGAAAACTTTCCAAGAAACCTATTGATGAACTTATCTCTGGTGCGAGAGTGGAAGTCAACGATGAAAAAGAATCTCCATTGGACTTTGCTCTTTGGAAAAAACAAAAAGAAGACAGTGAAATAGCTTTTGACTCTCCGTGGGGAAAAGGAAGACCCGGATGGCATATCGAATGTTCTGCCATGAGCAGAAAATATCTGGGTTCGACTATTGATATCCACGGCGGCGGTGAGGATTTGATTTTCCCTCATCATGAAAATGAAATAGCACAGTCCGAAGGTGCTAACGGAAAAGATTTCGTTCATTATTTTGTTCATAACGGATATATAAATATAAATAACGAGAAAATGTCTAAATCAAAAGGTAATTTTTTTATGGTAAGAGACATTTCAAAAGATTTTGATTTGGAAGTCGTAAGATTATTTATGCTGTCAGCTCATTACAAAACTCCCGTTAATTTTTCTTTTGATATATTAAAGCAGACACAAAGCGGTCTTAACAGACTATATAATACAAAGGAAAATCTTTTATACTTGCTTGATAAAGCAAAAGATAAAGATTTAAAAGAAGATGAAAAAGAATTTATCAACTCGCTTCCTAAATACAGAGAAGAATTCAAGAATGCGATGGAAGATGATATCAATACTGCAAATGCGGTAAGTACTATCTATGACCTCAGTAAAGATATAAATTCAAATGTAAATGAAAACTCATCTAAGGAAATGATAATGAAATCTTATGAAATGTATATGGAGCTAAACGGAGTCTTGGGCTTACTTACAAAAGAAAAGGAAGATGAGATCCTTGAAGATGAAATCATTGAACTGATTGAAAAAAGACAGAACGCAAGAAAGAATAAAGACTTTGCACTCGCAGATAAAATAAGAGATGATTTGCTTGATAAAGGCATAGTTTTGGAAGATACCAGAGAAGGTGTAAAGTGGCACAAAGAGAAGTAGATAATAAGAAAGATATTTTATCTATAGGAAGCAAGGAACTTGCTTATCTCGGTGACAGTGTCTACGAAGTAAATATAAGAAAGACATTAATCAGGCTTGGTATAAGAGGCGTAAAAGACTTGAACAAAATGAGTATGAATTACGTCTCTGCCCTTTATCAAGCCGATATTTTTTCTTTTTTAAAGGATTATTTTACCGAAGAGGAAATGAAAGTAGCCCTAAGGGGAAGAAATACGAAAATAAAGCATTCATCAAAAAGTGTAAATATTTCTACATACAGGCTTGCTACGGCTCTGGAATGTGTTTTCGGGTATTTGTATTTACTCGATGATACGGATAGAATAAAAGAACTTATGGATAAAATATTTGAATACAAAAAGGCAGAGGTAATATAATGAGCTACACTGTTTTGTATAGAGAATTCAGGCCTAAAAATTTCGAGGAAATAATAGGTCAGGACAATATAGTAAACATTTTAAAGAATCAGATAAAAAATGATTCTATTTCTCATGCCTATCTTTTCAGCGGGATAAGGGGTACCGGTAAGACCTCTACCGCAAAAGTATTTGCAAAAAGTATATGCTGTTTAAATAATAAAGAGGGTGAAGCCTGCAATGAATGTGCTTCATGTAATGATATTAATATCGGAGACGGTGCGGATATAGTAGAAATAGACGCAGCTTCAAACAGAGGTATCGATGAAATAAGAGACTTGAAAGAGAAAGTTAATTATATGCCAAATTTCGGCAGATATAAAGTTTATATCATCGATGAAGTCCATATGCTTACGACAGAAGCTTTCAATGCTCTTCTTAAAACTTTGGAAGAACCCCCTTCTCATATAGTATTTATATTTGCAACCACGGAACCAAATAAAATATTACCCACTATCCTATCGAGATGTCAGCGTTTTGACTTTAACAGGATAGACAGCGAAGTTGTCGTAAATCATTTGGCCAGTATACTTGATAAAAAAGAAATAGAGTATGAAAAAGAAGCTTTGGAGCTTATTGCATTAAATACAGAAGGTGCCTTAAGAGATGCGTTAAGTTTACTGGATAAGGCTATATCCGTCGTTAAAGACAATAAGATAACAAAAGAAACAGCAGATGATATACTGGGTTTAATAAGCGATGAGGAAATATTCCTTTTAGCTAAGGGTATTCTTGAAAATGATGTGGATAAGAGCCTTAATGCCGTTCATGACTTTTTAAACAAAGGCAGAGAAGTCGGGAGCATTATAACTCAGCTCATGGAATATTACTCAAATAAAATCATAGCGGTAAATGTTAAAGAGCCTGAGAAAATAATAAATAAAAGCAGTACGTATATCTCTTCATTAAAGGAAAGTTTTAATGGACTTGAAGACAGTAAAAGAATAAGTGATATTTTATATTCGCTGGCTAAGCTTAAAAATGATATGAGGTTTTTCAGCGAACCGGAATTCTTATTTACGGCAAAGATAATAAATTTATGTTCCGGTGCAGCGGATAATACTTCTGATAATAAAACCGGTGCAAATACTTCTGTTAATGTTGATAACGAACAAATCGAACTTTTGAATGATAGGATAAGATCTTTAGAGAGAGAAGTAAACAGCTTATCTTATTTAAAATCAGAAATCGAAAAAATCAAGAATATGGATTTTTCCGGTGGGGTTATGCCCGTGAAGGAAGAAATCATAGAGCTAAAAGATAAACCTAAAAAGTTAGCTCCCGACAGTAATGAAATAGTGGTGGATAAAAAAGAAATCAGAGAAGCTGATAAGATTTTATCCCTTACACAGCGTTATATCATCAACAGTGCAAAGGATCCGCTCGTCGGTATGAGTGTAAATAAATTTAAAGTTATATCTCTTGAAGATAATGTGCTTACTGTATATCCCGGTGAAGCACTCAATATGATGGATTTTTATTTCGATAATGACGGAGATAAAATATTTAAAGATATTTTAAAAGAGAAGTCGGGCAGAAATTTAGATGTTGTTTATATTGACAAAAAGATAAAATTACGATATAAAAATGATAGCAGTAAAAACAGTCTTAAGAGTCTTAAAAAAGATTTAAACATTAAAAATGATATCAAACCAGAACCGGAAGCAACTTCGAATATCTCTGTAGAAGAAGATGTTGTTTCGAAGCCACCGGTAAATGATAATATCGCTTCTGATTACAATCTTGACGAGATAATGTCAAGCAACGAAGAAGAGTATATTTCCGATGAGGAATTATCTCAAATCAGCAATGAGATAGTTGTGGATGAAGATATCATGGATGTAGATGAAGATTATGATGCATCGATAATGGAAATATTTGGTGCCAGTGAAGAATAATGGAGGTAAATTTAGATGGCTAAAGGAAGAATGAATGGAATGGGCGGCGGCAATATGCAGGGTATGATGAAACAAATGCAGAAAATGCAGGCTGATATGGAAAGAATGCAAAAGGAACTTGAAGAAACAAATTATGAAGCAACAAGCGGCGGCGGTGCTGTCAAGGCAGTAGTTAGCGGAGAAAAGCTAGTTCAGTCCATTGAAGTAGACCCTGATATGTTAAAAGAAGAAGATGCCGAAATCATATGTGATATGATTGCAGCTGCCGTAAACGAAGCTTTAAATAAAGCGTCAAGTGATGCAAACAGCAAAATGGGTTCTTTGACGGGAGGACTTGGCGGACTTAATATCCCGGGACTATAAAATGAGCGTTTATTCTAAACCTATACTTAATTTAATAAACGAACTTTCAAAACTTCCCGGTGTAGGCAGAAAAACCGCAAGCAGACTTGCTTATTATATAATAAATATGGAGCAAAGCGATGTTGATAGTTTATCCGAAGCTATCAAAGTAGCAAAGAAAGAATTAAAGTATTGTTCTATTTGCTATAACATAACGGATAAAGACCCTTGTGATATTTGTTCAAGTACTAAAAGAGATAAGTCTACGATATTGGTTGTAAGTGAATCAAAAGACCTTATAGCCATTGAAAAAACAAAAGAGTATAATGGGCTATATCATGTCCTCGGAGGGGTAATATCTCCAATGGAGGGGATCATGGTAGAGGATATAAGGATAAAAGAACTTATAAGTAGGATTGGTACAAGTGATGATGTTGAAGAGGTCATACTTGCAACAGGTTTTAACGTAGAAGGTGAAACCACCGCTATGGTAATTAAGAAACTCTTAAAACCTTTTGATGATGTTAAGGTCACAAGGATAGCCAAGGGACTTCCTCAGGGGGCAGACCTTGAGTATACCGACGGAGCTACACTTGCAAATGCAATCATAGGAAGAAACGAAATATAAAAGAATCGTCTGATACCAGACGATTCTTATTTTTTATCGAGTAAAATCAAAAGTAATTCTTTTTTATCTTCCACACTCCAACTTTTGTAATCCTGAAAAGCTACCATCGTAGAATCCTTTAAAAGATTTTTAAGGGTAAGGTTTAAATATTTTTCATCATTTAATAAACTTTCATCGAGAGAAGTATAATTATCCTTGATTTTTTTATTGTCTTCTCCTTTTGTTATATAACCAACACTTACATTAAATATTTCGCTTAGTTTATTTGCCATTTCAGCAGATACTTTTCTGTTACCTTTTTCGTACATACTTATTGTATTGGAATGTACACCGAGTTTTTCGCCGAGTTCCTGCTGGGTCAATTTATTTTCTTTTCTAAGTTCCTTTATTCTATCCCCAATAGTATTCATTTTATTTCTCCAAATATAGGATTTAGATAATATATTTCTTTTATCCACCTTAATAATATCACAGTTTGTTATTATTTTCAATACAGAAATCAACTAATTGTGTGAAAAATATCAATAAAATCACACAAAATGAATAATTTTGCTTGACAATCACACATACAGTGTGATAATCTACAAGTGTAGAAAGAACGTTCGATTTAGTAATGATTGTTGCAGGAGGCTTATTATGAAAACAGATTTATATAAACAAACGGAAAAGAGATTATATGACTATCCTTTTTTGATTAAAAGGATAGAAATGATTCAAAAAAGATTGGAAGAACTCGAACCCGGTTCTCTTCCTTCAAGATCGATATATATCGCGACTAATTCAAACAGGATATATAATGATTTTGTTGCTGCGGAAGCTACAAATATTGCAGATTTTAAAATACTTCTTCAAAAGGAATTAAAAGAGAAGCAGTCACTTGTTTTTGAAATAGAGAAGGCTTTGGAATGTCTTACGGATTTAGAGAGAAAAGTAATTGTTATGAGATATTTTAAAATGCAGAGGATGACGGAAATAAGTGATAATTTAGGATACTCCAGAGAATATGGGAGCAGAGTTCGTAAGAGAGCCGTAAATAAAATAGGAATGGTTTTATGGGGAGTGACCAGTGAAGAAATGGAGGAAACGAGGAATAGTAACAGAAATAATAAAAATTAATTTATTTTAGACTTTGAATATTTTTCAAAGTCTTTTTTTATTTGACAAAGTATATCACTTTATATATAATAAAACCTAATTGTTTACTTTGTGAACTAATTGGAGGGATATATGGATACTGTAAGCGAAGATTTTTTGGATTCATGGATCAATCTTTCAACAATATTAAGGAATAAAAGATACATGGTTAACTTATCTTTTAATGAAGGTGTGCTATGTCATATTTTATATAAAGAACTTACAGATCGAAATAATAAAAGAGGACTTTCAGTAAAAGAAATATGTAACAGGACGAGTTTATTGAAATCTCAGATAAATAAAATAATCAACGGACTTGTAGATAAAGGACTTGTCAAAAGAACAAAAAGTAAAGAAGATAAAAGAGTTATTTATATATCCTTAAATGAAGATAAAATCGATATATATAAAGAAGAATATAATATGGTATTAAAGCTTATAGATAAACTTGTATATAGTTTGGGAAAGGATAAGGCAAGGAATGCAACCGATATTTTTAATGAGATATCGGGATATGTCAGTTTGCTGCATAGGAGGTAAATATGGGAGTAAAAATTTTAACGGATTCATCATCGGACTATGAACAAAATGAAATAAGAGAAAAAGATATATTATTTGTACCTATAATGGTTTCTTTTGAGGAAGAACATTATTATGACGGGGTGGATATAGATAAAGATAGTTTTTACGATAAATTATTGAATACCGATATTTTTCCTAAAACCGCTCAGCCTGCACCGAGAGAATTTCTTAAGTATTTTCATGAAGCAAAAGAAGCGGGAGACGACATAATAGCGATCTTACTTTCAAGCGGTTTAAGCGGTACGGTTCAGAGTGCAAATATTGCAAAGCAAATTGCAGACTATGATAATATATTTATCATAGATAGCGTTCATGCCGTAACAGGTGTAAGGCTATTGGTTGATACTGCCGTAAAACTCAGAGATGAAGGTCTAAGCGGTAAAGAAATATACGAGAAATTATCTTATTTGGTTACAAAACTTCGTTCTGTAGTTATGGTGGATACTTTGGAATATCTGCATAAAGGCGGAAGGCTGACGAAAGCTCAGGCTACATTAGGCGAGGCTGTAAATATGAAGCCTATCATAAGTATTGACAGTGAAGGTAAGCTTTTTATGAAAGATAAATCTCTCGGAAAAGCCAGGGCTTATAAAAAAATGGTAAAAGAATATCAAAAAATAGACAGAGATATTAATTATCCCGCATATTTCCCTTATTCAAATGAGAAAGAAAACTGTGAAGAACTTATAAAAAAATTAAAATCAATAGATGAAAATATAAATGAAAATGATATTTATAATATAGGACCTACAATAGGTGCTCATTTGGGGAGCGGAACGTTTGGGTTTACCGTGGTAGAAAAGTAAAAGAAAGTCAAACGACTTTCTTTTTTTATATAATAGTATTATTTTATTTAATTTAAGCATTGACTGTATATGCAGATAATAATATTTATTAATAATAAAAACATCGGTTAAATACCGATGTTATAAATTTATCTCAATTCATATGTAAGAAGTGAATTATCACTTTCCGTGAAATTTGTTAAAAATACTGTGTTATATTCTTTGAAAAATTCTTCATATGCAAATTGAGCTTTTTCCAAGCTGTCAAATAAAGCAAAAACACTTGGACCCGAACCGCTCATTTGTACTCCGACTGCGTCTAATTTTTCAAACTTTTCTTTTATATATCTTATTTCGGGGTATTTTTCCAATACAAAAGGTTCAAAAACGTTTATAAGTCCTTTTTTAAGTTTCTTTCTATCCGAATTTAAAAGCCCGTTCATCAAAGCTGTGAAATCCGGTCTTTTTAAATCAGTGGCATTATCAATAAGGTCATATGCAAACTTTGTACTTACACCAAAATCAGGCTTGCATAGGACTATATAGCTTGGTATATATGGATATATGGGTCTTATTTTTTCACCGATCCCCTCACACATCCCTGCTCCGCTGTGGATCAAAAATGGTATATCAGCACCGATCTTTCTACCTATTTCACATAACTGATCTTTGCTTAAATCAAGGTTATAAATTTTATTGTAAGCAATTAAGGCCGCTGCACCATTTGCACTGCCGCCTCCAAGTCCTGCGCATACCGGAATCCTTTTTTCTATATGCACGGATAATAAATCTCTATCACTTTTAAGTGTAGAGATTTCCTTTATACATTTATATACTATGTTATTTTCGTCTCTTGGAACTTCATCATTATTGCAGGTAATAACAATTTTTTCTGATTTTTCGAAAGTTAGATAGTCGTAAATATTGATTGAATGCATTACTGTTTTAATATCATGATAATTATCTTTTCTTTTACCCACTACATCTAATCCGAGATTGACTTTTGCGGGTATTTTAATTTGTAATTTATCCATGTTTTACCTTCGCTTACTTAAAAAAATTTATAACATCTTTGGTACGTTAATACATCTGCCGTCTTTATCCGGTGCATTTTGTAAAGCTTCTTTTATGTTAAGTCCTTCTTTTACTTCATCTTCTCTGACTACATTTTCAAGGTCCAGTACGTGTGCTAAAGGTTTTACATTTTCTGTATCTACATTATCTAAAGATTTAGCATATTCAAGCTGTTTTGTAAGAGTATCTCTGTATGCCTCAACGTCTTTTTCATCTATATCAATCTTGGCAAGAGATGCAGTATATAGTACATCATCTTTACTTACTTTCATAATATACTCCTTTATCCTATAATTTATATTATTCTATATTTTACTTTTTTTGGATTGAATAGTCAAGGAAGTATCTTAAACTAACCTTTAAATCTGATTATCTTAATGTTTTCTTAATCAAAAACCATTATAATTTTAATATAAACTGTGCTATAATGTTTAATAATTAATACAGTATGGAGGATTAGACGTGAAAGTTATATTACTTGAAGATATAAAAGGTATAGGTAAAAAAAGAGAAATCAAAAATGTAAAAACCGGATATGCAAATAATTTCTTACTTAAGAACGGTAAGGCAGTTGAAGCCACAAAAGCAAATATAGAAAAGCTTGAAGAAGAAATAAGGCTTGAAAATGAAAACAGAGAAAAGTTAATCGATGATGCGAAAAAGGCAAAAGCTGAACTTGAAAAAATATCTGTTGATTTAAAGGCAAAATCGGGTCCTGACGGAAAGCTTTACGGCTCTGTTACATCAATGGACGTAAGCGATGCTATAAAGAAAGCAAGTGGGGCAGAGGTTGATAAAAGAAAAATCGTAATGGACAATATCAAAACCGAAGGCGAACATAAGGTAAAAGTAAAGCTTTTTGAAGATATAGAAGCGATGGTTAAAATCAACGTAGTAAGTGAATAATTAAAATATATAGTAAATCGAGTAAGGAGTCGGGAAGTGGCAGATAAACTAAGCTTAAAAGTTATGCCTCATAACAGTGAAGCGGAAAGATGTGTTCTTGGATGCACATTAATAAACAGTGAAACTATAAGTGTAGTAAGAGAAGTTTTAAGTGTAGATGATTTTTATGATGATCAGCATAAATGGGTTTATAAAGCAGTTTTGGCCCTTTCGGACAGAGGTAAGGCTGTAGATGCGCTTACTCTTTCAAATGAACTGAAAGAAAATGGTGTATTTGATAAGATAGGCGGTTATGAATTTTTAACAAAAATAGGTGATAGTGTAGTATCGACAAATAATATAGAGCACTACTGTGATATCATAAAAGAGAAATCTATAAGGCGAAGGCTTATAAGGGAACTTGGAGATGTCATAGATAAATGTTATGCAAATGAAGATGATGCGTCTTCAATGATAGAAAGAGCTCAAAAGTCGGTTTATGATATATCCATGGATAATAATACTACCGATTTTACAAAACTATCAGATGCGGTCAGCGATGCTGTTAATGAACTTAACAGAATTCAAAAGCTGGATGAAAAAGTCATAGGTGTTCCTTCCGGTTTTGAAGCAATAGATGATATTACATCCGGATTTCAAAAAGGGGATCTTGTGCTTATCGCCGCCAGACCAAGTATGGGTAAGACCGCGCTTGCTGTTAATATAGCTCAAAATGCGGCTATAAGACATAAGCAGGCAGTTGCAATATTCTCACTTGAAATGCCTACGAAACAGCTGGCTAACAGAATTATGTCAGGGGAAGCCGAAGTGGATTCTTCAAGACTTAGGATAGCAAATATATTCCCAAGCGAATGGTCGAGTTTATACGATATGGTAAGGACAATAAGAGAAAATGATGTAAAATTGTTTATTAATGATACGTCGGGGATTTCTGTTGGAGAGCTTAGAAGAAAGTGCAGAAAGCTTAAAGCTACCGAAGGTCTGGATCTAATTATCATTGACTACTTGCAGCTTATGACCATAAATGAAAGAGTTGAGAGCAGGCAGCAGGAAATTTCCACTATTTCAAGGACTTTAAAGGGAATAGCAAAAGAACTTGGATGTCCGGTAATAGCTCTTAGTCAGTTATCCCGTGGACCGGAAGCCAGAACGAATAAAAGACCTATGCTTTCAGACCTTAGAGAGTCGGGAGCGATCGAGCAGGATGCCGACCTTGTAATGCTTTTATACAGAGATAAATATTATAATCCGGAGAGTGAGGATGATTCTACGGAAGTAATAATTGCTAAACATAGAAATGGCAGCGTTGGAACCGTTAAGCTTAAGTTCCATGGAGAATACACAAAATTCATCACCGTTGAAGATGATCCTACGAGTTCTGAAGCGTATAGTGATGATAATTTAGTTTAGGAGATGAAAATAAATGAGAGATATTTTTGAAAAGGACTTTATTTTAAGAGTGCTGGTTCCTCTAGCGGGTACGATGTTGGTTTCCGGAGTACTTTACATCTTAGGTAATGTATTCCTTATTCTTGTTGCTCTTATTATATTTGCGGGACTGTTTTTCTTTACAAAATATACAAAAGATCAGCTTGAAGAAGAAATATATTATGAAGAAGAAGATACCAGTCCTATTGAAGAAATAAGAAAAGAAATCAATAAACCTGTGGATTATTACGAAGAATATGAACCGGAACCTATTAAACCCAGGGTAAGTACTTATGATGATATTAAGGAGGATTACAGTTCTTCACTTCTGGATGTAGAGGATGAAGAGGGAGAAGCACTTCATTTCGAAAAGGCGTCGTCCTTAACTCAGCAAATCAGAACAAGTGTTGATGAAGATTACCCTGAACCTGTTAGAAGAAGCGAGAAAAAAATAAGTAAACCAAAGCAAAAGAAAAATGTAAATGTGGTTTCCAGATCCATGAATAATATAAAAAGGAAAAGAGAAGTTCCTGTTAAGAATGAAATCAATTATGATGATGATTTTGAATTCGAATATGGTTCTTATGACGAATAAAATATTAACAAGAAAACAATAGTGATGTTGTATTTTTGTATATAGTGATTATAAAATGTAATCATTATGTTGTAAAATGTGCTGAGTATCTAATTGATTTAGACGGTTTTTAAAGAAAATATTATAAATGTAAATAACACCCTAATATTATTTGGGGTGTTATTTATTTTTTTGTTTATAATATTTTATTCTTTAACTTTTTAATTTGTTTTTAACCATATAAATATAATATAGCTATATACTGACCTTAACAGATGGGTATTGTTTGTTATAAATTGTATTTGCTATAATGGAAAAAACATTTAAATATTATTTTTAACAAGACGTTACAAAAAATATACATTTTGTAACGTCTTTTATTAATACATATTAAATTGATATTTGTATCAAATTGTATTTATATTTAGATATAACGAGTAATCAAATAATATTTTAGTGAATGTATTAAGTTTTTACAAAATGTATACAAAATGTATACTTTTTGTAATATGCATTTATGATGTTTGATATATACATTATAAAAAAATAAAATTTTATTAATAAAAAGGATGATATTGTATGAAATTATATAATAAAAAATTAAATATAAGAAGGAAAGTATTTTTAATATTTTTATTTGTTATAGCATCTATATGGATACCTGTTCTTACTGTTAATGCAAGCACTCCGCTTTCTGATGATGTTTTAAATCAGCATATTGTTAAAGGAGTAAATCCTGACGGCGTAAAAATAAATCTATTTGATTATTGGGTAGAAACAGAAAATCCGACAAAAGGTGATATACTTTCAAAAGAGAATGAAGCACACCCTAGGCAATACCCAGGTCCATGGGGTACAACGGGTCTTTATTCGGGACCTGATAATTGGAATAAAGGTATTAATAGTAATCACCTTTTAATATTTGGGGATGGTGTTGTACATGCGGGGCTTTGGAATAAAGGAGCTGGTGAAAATACAGCATACGGTAAAAAATATGCTGGTATGGAAGGAATAGTCAAATCAACTCTTGTAGATGGTTACCCTGTTATTAATACAAATGCAGCTCGAAAAAAATTGACCGGGAATAAAGATGAAAGAAACTGGGAGGATATTACAGAATATAAATACGCAGGTACTCATCAAAGTGGAGTTACTTCTTATGAGGATTATAAAGAAGAAGGGGTTCAGAATATAAGTGAGACAGTTATAAATAATTGGGAGAAGGCATCTAGTCAAACATTAGAAAAAGGAAAGGAATCTTTGGATTACTTATTTGATCTTCAAAAAAATAATGGTTATAAAAAGAGTTATGAAAATGTAACTGGTTTATTTCAAGTTGATGGCGAAGGGTACTATTATTATAATATGAGAGAAAACTTTGCTGAATTTGAAAAGAATACTTCGACAAGAGATGATAATGATAGAAGTGAAATAAAGAGTGACGGAAATTTTAAGCTTTATGATGCACCTGCAACAGTGAGAACGGATGCTGAGAATAGCGTAGGTAATTTTTTTCCTTTTAATACAGGTAAAGAAGTATTCGATGGAGTAAATAGTAATAATGAATTAACGAGTAGTGTCGCATGCTCGGGAAATACAATGAATCATCATTTAGGTATGACAGTTGATGTTGATTTTAGACAGCCATCTAGTGGATTAGTCAATCAAGGGATATCGGGGAAACAACCTATGACTTTCCAATTTTCCGGAGACGATGATGTATGGGTATATATTGATGATGTGTTGGTTTTAGACTTAGGTGGAGTACATAGTGAAATTTACGGAGTAATTGATTTTGCTAGCGGAGATGTTATAATTGGTCGTAGTTTTGATACAAAAGGTATTCCTAATTACGATCATGATAATCCTGAGAATACATCCGGATTAGTAACAAAAACTACATTAAGGCAATTATTTAAAGATGCAGGAAAAGAAGATAGTGTTGATTGGTCCGGAAATACTTTCGCAAGTAATACAAACCATGTTTTAAAAATGTTTTATTTAGAGCGTGGTAATTATGATTCAAGTATTGATTTACGTTTTAATTTAGTACCTGCATTACATCATCAAATTAAAAAAGTTGATCAGGAAGGTAATCCTTTAAAAGATGTAGAATTTGAATTATATGAAGCATCTTTAAATAGCAAAGGATTACCTATAAAAAATAATAATGGTAAATATGAGATTAAAAATGGTGTTCTAGCTCATTTAAAAACAGATGAGAACGGTTTAGCTGAGTTTATAGAACCGGAAGAAACTGATATAAACGAACGTCCTTTTAACTTTACTGATCGGTATCATAATAACAATATTAAGTATTATATTTTAAAAGAAACAAAGACTCCGGTTGGTTATAGAACACTTCCTGTGGATATTGTTTTAGAGTATGATTATAATAATAATATGTTAATTGTTAATAACAAGTGGGCTACAGGTGCCTATGCAAGCTTTGCTTCTACAATTCAAGGAAATAGTAATGTTACGTATGGAAAATTTGATACCGGTTCCGGAGATATTAATGCTAGCGATACAAAAATAAGTTTGGATGAACAGGAAAATGGACTTGTAGTTGCTATTCCTATGCTATATGAACAAGAAAGTTTAAAATGGACAGCATTATACGGTAGTAATACAAAGGGCTTTAATAAGGTTACTCCGGAGGATAGATCCGCACTGAGTTGGCGATTTGCAGTCTTAATTGCTTCATTAACTCAATGTGCTGACAATGATTTAAATACTCCGCATTGGTATTTGGAATGGGATGAGTTAACAGATAGACTTAATGGTAATTTGTTTGATTTACCGGGAAGAGCCGATAGATATCAGTTAAATAATGCAAAAGGTGATATGAAAATGGTTTATGCCATTATCAATTCATCAGTATTTGAAAAATTAAATATAAAAGCAAAAAGTTCGAAAGAGCGCTATGATGAATTGGGTAAGTATATTAGATATCAGCTAAATAATGGAAAAACCATAAATGATATAGCTAAAGAAGTTTATCAAATACCGTCTAATGGTCAAGTATATGATCAAGATAACGGATATGACCAACGTGGTTTCAGTTTAATGAATGTAGATCAGTTTACTCGTAGGTTTAGTTCTCTTATATATATTCCGAATGAGCAACGAGAGCTACGTGTTTGGAAAGTTGATCAAAATGGCATAGCTGTTAATGGAGCGGAGTTTCAGCTTGTTAGAATGGATAATGATAAAGTTGCCGCCAGTGGTATTACAGCTAATGTAGATGGTAAAGATGGTGTGCTAATATTTAAGCCGTCGGTTCCAATGAAGGATGATGCTACTGTGAAAGAAGGGTATGCGAAGATTGAATGGGCAAGAACTTCTTGTGATCGGTATTATTTAAAAGAAGTAAAAGCTCCTAAAGGTTATGAGGTTAATAATAAAAAAATCCCGGTGGTAGTCGGCATTTATTCTATTTATGCTGATGCAGGATCCAGTGATGATGGCATTACTGTTATGGCAGGTGTTGGTAAATTAACTCAAAATATGGTTAAATATGCATCAGATGAAACAGTTAATATAACACTTCGAGATATTACTGCTTATGCACAATATCAAAAAAGTGGAAAGTTTGATATTAATGGATGGAAAGATATTATTTTGGAAGATACAGATAATATTAATCAAAGTATGAACCTTCATTATGATATGAATGCAGTTATTAGTTATGGTTTGCATGATGAAGACGGAGGTAAAAATTTTTATCCATTTTTTGTAACAGATAAAGGTTTTATTCGAACTCGTGTCAAACAGAATTATCAAGCTTTAGTAAAACCTTTTTATGGTAATACTGTTAATAATAGTGCAAATAAAGAAAAAATAGATGAAGATATTACGGGATTATTTAGCTTAATAAATATTGTCGTAGTGACAGATAAAAACGATAAAGATGTTGAAAAAGGAAAATTAAAAGTTAGTAAACGTGTTATTGGTAAAAATTTAACAGAAAATGATTATAAGCGTTATTTTGAATTTACTTTGGAGCTTAAAGATCCATTTGGTAAAGACTTGCCCGGAGATTATTATTTCTTTGGTACAGATAAGTCGGGATATATTAGAAGTGGTGATAAGCTGATTCTTCATCATGACGAAAGTATAACGATTCTTGGTATTCCAAAAGGGACTAAATATAAAGTTACCGAGAAAGCTGTAAATAATTGGTATGCTATTCCTGGTGAGGTGCAGCAAGGGATTATTAATGAGAATACAACATGTGCTGCAGATTTTATTAATACAAATACTTTAGTAACTCATATTAAGGGTTCAAAAATATGGAAAGATAATAACAATAAAAATAATATAAGACCAAATTCTATAAAAATACATATTAAAGATGGTTCTAATATTGTTGAGACAATAATATTGAAATCAGCAAAAGATGGTGTGTGGGATGAATCGGATTTGGTGTTTGAATCAAAGCCGCTTCCCAAATATAAAGATGGAAAGGAAATAAATTATTATATTGAAGAAGCAGGTGTTGATGGATATAAAACTAATATAACAGGTGATGTTGATAAAGGATTTGTTATAATAAATACTTTAAAAGACAAAGTAAAATCTCCAGGTAGATCAAATATATCAAATCCATCAGATGTTAAAAGAAATTTAACTTCAAATCCGGAAACTAAGGACATATCTAATATTGAGCAATGGATGTTTACTTTTGTTGTATCAATAATAATATTATTGCTTATTGTTTTATATTTAAAAAATGATAGAAAAATTTAAATAACATTAATTATTAGAAATTAAATTACTGTTTTATTTTAATAATTTATGTAGTTAAATAAATAAAGTAAACATTTTTAGTATTTTAAACTTTATTATATTGAATTAAATTTTAATATTACACTAAAGTTTAAAATATGATATAATAATAAAAACGCGTGGCTTTATGGCGTAAATCCAGTTTAAAGCAGCGCGTTATTTTTTTATTCGGAGGTGAGAATTTGGAAAGCAAAAAAACGAGTTTGATATATGGTCTTACCATGTGTTTTGTCATGGTATTTATGATGAATTTATTGGAGACGTTTATAAATATGGGTGAAATCAGCTTCAATGCATTTTTGTTGAGTTTTAGGACTTTACCTTTTGTATTTTTAGCTGCATATCTTATTCAAAATTTTGCGGTAGGGAAACTAAAAGATAAATGCATAAATTTTTTCTTAAGTGAAGAAGAAAGCGAGTGTGAATTTATGTTATTTAATGCGATTTTTATTGTTACAGCAATGTCGCTTATCATGACCGTAGCAGGCGCAATGATTGCAGGAGAATATATTGGTGATGTTTTAAGTGATTATTTTTTGATATGGCCGAGGAACTTTTGTGCGGCGTTTTTTATAAATATTATTTTTGCGGGACCTATCAGTCGCTTTGCTGTAGTAAGAGTAAATAATAGAATAAACGAATAAAAACACCCTTATGGGTGTTTTTATTTTAATAAGTATTCATTTATCATTTCCGCTACCGCATTTTCATTGTTAGTCTTTTTAAGTACATAATTAGCTGCTTTCTTTGTGAATTCATCTGCATTTTGTACCGCAAAAGAATATTTTGTATTTTCAAGAAGCTCTATATCACTTGCCTGATCCCCTATGGTAGCCACTTCATTTTTATTGATATCATAGTGTTTCATTAGTGCTTCAAGACCGGTAAATTTATTTACTTTCGTCGGTCTTATATCGTATACGTTTCTATCGACCGTTCCGTAAATGCTTTTTGGTAAATAGCTTTTTAAATATTCAAGATCCTCTTTATCCTCAAAATGAACCGATATCCTATAGCAGTCTTTAAGGGAAGCCAAATCTCCCTTTATAAGTCCTTCATCATCTATCCAAGTTCGTACATCATCAAGGAGATGACCTTCATTTTTATAAAAATACCCCTCTCTGTTTAGAGGCATAAAATCTCTGTCATCTTCGCTGAATTTTTCTACTAAATAATCGTATATATCATTATCTATAGTAATAAGCTCTTCATGTCCGTTTATGAAATCGAGGAGTAAGGCTCCGTTTACACCTATATGCTTGTTTTTAATGATTTTTAGCTCTTGAGCGATGGGTTTTATAGATGCATCGTTTCGTCCCGATATGATACTCACTATTATTCCTCTGTCAATACATTTTTGGATCGCTTTTTTATCTGTATCGGATATAGTATTATTATCTCTTATAAGTGTTTTATCAAGATCAAGTGCGAGTAATTTTACCATTTTAATCTCCAAGTACTATATTTAATAAATCAAGTGGTCTTTCGATATAATAATCTGCATTGCAGCCTTTGATTTCTTCTTCATTCCCATATCCGTATCTTACCATTACGGCATCCAAACCATTTTCGTGTCCGCCTTCTATATCCGTTGGTTTATCCCCTATCATCAGTACTTTATGGGGATCATCTATATTTAATACTTTCATTGTTTCTCTTACCAAATCGGCTTTGTTTCCTCTTGTTTGCAAATCATCCTGTCCGTTAATAAATTCGAAGAATTTATCGATTTTAAAATATTCAGCCTGACATGCAACATTTTCCAGAGGTTTATTTGAAGCAATGGCAAGAGTAATCCCTTTGTTATATAATGTTTCTAAAAGTTCATATACTCCTTCAAATAAATTTGCTTCATATACTCCTTTTTCTCTTACGTATTTTCTATGTATCATTATGGCTTTTGCACCTTCTTCTCTAGAAAAACCATACTTATCCACAATTAAGTGTGCAAAAGGAGGACCAATCATTTTTTTTACATTTTCGATCGTTTCTACTATCCCATATTCTCCAAGGCACTTTACAAATCCTTTGGCTATACCCAGCCAGGAATCAACTATTACTCCGTCAAAATCAAAAATTACAGTATTGTATTTCATATAAAGCCTCTCTTTCAATAAGTATATATTAATATAATGAGATAAATAATTCAATTTAAAAATACTTACTTTTCAAAAGTGACTATAAAGAAATTTTATTATTTAGGAAATTACAATTTTATTAATTATGTATTTCGGGGCACTACGCCTGCCTTCGGCAGATTCCGCGCCCCTTATTTATATAAAAGGATCAATTATGATTTTATTTTACATTTTTGATTATAATTTTTTAAAAAAAAGTGTACTTTTTGTAACTATAGTATAAAACTTGAAAAAAGACATAAATATTACATGTAGCTTGAATGTATGTGTTATATTTATGTCATTTCTTATAAACTATTGATACTAGTTAAGTATATCATAATTGTTACAAAATTTACGCTTATTGTAACAATTATAAAATGTCGAAATATATTTAATTAGAGAGGTTAAAAATGAATAGAAGAAGAATGATGTTGAGTATTTTATTGTCATGTTTGATGATTTCATCGGCGTTCACATCGGTGTTTGCAGCGGGCAATGATAATGAAATATCGGGAGGAGCGACGAACAAAAAAACATCGGCTGAGCTAAAGAGTACTCTCGGTGTGGGAGATACCTTTGAGGATACTTTTGAGCAGGGAGATAAGACTTTTACGATTACATATAAAGTAACGAAAACTTCGCCCAATGAAGTATCTTTTGCATTAAAGAATACTCCCAAGGATAATATCACGGAACTTAGCGGTATGTATGAGATACCTTCAAGCGTCGAGTATAACGGTATCCAATATACCGTCACCAGTCTAGAGGATAGTGCATTTTATGTTTTTGATCCTACGGGTAATAGAGGTACTCAGTGTACATATATAATCATACCCGATACGATAACTTCCATAGGAGAGTATGCATTTTATCAAAATAGTAAATTAAAGAGTATATATATTCCTGATTCTGTTACATCCATAGGCGCCGGAGCATTTTCAAGTTGTCATAATGTCAAAAAACTAAGATTTTCCAGAAACCTTAGCGAAATGCCTGATAGTGCATTTTATCTTTGTGATATACCTGATATTGTTGTACCGGGCAATATAAAGACTCTCGGAGAGGGTGTGTTTAGAACTGAAAATTTAAAAAGGGTTAGAGTTCTCGAAGGGGTAGAAAGCATAGGAAAGCAGAGTTTCACTAATTTTATGAATACAATAGAAGAAGTTGAACTTCCGGAAAGCGTAACATCCGTAGATAGGGAATTTATTTATGGTCATCTTAACAGTTCCGGAGCAAAGCTGATCATTCATTCTCTTTCATTGGATATTGATTTCAGGACTCCGCTTGCCAACGTTACCAGCGGTACGGTTTACGGACATAAGGGTTCTACCGCCGCTAAGTCAAAGGTGTATGAAAATTTTGAAAAGAATAAATCATCTTATGGAGGCGTTAGCTTTTCTACCGAGGGCGTGTGCCATGGAAATACTGTTATTTCAAGAACCGAACCTACCTGCGGAACCGACGGAAGCGTTACTTATGCATCCGGGGATTGTGACTGCGGAAATACCGGTGTACCGGAAACTACCATTGTCCTTCCTGCTACGGGGTTCCATGACTGCAGCTGGAAGACTACCAAAGAACCTACCTGTACAGCAAAAGGCACTAAAGCTTTTATATGTGATACTTGCAAAGATGTATTTATTGAGCCTATCGAGATCTCGGAAACAGGAGTACATGATTACAGCGTAGAAGTAACAGAAAAAGCTGCGAACTGTACTGAAAAGGGCTTGAAATATATGAAATGTAAATACTGTGGTTTAAAGGATAATACCTCTGAAAAAGAGATACCTAGTTTGGGACATAAGTTTAATAAAGAAGTGATAGACGAAAAGGCTACATATGAAAAAGAAGGAAAGAAGCATCTTGAATGCAGTGTATGCGGAGTAAAAGATATGAATTCCTATGTATTGATACCGAAGCTTACAAAAACAGAAACAGGCAAAAACTCTGTATCCGATGGCAGTACTGTAACTAAAACAAACAGTAAAACAAAAACAGATTCACCGGATACTTCTGACAGCTCAAACTCTATATTTTATGGCTTAATAGCTATATTTGCAGTAGCAGGAGTTGGCGGTACTATCTTCAAAATAAAAAAGATAAGTTGATTTGAAACTCCTATTTAAAAAAGCCCCTTCCCCGATGGGGCTTTCTCGGATTGGACTGAAATTTATAAAAAAATTTATATTAGTTCAGTCTTAAGGAAATTGATTATTAAAAGCAGCATTAAGTATTTTGCATTTTAATAAAAAAGTTATTTTCTTTTATATTTATTATATTTTTTTTCACTTTTATTTATTTTATGAAGTATCAATAACATAAGGTATATTAATAAAACATTAAATCCTACGGAAAGTGTCGTATTCACAACTTGGTCTTTTTTTTCTCTTTTTAAAATGATTTTTTCATCATTATCTTTTGAGCTGTCCTCATCAGTATTTCCTTTTTTACCTATCTTATTTATTTTATTTAAGTGAGTTAATATTTTTTTACCATACCCTTTTCCCGGATATGCCCAGCCTTTTTTATATGGATTGTCCGCATAGCCCAAATATTCAACATACATAGCTTTTCCTCTTAAAGAATCATTCCACCTCGGGTCTACACATTTACCTTTTAAGGGTTCTTTTGAGGCATAACATTTTAAGTGCTGGATAACTGCTCTTATACCTATTGTCATTGTTTTGAATTTTGCACCTTTTACTCCTCCTCCGGTGGTTCCAAGTCCTGCAAAGTTATTTTGTTCTTTCGTTACATCTCCTCCGTAGTTTAAGCATCCGGTTTCGTGCATCATTACTGAGAATGCGATATCAGGTCTTACTCCTTCTTTTTTTGCTTCTTTGATGGTTGTTTTGACAAAGCTCAAAGCATACTTTTTAGTGATTGAATTTTTGGTGTTCGGTTTATTGTTTTTTATTAGATATGTATACATTTGTTCGGCTGTACAAAGGGAGTTTTCTCCCATTATTTTCGTAAGTTTTTTTTCATCCTTTCCATTTACTAACGATGGAAAACATGGTAATATTAATAAAGTTATGATAATAGATATAATAAATAAGCGAAAATTATTAATTTTTTGTGAATAATTCATGAAAAGCCTCTTTTTTTACATTTTTTATACTATTATTATTATAAATTAAAAAAAACAGTTTTTTTGTAAATTTTAATATAAATAAAATAAAAACGAAAAATATTATTGTAACGGAAGGTAGTACATTGAAAAAATCTTTAACCAAAATATTAGGGATATTATTAATAGGAATTATTTTAGCCGGTGCTACATTATTTATGTATGTATCACTGACTTTACCGGATATTTCCGGATATACATATTCGCCTAAGCTGAAAACTCAGATATTAACAAGTGATAAAAAGTTGGTAGGCGAGATCTATGATGAAAACAGGACACTTGTATCTATAGACGATATGCCCAAAAATTTGGTCCATGCCGTTGTTGCGATAGAAGACAGAAGATTTTATAAACATCATGGTTTTGACCTTAAAGGGATTTTTAGAGCCATTGCGGTAAATCTTAAAGGCAACGGAATTCATGAAGGCGCATCAACCATAACTCAGCAAGTTGTAAGAAGATTATTTTTATCTGACGAGAGAACCTATACCAGAAAGATAAAAGAAATCCTTCTCGCCGTTAAATTTGAGCAGGAATTTAATAAAGATGAGATAGTAGAAATTTATTTGAATGATGTATTTATGGGACAGGGTACCTACGGTGTAGAAGAAGCTTCAAAGAGATTTTTCGGAAAGCACGTAAAGGATTTGACACTTGAAGAATGTGCACTTTTAGCTGGTATACCTCAGGCTCCAACAGTATATAATCCAACGACTAAGTCAGGATATAAGCAGTCTAAAATCAGAAAAGAAGAAGTTTTAGACGCTATGGAAGACAGCAGATATATAACTCATGAAGAAAATGAAAAAGCGAAAGCAGTAAAAATATCAATCAAAAAAAGTGATTCTCAAAAGAATTTTAACGGAAGAATAAGAAAAGGCTGCGGTGCTTACTCACAAAGAGTATTAAGCGAGGCACAAAATGTTCTTGTAAACAGTTTTACAAATAAAAATCAGATGAGTAAGAAAAAGGCTCAGGAAAAAGTCGAACAGATGATAAATCAGGACGGTATAAAAATTTATTGTTCTCTAAATATGAGTCTTCAGACTGCAGGTGTAAAAAGTGTAGATAGTTTTATGTCTGCATACGGACTTAAAGACAGTGCTGATATGGCATTTGTAACGGTGGACGGTTCAAACGGGAAAGTCCTTGCTTACTATGGAGGTTCATCTTCCATAGATATGGCAAATACGCCTCGTCAGCCGGGAAGTACGATAAAACCTTTATATGTATCAAAATATTTGGAACAGCCTGACAAAACCATATATTCAACGGTTCAGGACGGACCAATAAATCTTTATGGATACTCACCTAAGAATTACGGGAATAAATATTATGGAAGAGTAACTATACAAAAAGCAATAACAAATTCATTAAATACTGCTTGTTTAAGACTATACGATGAACTCGGCGTTAAAGAAAACGGAGACCTTGCTGGTTATGATGCAGTAAAAGAATTCGGCTTTTCAACACTTGTAGATGTCAAAGACGATCCTGTATATAACGATAATAACTACGCGTTTGCTCTCGGAGGACTTACTTATGGTTTTAAACCGCTGGAACTTGCCAATGCATATTCGGTTTTTGCAAATGACGGAGAAAAATATCCTTATTACTTTGTTGATAAAATCACAACAAAGGATGGAAAATTATTGTATGAAAGAGAACCTTCTACTGCAAAGAGGGTAAGAACAAGTGAAGCAAATTCTGCAATAGTCGAATGTATGAAGGGTGTTGTTAAGTACGGTACGGGTACCCTCGCTCAGACTCAATATGAGACTTTTGGTAAAACAGGTACCACACATGATAATAAAGACTTTTGGTTCTGCGGTGTTACCGGTAATCTAGCTACAAGTATTTGGGTCGGAACCCCATCTAATAAAATATTATATGGAATAAGCTCATCCGGTGTTGCATCCTTCTATAACAGGTATGTAAATAATACCAATGAAATAGATGATTTTGGTAAAATTGCAAATGTTGCGAATTCACAAAATTCAGCAGATAAAGAAATCAAGTATAAAAATATATTAGTTGTAAAAGATAATATAGATGTAACGAATAGAGAATATTTTACAAGGCTTGAAGTTGAAACTGTTTCTATTCCCGAAGAAGATGTAAATAAATATTCTGACAGAATAGTTACTAAGGCAACCGTTGATGCTTCAACTGGACTTTTATTCAATAAAGAAAAATGTGATAAAGAAAACAAAGAAATAAGATATTATATCAGCGGAAAAGAACCTAAACAGTTGTGTAACAAACTTCATATATTTTAAAGGTATATAGATGGAAGATATAAAAAAAGAGATAGAAAAATTAACCGAAGAGTTATTAGAACATAACAGAAAATATTATGAAGAGGATAATCCAAGCATATCTGATTATGATTACGATATGCTTATTAGGAAATTAACTAAGCTCGAAGAAGAATATCCTCAGTATAAAAAAGAATATTCCCCTACCGATAGAGTAGGGGGAAAGGCTCTTGATGCCTTTGATAAAGTAAAGCATGAGTATAAGCAGCTAAGCTTATCGAATGCTTTTTCTTATGATGAACTATTGGAGTTTGACCAAAGGGTAAAGAAAGAAATCGAAAATCCGGTATATACTTTGGAGAATAAATTCGATGGGCTTACAATAGTCCTTACTTATAAAAAAGGACTGCTCTCTGTCGGAGCCACAAGAGGTGACGGAGAAGTCGGAGAAGATGTAACACTAAACGTAAAAACAATTAAATCTATTCCTTTGAAACTTAATGAAGAAGTTGATTTAACGGTTAGAGGCGAAGTCCTTATTTATAAAGACAATTTTGAAAAGATAAATAAAGAAAGGGAAAAAGAAGGTCTTAGCCTTTTTGCAAACCCCAGAAATATGGCAGCGGGTTCCATAAGGCAGCTTGATTCAAAAATAGCTGCAAAAAGAAATCTTGACTGTTTTATATTTAATCTTGAACATATTGAAGGAAAGACTTTATCATCTCATAGTGAAAGTCTTGATTATTTAAAGTCTTTAGGATTTAAAGTAAGCGAATATAAAATATTTGATAATATGAAGGATATTTTTGATGAGCTTATAAAGAAAGAAGACAGCAGAAAATCCATGCCATATGAAATTGACGGAGCTGTTATCAAGTTGAATGATCTCGAAGAAAGAGAACTATTAGGTTCAA